>NZ_JBNDJH010000006.1:0-365350 GCF_050434865.1 Pseudomonas silensiensis
ACGTGCTGGTAACTAAGGACAAGGGTTGCGCTCGTTACGGGACTTAACCCAACATCTCACGACACGAGCTGACGACAGCCATGCAGCACCTGTCTCAATGTTCCCGAAGGCACCAATCCATCTCTGGAAAGTTCATTGGATGTCAAGGCCTGGTAAGGTTCTTCGCGTTGCTTCGAATTAAACCACATGCTCCACCGCTTGTGCGGGCCCCCGTCAATTCATTTGAGTTTTAACCTTGCGGCCGTACTCCCCAGGCGGTCAACTTAATGCGTTAGCTGCGCCACTAAGAGCTCAAGGCTCCCAACGGCTAGTTGACATCGTTTACGGCGTGGACTACCAGGGTATCTAATCCTGTTTGCTCCCCACGCTTTCGCACCTCAGTGTCAGTATCAGTCCAGGTGGTCGCCTTCGCCACTGGTGTTCCTTCCTATATCTACGCATTTCACCGCTACACAGGAAATTCCACCACCCTCTACCATACTCTAGCTTGTCAGTTTTGAATGCAGTTCCCAGGTTGAGCCCGGGGATTTCACATCCAACTTAACAAACCACCTACGCGCGCTTTACGCCCAGTAATTCCGATTAACGCTTGCACCCTCTGTATTACCGCGGCTGCTGGCACAGAGTTAGCCGGTGCTTATTCTGTCGGTAACGTCAAAACACTAACGTATTAGGTTAATGCCCTTCCTCCCAACTTAAAGTGCTTTACAATCCGAAGACCTTCTTCACACACGCGGCATGGCTGGATCAGGCTTTCGCCCATTGTCCAATATTCCCCACTGCTGCCTCCCGTAGGAGTCTGGACCGTGTCTCAGTTCCAGTGTGACTGATCATCCTCTCAGACCAGTTACGGATCGTCGCCTTGGTGAGCCATTACCTCACCAACTAGCTAATCCGACCTAGGCTCATCTGATAGCGCAAGGCCCGAAGGTCCCCTGCTTTCTCCCGTAGGACGTATGCGGTATTAGCGTCCGTTTCCGAGCGTTATCCCCCACTACCAGGCAGATTCCTAGGCATTACTCACCCGTCCGCCGCTCGCCACCAGGTACAAGTACCCGTGCTGCCGCTCGACTTGCATGTGTTAGGCCTGCCGCCAGCGTTCAATCTGAGCCATGATCAAACTCTTCAGTTCAAACATCTTTGGGTTTTTAAGAAACCCTAAACTTGGCTCAGCAATCGTTGGTTACATCTTTGATTTCTCGCGGAGTAACTTGTGATGCTGATAATCTTGTTGACTATCAGTCTGACTCCACAAGCACCCACACGAATTGCTTGATTCAGTTGTTAAAGAGCGGTTGGTTAAGAGCTTTCGTCTCAACCGAGGCGCGCATTCTACAGCAGCCTCTGTTGCTGTCAAGCGGTTATTTTCCGAAGTTTTCAAAGTTTCCTTTGCAACTTCAACCACTTGCGCTTTCGATCTCTCGTTAGCGGGAGGCGAATTCTACAGCGTTACTCGCTGCTGTCAACACCTCTTTTGTTCCGCTTTCGACCGAGAAGATCGAATCGTTAAAAGAGCCAAACCACCCTGCTCTTTCAACTCCTTCTGGGCTTCGATGAGCTGAAGCCACTCGCTGCCGAAAACTGCGTAACTCATTGTTTACCAAGGAGTTTTTCGTTTCGACTGCGCCGGAAGTGGGGCGAATTATAGACTTCCAGAATCTACCGTCAACCCCTAATTTGAGCTTTATTCGGATTTGAGCGTAATACGCGCAAATGCCTTCTTCCCTGCCTGGCACACATGGGTCGCGCCCAGTACGTATATAAAGGTGCGATCGACAACCTCACCATCTATACGCACACCACCAGACCCCAGAAGGTCTCGCGCAACAGCCGAATTCTTGACCAGGCCCGCCTTATTAAGGACAGCAGCGATCGGCATGTCTTCAGTAGCAGTCAATTCGATCTCCGGCAGATCGTCCGGCAGTTCGCCATCCTTCATACGGTTACCCGCTGCACGGTGAGCATTGGCCGCAGCCTCTTCACCATGGAAGCGCGCAACGATCTCTTCAGCCAGCTTGATCTTGATATCACGCGGATTGGCCCCCGCCTCGACATCAGCACGGAATGCATTGATCTCATCCATGGAACGGAAACTGAGCAACTCGAAGTAGCGCCACATCAGCGCATCCGGAATGGAAACCAGTTTGCCGTACATCACACCCGGCGCTTCCTGAATACCCACGTAGTTGCCCAAAGATTTGGACATCTTCTTCACGCCATCCAGACCTTCGAGCAGCGGCATGGTCAGAATGCACTGAGCCTCTTGACCATACCCACGCTGCAGTTCACGCCCCATCAACAGGTTGAACTTCTGATCAGTACCACCCAGCTCGACATCCGCGCGCAAGGCTACCGAGTCGTAACCCTGAACCAGCGGATAGAGAAACTCATGAATGGCGATCGGCTGATTGGTGGTGTAGCGCTTATAGAAGTCGTCGCGCTCAAGCATGCGAGCCACGGTGTACTGAGAAGTCAGGCGAATGAAATCGGCCGGCCCCATCTGATCCATCCAGGTGGAGTTGAACGCAACTTCGGTTTTCGCCGGATCAAGAATCTTGAAAACCTGGGTCTTGTAGGTCTCGGCATTCTCGAGAACCTGCTCGCGGGTAAGAGGAGGACGCGTCGCACTCTTGCCACTCGGATCGCCGATCATCCCGGTGAAGTCACCTATAAGGAAGATCACCTGATGCCCCAGCTCCTGGAACTGGCGCAGCTTGTTAATAAGCACGGTATGACCCAGGTGCAAATCCGGCGCGGTCGGATCGAAGCCTGCCTTAATACGTAGCGGCTGGCCACGCTTGAGCTTTTCGATCAGCTCGGACTCGACCAACAGTTCTTCCGCACCACGTTTAATCAGCGCTAGCTGCTCTTCAACCGACTTCATAACAGACCCGCAAGGCTCGAATTCAAAGGGAACCAACCATACAAGATCGCGCGTCAAATACAAGTTTTGCCCGGCGCACGGACGCCAATCCACGGACACAGCGTTCGCGGACTTGCTTCAGAGATGATTTGGTTATATTTTATACAGTTATTTCATCTTCATCATGTCATTCATCTTTTCCAATTCATCTTTTTCAAAGTCAAAAATTACCTATGACCAAAGAATCGTCTAAAGCGCCGCCGCTTTACCCGAAGACTCACCTGCTCGCAGCAAGTGGCATCGCCGCCCTTCTGAGCCTGGCGCTTCTGGTATTTCCTTCCAGTGATGTTGAAGCCAAAAAGACGACCCTGAGTCTTGAACTGGAAAGCCCTGCTGAACAACTGACACAAGATCAAGACGCTGCCGAGGCCGTCCAGGCCACAAATGAGCCAGCAGCTTCCCCTTTCGCGCAGATCGAAAACAGCGCCGAAGAACCCCAGGAAACCGCTCAGGCCGCGCCCGCGCCGGCGCCTGTGATCGAAGAAAAAAAGTCTCCAAACCACAGGGAAGTGATCGTTTCTAAAGGCGATACGCTCTCCACACTGTTTGCAAAAGTCGGCCTTCCAGCAGCTTTGGTGCATGAAGTGCTGGCCAGTGACAAACAAGCCAAGCAGTTCAGTCAGCTCAAACATGGCCAGAAACTCGAATTCGAACTAGGCCCCAATGGCCAGCTGACCAACCTGCACAGCAAGGTCAGCGACGTAGAAAGCATCACCCTGACCAAGAATGACAAGGGTTATGCATTCAACCGCATTACCGCCAAGCCGACCGTGCGCTCCGCCTACGTTCATGGCGTGATCAACAGCTCCCTGTCACAGTCCGCTGCACGCGCCGGCTTGTCCCACAGCCTGACCATGGACATGGCCAGCGTGTTTGGCTATGACGTCGACTTCGCCCAGGATATTCGCCAGGGTGACGAGTTCGATGTCATCTACGAACAGAAAGTCGTCAATGGCAAGGCTGTCGGCAATGGCCCGATCCTTTCCGCTCGCTTCACCAACCGCGGCAAGACCTACACCGCTGTGCGTTACACCAATAAACAAGGCAACAGCAGCTACTACACTGCTGACGGCAACAGCATGCGCAAGGCGTTTATCCGTACCCCGGTGGACTTCGCCCGTATCAGCTCAAAATTCTCGATGGGCCGCAAACACCCGATCCTGAACAAGATCCGCGCTCACAAAGGCGTCGACTATGCAGCGCCGCGCGGTACTCCAATCAAAGCAGCCGGTGACGGCAAAGTGTTGTTGGCCGGTCGCCGTGGCGGCTACGGCAATACCGTGATCATCCAGCACGGCAACACCTACCGTACGCTGTACGGCCACATGCAGGGCTTTGCCAAAGGCGTGCAGACTGGCAGTAGCGTCAAACAAGGCCAGGTGATCGGCTACATCGGCACCACCGGACTTTCCACCGGACCGCATTTGCATTACGAGTTCCAGGTCAATGGCGTGCACGTCGACCCACTAGGCCAGAAGGTGGCGATGGCCGATCCGATCTCCAAAGCCGAGCGCGCACGTTTCCTCGCACAGAGCCAACCGCTGATGGCGCGCATGGATCAAGAGAAATCCACGCAGCTGGCTTCGAGCAAGCGCTAAGCCATGGCTCTCTATATAGGTGTGATGTCCGGGACCAGCCTCGACGGCCTGGACATAGCGCTGATCGAGCTGACTCCGGCGATCAACCTGATCGCCACGCACTACACCCCAATGCCTGAATCCCTGCGCGCCGAGCTGCTTGGCTTGTGCGCCAGCGGCCCGGACGAGATTGCCCGCTCCGCGATCGCTCAGCAAAACTGGGTGACATTGGCAGCACAGGGCATCCATACCCTCCTCGACCAACAAAACCTGAAACCCGAAGACATTCGCGCGATTGGCAGCCACGGCCAGACCATTCGCCACGAACCGGCGCGAGGTTTCACCGTGCAGATCGGCAACCCTGCCCTTCTGACCGAGTTGACCGGCATCACCGTGGTCAGCGACTTCCGCAGCCGCGATGTTGCGGCTGGCGGACAAGGCGCCCCACTGGTCCCAGCCTTTCACGAAGCGTTGTTTGAAGAACGCGCAGGCAATCGCGCGGTATTGAACGTTGGCGGATTCAGCAACCTCAGCCTGATCGAGCCCGACAAACCGGTAGCCGGTTTCGACTGCGGCCCGGGCAATGTGCTGCTGGATGCCTGGATTCACCAGCAACGCGGCGACAACTTTGATCGCGATGGCCAATGGGCTGCCAGCGGCAAGGTCGAACCGGCCCTGCTGAACGAACTGCTGAGTGATCCATTTTTCGTGACCAAAGGCCCCAAGAGCACCGGCCGCGAAGTGTTCAACCTGCCATGGCTGACACAGCATCTATCGAAGCTGCCGACCTTCGCCGCCGAAGATGTACAGGCAACCCTGCTCGAACTGACCGCCCTGACCATCGTCGAGTCACTGCAAGGCGCTCAAACAGATACTCAGGAACTGTTGGTTTGCGGCGGCGGCGCGCACAACATCACACTGATGAATCGATTGGCCAGCTTGCTGCCTAACGCCAAGGTCAGCAGCACCGCGGCTTACGGTGTAGACCCCGACTGGGTCGAAGCCATGGCCTTCGCCTGGCTGGCCCATTGCTGCCTTGAAGGCATCGCTGCCAATCGCCCCAGCGTCACTGGCGCCCGCGGCCTGCGCGTACTCGGCGCCATCTACCCCGCTTAATCTGCACACAGCAAAACGCCGCAGAGCCCTGAAGCCATGCGGCGCTTGGTGATGCGGTGATTGCGATCAGATCGAGAACGAAGAGCCGCAGCCACACGTGGTGCTGGCGTTCGGATTCTTGATCACGAAGCGCGACCCTTCCAGGCCTTCCTGATAATCCACCTCGGCACCTGCCAGGTACTGGAAGCTCATCGGGTCAACGACCAGACTCACCCCTTCGCGCTCGACAATGGTGTCGTCATCGGCCACTTCTTCATCGAAGGTGAAGCCGTACTGAAAACCTGAACAACCGCCGCCCGTAACGAATACGCGCAGTTTCAAGCGATCATTCCCCTCTTCATCGACCAGGCTCTTCACCTTGTGCGCGGCACCGTGGGTGAATTGCAAAGCCGTGGGGGTGAAGGATTCGACGCTCATGCTAACTATCTCCCGGCGTTACGCCGCCATAATGCGTGATGACGCGCATTATCCGCTTCTCCTAGAAAATCGGTCAACTATTGTTACGGTATATCAATCAACCCAATCGTAAGCCCTGAATGCAAAAAGGCCCGTCAGACGGGCCTTTTTGCTGAGCAGGATAAAGCCTTACGGCAGCATGCCTGCATGGGACAGACCCAAACGCTCATCCAGGCCAAACAGGATGTTCATGTTCTGCACCGCCTGCCCCGACGCGCCTTTGACCAGGTTGTCGATCACCGACAACACCACCACCAGGTCACCATCCTGTGGACGATGCACCGCAATACGGCAAACGTTGGCACCGCGCACGCTACGGGTTTCCGGATGGCTGCCAGCGGGCATGACATCGACGAACGGTTCGTTGGCATAACGCTTTTCAAACAGCGCCTGCAGATCCACGGAGCGATCCACGACAGTCGCGTAGAGCGTCGAGTGGATACCTCGAATCATTGGCGTCAGGTGCGGAACGAAAGTCAGTCCGACGTCCTTGCCCGCTGCGCGACGCAGGCCCTGGCGGATTTCCGGCAAGTGACGGTGACCTTTGACGGCGTAAGCCTTCATGCTTTCCGACGTCTCGGAGTACAGCGAACCTACAGATGCGCCACGACCGGCACCACTGACACCGGATTTGCAGTCAGCAATCAAGCGGGTGGTATCGGCAAGACCTGCTTCAAGCAATGGCAGGAAACCCAATTGCGTAGCGGTCGGGTAGCAACCCGGCACAGCGATCAGACGAGCCTGCTTGATCTGCTCGCGATTGACTTCCGGCAAGCCGTAAACCGCCTCTTCCAGCAGTTCCGGCGCGCCGTGTGGCTGACCGTACCACTTGGCCCACTCATCAGCGTCTTGCAGACGGAAGTCCGCTGACAGGTCGATGACTTTGGTCCCGGCAGCCAGCAATTCGCCGGCCAGGGCATGAGCAACACCGTGAGGCGTTGCGAAGAACACCACGTCGCAAGCGCCCAGCGTCTTGATGTCCGGAACGCTGAACGCCAGGCCATCGTAATGACCGCGCAGGTTCGGATACATATCAGCCACGGCCAGACCGGCCTCGGATCGGGAAGTGATGACCACCACTTCAGCTTGCGGATGTTGCGCCAACAGACGCAGCAGTTCGACACCGGTGTAACCCGTGCCGCCGACGATACCGACCTTGACCATAAACCTGCCCTCAACGAACCCACTGGAAAGCCGTCGATAATAGGGCCCGTATCGTTCTGCGACAACCGGCAAGGTGACGTGCGGACGCTCTACCACCTACTATCTTCGCTACCGTGAACCTGGGAATAACTAAAAATGCTTTATCTGTGGCTCAAAGCGCTTCACATCGTCAGCATGGTCTGCTGGTTTGCCGGCCTGTTCTACCTGCCGCGCCTGTTCGTTTATCACGCCCAAAGCGAAGACACCGTCAGTAAAGAACGCTTCAGCATCATGGAGCGCAAGCTGTACCGCGGCATCATGGGGCCGGCGATGATCGCCACCTTGATTTTCGGCATCGCGCTGATCGCCCTCAACCCAAGCATATTCAGTCAAGGTGCGTGGATTCACGCCAAGTTGACCCTGGTGGTGATCCTGATCGGCTACCACCACATGTGTGGCGCTCAGGTAAAACGCTTTGCCCGTGGCGAGAACACCCGCAGCCATGTCTTTTATCGCTGGTTCAATGAAGTGCCGGTTCTGATATTGCTGGCTATCGTAATTCTGGTTGTGGTTCGACCGTTCTAACTTCAATACGCACAACTCACCGGGGTACTACCAATGTCGCTGCCCGCTCTGCTCGAACAACGTTTGCGCCTGCCCGTGGTGGCGGCGCCGATGTTCCTGATTTCCAATCCGCAATTGGTGCTCGCCTGCTGCCGTAATGGCGTGGTGGGCAGCTTCCCCGCGTTGAACCAGCGCGAGAGCAGCGGCTTCAAGGCCTGGCTGGAAGAGATCGAAGCAGGATTGGCGACATTGGAGAACCCGGCGCCTTATGCGGTGAACCTGATCGTCCACAACACCAATCCACGACTGCAGGCAGACCTTGCAATCTGCATCGAGCACAAAGTGCCGATTGTGATCACCAGCCTCGGCGCCGTGAAAGAACTGGTCGACGCCGTGCACAGCTACGGCGGTCTGGTGTTCCACGACGTGACGACTCGTCGCCATGCAGAGAAAGCCGCTGAGGCCGGGGTCGACGGTTTGATTGCCGTGGCCGCAGGTGCCGGTGGTCACGCCGGAACCTGGAGTCCGTTCTCGCTGATTGCCGAGATCCGCCAATTCTTCGACAAGACCCTGCTCCTGGCCGGTTGCCTGAACCACGGCCACGAGATTCTCGCGGCACAATTGCTCGGTGCGGATCTGGCCTACTTCGGCACGCGATTTATCGGCACCACCGAAAGTCATGCGCCTGACGCCTATAAAGAGATGCTGCTGACTTCCAGAGCCGCAGACATCGTCCATACTCCTGCGGTGTCGGGAGTACCGGCGAGCTTTATGCGTCAGAGCCTTGAGGCTGCAGGTTTCGACATGAAAGCGCTGCAAGGCAAGGGCGAGGTGGATTTCGGCTCCAAACTCAAGCCCGTCAGCGATGAAGCCAAAGCCTGGAAAACCGTGTGGTCCGCAGGCCAGGGTGTCGGCGAGATCGATGACCTGCCAAGTGTCGATCAATTGGTCGCTCGCCTCGATGCCGAGTACCGCAAAGCATTGGAGCTGGCGGCAGTGCTGCCCAAGCGCTGGCCTCGCTGACAAGTAAAGCTTGGCCAGCCCATTCCGGCTCGCCTTACACTCCACCCGCAATACTCCCTGACACTCTCGCGACAAGGATGCCTCGCAATGAGCGAAAACCGTTTCAAGATCGTATTCGACGGCGCTCTACTGCCAGGTGTTGACGCCACCACCGCCAAGCTCAATCTCGCCGGGTTGTTCAAAAGCGATGTGGCTGCCATCGAGCGACTGTTCAGCGGCAAGCCGGTTGCGCTCAAACGCGACCTGTCACAGGTCGATGCGCAGATTTATCTCCAGGCGCTGACCAAAACCGGTATCGATGCCCGGATTGAATCCGAACCCTCGATCGAGCTGAACCTGTCCGACGTTCATGAACACGCCCCTGCCGTTGCGGCAGATCCCGAATCCCCTTACGCACCACCCCAGGCTACCGTTGGCGAAGCCTTGCCCGCGTTTTCCACACTCAAGCCGTTCAGCTTCGCGGGTCGGATCGGCCGCTTGCGTTATCTGGCCTGGACGATGTCCCTGACACTGGTGACCCTTGGCGCAGGCTCTTTGCTTGCCGTTTTCGCCTTGGCCCTCATCACTACGGACTCGACCGCTGGCCTGATTCTCGGTGGATTGCTGGCCTTTATTCTCTTCGTGGTGCTCGCGTTCGTCAGCATCCAGTTCAGTGTCCAGCGCCTGCATGATATCGGCTGGTCTGGCTGGCTCTGGCTGCTGACCCTCGTGCCTTTCGTGGGCAGCCTCTTTCCGTTCGTGATGGTGATTGTGCCGGGTAATAACACCGCCAATCGATACGGTGCGCCACCACCGCCCAACAGCACCGCGGTCAAGGTCCTGTCTTCATTGTGGCTGGTGTTAATCGCGATCCTGTTCATCGGCGGACTGACCGGTGGCCTTACTACCCTTCAGAGCGAATACGAAAGCGCCACCCAGAGCAGCTATGAAAGTGACTCCGTGACCACCGAAGAGATCGAAGATCAAAGCGCCGTGGAAGCAGAGCCAGCGCCAAATTCAGCCGACGATGCAGCCGAAGAAGCCCAGCCCCCTGTAGACTCTGCGAAAGAATGAACAGCGCTCCCCGCCCGTGACACCTGCGTCGCCGGCGCGGAGCTGTTGCGATGGAGAAATGCATGACCCGTTACGCTCTGATCACCGGCGCTTCCAGCGGCATCGGCCTGGCGATGGCCGAAGCGCTGGCCCGGCGCGGCCGCAGCCTGATTCTGGTGGCCCGTCAGCGTGATCAGCTGGAAAGTATTGCGATTGAACTGACTCAACGTTTTGGCGTGGAAGTGCTGTTCCGAGCCTGTGACCTCGGCGAACCGCTACGGCTGTCCGGTTTTCTGCTGGAGCTGGAGGAAGGTGATCGACAGATCGATTTGCTGGTCAACTGCGCCGGCATCGGCACCTGCGGCCCTTTTCTGGCTCAGGACTGGATGACCGAGCAGGACCTGATCGAAGTGAACATCCTCGCGCTCACTCGCCTGTGTCACGCGATCGGCAACAGCATGGCGCTACAAGGCGGCGGGCAAATCTTGAATGTCGCCTCGGTAGCGGCGTTCCATCCCGGCCCGTGGATGAGTACTTACTACGCCAGCAAAGCTTATGTGCTGCACTTTTCCGAAGGGTTGCGCGTCGAACTGAAAAAATGTGCGGTCAAAGTGTCGGTGCTCTGCCCCGGCCCTACCCGCACGGCGTTTTTCCGCACCGCGCAATTGGACACTGGCAAACTGATCGACAGCAAAATGCTGATGAGCCCCGAGGAAGTCGCGCTCTACACCGTGCGGGCTCTGGAGAAAAATCGCGCCATCATTATTCCGGGTCGACGCAACCGCTGGCGCGCCTTCCTGCCGCGACTCGGCTCGCGCTGGCTGACCCGGACAATTGCCGGCATGGTCAACAAGGCTTACTGCCCGCGCTGATCGTACCCTCAAGGTAAAAGGCTGGGCTCGGGCATAACCCATGGTTACACTCAGGCCAGCCAAAACAACGGAGAAAACAGCTGTGGATACTCTGTTCACCAAGATCATCAACCGGGAAATCCCGGCCAAGATCATTTACGAGGACGACCAGGTACTGGCCTTCCACGACATCGCCCCACAGGCACCGGTACATTTTCTGGTGATCCCGAAAAAAGCGGTGCGCACGCTTAACGACCTGACCGAGGACGACAAGGCACTGGCTGGACATATTCTGTTCACCGCCCAGCGTCTGGCCCTTGAACTGGGCTGCGAAGAGGGCTTCCGCGTGGTGATGAACTGCAATCCACTGGGTGGGCAGACCGTCTATCACATTCATATGCACGTGCTGGGTCAGCGCCAGATGCATTGGCCGCCGGGCTGATTGCGATAGACCCTGTGGGGGTGGGCAACCCCGCTCCCACAAGCACCTGCGACGCAATGACCCAGCGCAAACCTTCCCCGGCCGATTGGGTTAAACTGGCCGCCGAGATTCTTCCCGGAGGTCAGCATGACTACCCAACGTCACTACTCGCCGATTGACCGCCTTCTGCTGCAAGCCGATGCCGCGATGCGTACTTTGTTGCCCTTCAGTGGTCAGCCGTACCGTCCTTCGCCCGCTATCGTTCAGCCGGATGCGCAAATGAGCGACGAAGACACCCGGCACGTTGCCGGTCTGATGCGCATCAACCATACCGGCGAAGTCTGTGCCCAGGCGCTGTATCAGGGTCAGGCCCTGACCGCCAAGCTGCCGCAAGTGCGTGCTGCCATGGAACATGCCGCCGAAGAGGAAATCGACCACCTGGTCTGGTGCGAACAACGCATAAAACAGTTGGGTAGCCATACCAGCATTCTCAATCCGCTGTTCTACGGCATGTCGTTCGGGATTGGTGCGGTGGCCGGATTGATCAGCGATAAAGTCAGCCTGGGTTTCGTTGCCGCGACCGAGCATCAGGTGTGCAAACACCTCAACGAACACCTTGAGCAACTGCCAGCCGAGGACGAAAAGTCCCGGGCGATCCTCGAGCAGATGCGCATCGATGAAGAACATCACGCCGAAAGCGCGCTGGAGGCAGGGGGTTTCCGCTTCCCGGCACCGGTGAAGTTCGGCATGAGCCTGATGGCCAAGGTCATGACCAAGAGTACTTACCGGATCTGATCCCCCCAAATCCCAGGCACAAAAAAGGGCGCTGTTCAGCGCCCTTTCTTTTTGCTCGCAGAAAATCAGCTCGACATGTTGCGCCCGTAGAAGATTTCCAGCATTTCGTGTTTCACACGCTCGGTCACCTGGGCACGCTGCTCAGAAGACAGGTTGCTGGTGGCGTCGCCGAACAGGTAGTTATCCAGTTCGAAGTTCTTCAGCAGCATTTTGGTGTGGAACAGGTTTTCCTGATAAACGTTCACGTCGGTCATCTGGTACGCGCCGCGAGTGTCTTCGGAAAGGTAGTTCTGAATCGAGTTGATCTCGTGGTCGATGAAGTGCTTTTTGCCTTCCACGTCACGGGTGAAGCCGCGCACACGATAATCCACGGTCACGATGTCCGAATCGAACTGGTGGATCAGGAAGTTGAGCGCCTTGAGCGGTGAAATGACGCCACAGGTCGACACATCAATGTCCACACGGAATGTCGCGATGCCATCGTCCGGATGGATTTCCGGGTAGGTGTGCACCGTGATGTGGCTCTTGTCGAGGTGGGCCAGGATAATTTCAGGCAGCGGGCCCGGGGACTCTTCGATCTGACTGTCGGTCGGGGTCACCGGCTCTTCGGAGATCAGAATCGTGACACTGGCGCCTTGGGGTTCATAGTCCTGACTGGCGATGTTCAGGATGTTGGCACCAATGATATCGACAACTTCTGTGAGGATCTGCGTCAGGCGCTTCGCGTTGTACTCTTTATTGATGTACTCGACGTAAGCCTGCTGGTCCTGCGGGGTTTGCGCATAGCAGATGTCATAGATGTTGAAGCTCAAGGTCTTTGTCAGGTTATTGAACCCGTGGAGCTTGAGTTTGCTTTTCACCGTTAGACGCTCTCTGTGTGTTGCGGACCGGCCGCGTGATCAAGCATGCCCGTCAGATGCGAACGACGCACCTGCGCAGGACGGATCAACACCTCTTCGCGATGGCGATTTTAGTTATCTGTTCGGGTGCAGACGCGAGCTTGGGATCGTCACAGTCTGCACTGCCTTTATGATAGTTGAATGTCGATTCAACCGAGTTCGATGATCTCGTAGTCGTGTGTGATCTCTACGCCCGCCGCGCCCAGCATGATCGACGCCGAGCAATACTTCTCGGCAGACAGCTCGATGGCGCGTTTGACCTGGGCTTCTTTCAAGCCACGGCCCTTGACCACGAAGTGCATGTGGATCTTGGTGAAAACCTTCGGATCTTCGGTAGCACGCTCGGCTTCGAGGAAGGCTTCGCAGCTTTCAACGGCCTGACGGGACTTCTTGAGGATGCTGACCACGTCGAAATTGCTGCAACCGCCAACACCCAGCAGGAGCATTTCCATCGGCCGGACACCCAGGTTACGACCGCCGGCATCGGGCGGACCGTCCATGACCACGACATGACCGCTGCCGGATTCGCCGAGGAACATGGCTTCACCAGCCCATTGGATGCGTGCCTTCATCGCCAAGACTCCACTGTATAAAAAAGGGTCGCCAGCTTAGCACAGGGGCCTTGATTGACGGCGTCTCGCCTTCCTACGACGCAAGCCACTGCGCTGTAGGTAAATTCTCGAATATTGCAGGAAGTGTCTGTTAAGCTGGCGCCAATTCACTGGCGCATGGCCAGCTTTGTAGCAACCTCATCGGCTCATAAGAAAACCAAACACACCGTGAAGTCTTTTCGGGATACAACCATGGTTGCTACTACCCCAACACCCAAAATCAAGAACCTCGACAAGCTGCTGATGCACTGCCAGCGCCGTCGTTATGCGGCCAAAAGCAACATCATTTGTGCCGGCGACCGCTCGGACACGCTGTTCTTCATTATCAAGGGTTCGGTCACCATCCTGATCGAGGATGACGACGGTCGCGAAATGATCATTGCCTACCTGAACTCCGGAGACTTTTTCGGCGAGTTGGGCCTGTTCGAACAGGCCGGCCTGGAACAGGAACGCAGCGCTTGGGTGCGCGCCAAGATCGAATGCGAAGTCGCCGAGATCAGCTACGCGAAATTCCGCGAGCTGTCCCAACAGGATCCAGACATTCTTTACGTGCTCAGCGGACAAATCGCACAGCGCCTGCGCAACACCACCCGCAAAGTGGGTGACCTTGCCTTCTTCGACGTTACCGGCCGCGTCGCACGCTGCCTGCTGGAACTGTGCAAGCAGCCAGATGCAATGACCCATCCCGACGGCATGCAGATCAAAGTGACCCGTCAGGAGATCGGGCGGATTGTCGGTTGTTCACGTGAGATGGTTGGTCGCGTTCTCAAGGACCTGGAAGAACGCAACCTGGTGGACGTCAAAGGCAAGACCATGGTGGTCTTCGGTACGCGCTAAACCCTGAACATGTCTGCCAGCAAGTGGCGGTACAACGTGTCGAGTCGCCCTAATGCATCAGGTGCTGCATATTTTTCATGAAGAGCAATGTGGCTCTCGGCGCGAACTCGCTGCTCCAGGCCACAGGCTTCATTGAACCGGTTAACCGCCGCAACCATCGACTCACGCTCGTTATCGAGCAACAAAGCACCGTGCACCAACCCTACCGGACGCGTACCGCCCTTGCTCTGGCGCCAGCGTTGAGCCGTGCCGACCATCTTGCGCCCATCCAGGTTGACGTTGAAACGCCCATCACAGAACGCGCCCTCTATTCCACCCAAAGACGAAACGCCGCCCAACTCATCGAGTAACTGACAAATCGGATCGCAAAGCCGGCGATAACCGGTTTCGATGCGGTTCTGGTCACCCTCGCTACGCGGTGGCGCGTAGACCAGTGCGATGTTGATCGTCGAGGCCGATTGCGGCACCGGTTCACCGCCGGTCTCACGCAACAACACCGGCCAACCTGCCGCAGCCGACACCTCGCACGCGGCCTCGAACCCTGGCAGACGATTCAACCTTCGCGGCATGACCAGCGCCTTATCACTGGGTTGCCAGAACAGCAGGCCAAACTCCGAATCGCCGGTGCACACATGGGCCAACAGATCCTGTTCGGCGAGCAGGCCGGCTTCGACGGTCAAGGCGATGGGCTGGGTCATGGCAGTAGGCATCCTTTGTTTGGGGTATAAAAAAGCCGGCATCGCCGGCTTCTTCATTAAGTCACGTTCAGTCGAGTGTAGAACCGCTCACCGCGATACCACGCTCAGGAAAGAACAGACGCTGCAGTTCGGTGCCCGGGCTTTCGGCGCGCATGAACGCTTCGCCCACCAGGAACGCGTACACATCGCTGATTTCCATCAGTTCGACATCGGCCCGGTTGAGAATGCCACTTTCGGTGATCACCAAGCGATCACGCGGGATACGCGGCAACAGATCGAGGGTGGTTTCCAGATTGACTTCGAAGGTGTGCAGGTTGCGGTTGTTCACGCCGACCAACGGAGTGTCGAGGGTTTTCAAGGCCCGCTCCAGCTCGTCGCCATCGTGAACTTCTACCAGTACATCGAGGCCGACGCTTTTGGCGACGGCAGCCAGCTCGGCCATTTTCACGTCATCCAGTGCGGAGACGATCAACAGCACGCAGTCGGCGCCCAACGCTCGGGCTTCAACGATCTGGTATGGATCGATCATGAAGTCCTTGCGGATCACCGGCAGTTTGCACGCCGCCCGCGCCTGTTGCAGATACTCATCGGCGCCCTTGAAGTAATCGATATCGGTAAGCACCGACAGACAGGTCGCGCCGCCCTTCTCGTAACTCCTGGCGATGTCGGCGGGAATGAAATTCTCGCGGATAACGCCTTTGCTCGGTGAAGCTTTCTTGATTTCTGCAATGACCGCTGGCTGCTTGAGCTTGGCCTGAGCCAACAATGCCTTGGCAAAACCACGGGGTGCATCGGCCGCCTTGGCCAGACTTTCCAGCTCCGCCAGGCTTACGCGAGCGCTACGCTCGGCGACTTCCTGGACTTTACGGGCCAGAATGTTTTCCAGAACCGTCGGTACACTCATCCCTCATTCTCCACTCTGAATACCGCGGTAAATGCACCCAACTCCTCCAGTTTTTCCCGAGCGAGGCCTGTGTGCAGCGCATCGTGCGCCAGGGCAACGCCTTCTTTCAAACTGCTGGCATGGTCGGCGGCGTACAGCGCGGCACCGGCATTGAGCATAATCATTTCCGCGGCTTTCTGACCGTTCTCGGTCTTGCGCTTGCCCAGGGCATCGCGAATCAGCTCCAGCGAGGCCGCCGGGCTATCCACTGCCAGACCGTGCAGGCTCTGGCTTTTCATGCCCAGGTCTTCTGGCTCGACCCAATACTCGGTGACCTGGTCATCCTTCAATTCCGCCACGAAGGTCGGTGCCGCCAGACTGAACTCGTCCAGACCATCCTTCGAGTGCACCACCAGCACGTGCTTGCTGCCCATACGCTGCAAGACTTCGGCCAGCGGCCGGCACAACGCCTGACTGAACACGCCCACCACCTGATGCTTCACGCCGGCCGGATTCGTAAGCGGGCCGAGCATGTTGAACAGCGTGCGCAAGCCCAGCTCCCGACGCGGGCCGGCGGCGTGCTTCATGGCGCTGTGATGGGTCTGGGCGAACATGAAACCGATGCCGACGTTGTCGATGCAGCGTGCGACCTGAACCGGCGTCAGGTTCAAGTAGATACCCGCCGCCTCCAGCAAATCGGCGCTGCCGCTTTTGCCCGAGACCGCACGGTTACCGTGCTTGGCCACCGTGCACCCGGCCGCTGCGACTACGAATGAGGAAGCGGTCGAGACGTTGAAAATGTTCGCGCCATCGCCACCGGTGCCCACCACATCGACGACGCCGTCGAGGGTCTTGAGTTCGACCTTGTCCGCCAGCTCGCGCATGACCGACACGGCGCCGACGATCTCGTCGATGCTTTCGCTCTTCATGCGCATGGCCATCATGAACGCGCCGATCTGCGCATCCGTGCATTGACCGGTCATGATTTCGCGCATCACATCGCGCATCTCATCGGTGCTGAGGTCGAGCTGATCGACGATACGGCTCAGGGCTGTCTTGATATTCATGAAAAGTCCTTAGCGCGTGCCGCCGGTTTGTTTGAGGAAATTAGCGAACAGCTCGTGGCCCTGTTCGGTGAGGATCGACTCAGGGTGAAACTGGACGCCCTCGATGTTCAGTGTTTTGTGGCGCAGGCCCATGATCTCGTCGACCGAGCCGTCTTCAAGCTGGGTCCAGGCGGTCAGCTCCAGGCAATCGGGCAGGGTTTCGCGTTTTACGATCAGTGAATGATAGCGGGTGACTGTCAGCGGATGGTTCAGGCCTTCAAATACGCCTTTGTCCTCGTGGAACACCGGGCTGGTTTTGCCGTGCATGACCTGACGGGCGCGCACCACATCGCCACCAAAGGCCTGGCCGATGGACTGATGCCCCAGGCAGACGCCCAGAATCGGCAATTTGCCGCCAAAATGTTTGATCACTTCAATCGACACGCCGGCTTCGTTCGGCGTGCAAGGGCCGGGGGAAACGACGATCCGCTCAGGGTTGAGGGCTTCGATTTCGGCAATGGTGAGCTCATCGTTGCGCACGACTTTGACCTGGGAGCCAAGCTCACCGAGGTATTGCACAACGTTGTAAGTAAAAGAGTCGTAGTTATCGATCATCAGCAACATGGCGTTAAGAACCTCTTGAATTTACTGACTTTGAATACAGCCTTCGAATGATTTACCCGCAGCGTCCTGCACTTTGTCAGTCGCTGGAGTCGCGCTGCAAAGCGGTTTGTCTTGCGGGTAAAGAAGGCAAAGCGGTCAAGATCCGGCCGGGCCGGCAGAAGGATTCAGGCGCGCCAACGCCAACGGGCGTGTGCCTTGATGACTTGATCCAGAAGTTTGCTGACGATCAACACGGGGAAGGTCTCATTTATACGTCTCGGCACAGTAACTTAGCTGGGCAGAGCGTGCAATATGGGGCGATGGAAGCTCTTGAAACAATTGACGGGTTCGCGCCGAACGGCAACAGGCCCTATAGTTTTTGGCACTATCGTTTCACTCACTACAACAATAACAAACGGACTTGCTCATGATCAGACAGACGTTGGCTGTACCGCTTGCCGGCTGCTTGCTCACTATGGCCTGCACCCAGGCGATCGCGGCGCCCAACCCCTATTCGAATTTCATCGTCTTCGGCGATAGCCTCAACGATGCCGGGCAGTTTACCGACACGGGCGGCCCTCCCGGCTCGACGGTGCGCTTCACCAACCGGACCGGACCGATTTACCTGGACGGCAGCGGCGAAGTCTATTCCGCCAACTCGACCCAACTGCTGGGTGGCAAGCTCGGGTTTTCACCGGACCAGACGGCCGCTTCAACCTCAGCGGCACGCGCGAGCCAGGGCCTGCCGGACGGTAATAACTGGGCCGTCGGCGGTTACCGCACCGACCAGATCCTCACCTCGATCACCAGCGTATCCGCCACGGGTGAACGCGCCCGCCCGGGCTATCTGCCGACAAACAACTTCAGCGCCGATCCGAATGCGCTGTATTACATTTCCGGGGGTGGTAACGATTTTCTTCAGGGACGAGTACAAAGTGGCGCTCAGGCGAATGCCGCTGCGGATCGACTGGCCAACAGCGTCCAGGTTCTGCAAACCGCCGGCGCCCGATACATTATGGTCTGGCTCCTGCCCGACCTGGGTTTGACGCCCGCCATCAATGGCACGCCCCAGCAGGCACCCACCTCACTTCTGAGCTCTGCCTTCAACCGGCAACTGGTCACTCGACTGGCAGGGATCGATGCCGAAATCATCCCGCTGAACATTCCGCTGCTGTTGCAGGAAACCTTCGCCGATCCGGCTCGATTCGGTTTTGCTACCGGCCAGAACCTGACGGCGACCTGTTTCAGCGGTAACAGCTGCACCGAAAACCCTACGTATGGCATCAACAGTGCCACCCCGGACCCCAGCAAGCTGATTTATAACGATGGGGTTCATCCGACCGAAGCCGGGCAAAAACTGATTTCCGACTACGCCTATTCCTTACTGGCAGCGCCTTGGGAGCTGACGTTGTTGCCGGAAATGGCCCACGCCACCTTGCGTGCGCACCAGGATGAACTGCGTAGCCAATGGCAATCGGACTGGGAGAACTGGCAGGCGGTCGGCCAATGGCGAGCCATTGTCGCCGGTGGCGGCCAGCATCTGGATGTCGACAGCCAAAGCAGCGGAGCCAGCGCCGACGGCGACGGTTACAACCTGAACATCGGTGGCAGCTATCGTCTCAATGACGCCTGGCGCGTCGGTGTGGCAGCGGGTTTCTATCGGCAGAACCTGGAAGCAGGCAATAACGATTCGGACTACAAACTCAACAGCTACCTGGCCACCGCCTTCGCCCAGTTCCAGCAGAATCGCTGGTGGGCCGATGCCGCGTTGACCGGTGGCAAGCTGGATTACGACAACCTCAAACGCAAATTCGACCTGGGTGCCAGCGAAGGTGCGGAGAAAGGCGATACCGATGGATATCTGTGGGCCTTCAGCACACGGGTTGGCTACGACATTGCGCAACCGGGCAGCGAGTGGCACCTGTCGCCATTCATCAGTGCCGATTACGCAAAAGTGGACGTTGATGGCTATTCGGAAAACAGCACTCGTTCCACGGCGCTGAACTTTGATGATCAGACCCGCGATTCAAAACGTCTGGGCGCCGGTCTGCAGGGTAAGTATCAGATCACCGCGCAGACTCAAGTGTTCGGCGAATACGCGTATGAGCGTGAATACGAGGATGACACTCAGAAAGTAAACATCGCGCTCAACAGCCTGCCGTCCCTGGACTTCAAACTGGACGGCTATACACCGCAAAGCCACTTGAATCGCGTGAGCCTGGGGGTCAGCCACAAGTTGACGGCTGATCTGGCGCTGCGTGGCGGATACACGTTCCGCAAGGATGATGACTTTACCCAGCAAGGGCTTACCGTTGGCGTTGCGCTGGACTTCTGATCCGGCAAACAGCAGGCACAAAAAACGCGGCGCCCTCACAGGTGCCGCGTTTTTTTATGCTAGTGAGTTCCCTGTGGGAGCTCAGGCGTCCGGGGTTTGTTCGGCCAGGGCCACGGCACGGAACATCGCGCGGCGCTTGTTCAAGGTTTCTTCCCATTCCAGCGCAGGCACCGAGTCAGCAACGATGCCGCCACCGGCCTGCACGTGCAGTTCGCCGTTCTTGATCACCGCGGTGCGGATCGCGATCGCGGTGTCCATGTTGCCGTTCCAGGCGAAGTAGCCGACCGCGCCGCCATAGACTCCACGCTTGACCGGTTCCAGTTCGTCGATGATTTCCATCGCGCGAATCTTCGGTGCGCCAGACAAGGTGCCCGCCGGCAGAATCGCCCGCAATGCATCCATCGCCGTCAGCCCGGCCTTCAATTGACCGGTGACGTTGGAAACGATGTGCATCACGTTGGAATAACGCTCGATCACCATTTTCTCGGTGAGTTTCACCGAACCGATTTCCGAAACCCGACCGGTGTCGTTACGGCCCAGGTCGATCAGCATCAAGTGCTCGGCGATTTCCTTGTCGTCGGACAGCAGGTCTTTTTCCAGTGCGAGGTCGGCCTCTTCGTTGGCGCCGCGCGGACGGGTGCCGGCGATCGGGCGCACGGTGATCAGGTTGTCTTCGACCCGCACCAGCACTTCCGGCGAACTGCCGACGACGTGGAAGTCGCCGAAGTTGAAGAAGTACATATAAGGCGTCGGGTTGAAGCAACGCAGCGCCCGGTACAGATCGATCGGCGCAGCCTTGAAGTCGATCGACATACGCTGGGACGGCACGACCTGCATGCAGTCACCGGCCAGGATGTATTCCTTGATGGTGTCGACGGCTTTTTCGTAATCACCCTGGGTGAAGCTCGAACGGAATACCGGATCAGCAGACTGTTGCTTGCTGAAATCCAGGCCACGGCGCGGGGTAATCGGCTGACGGAGTTTTTCCAGCAACTCTTCCAGGCGCGCCTGGCCTTGCTCGAAAGCATCGTCCTGCGAGGGATCGGCCAGGACAATCGCGTGCATCTTGCCGGCGAGGTTGTCGAAAACCACTACCGCGTCGGACACCATCAGCAGAATGTCCGGCACGCCCAACGGATCCGGGTTCGGGCACTTACCCAGACGCTTTTCCACATAACGCACGCAGTCGTAACCGAAGTAACCCACCAAGCCGCCATTGAAGCGCGGCAGGCCAGGAATGGTCGGCACGTTGTAGCGAGCCTTGAATGCTTCGACGAAGGCCAGCGGATCTTCGGCTTCGTGGCTTTCGATCTCGATGCCGTCGTGGGTCACGCTAATGTGATGATCATGAACCCGCAGCACGGTGCGGCACGGCAGGCCGATGATCGAGTAACGGCCCCATTTCTCCCCGCCCTGCACCGATTCCAGCAGGTAGGAGTTGGGCTCGTCGGCGAGCTTCAGGTAGATCGAAAGCGGCGTGTCGAAGTCGGCCAGGGTTTCGCAGGCAAGCGGGATGCGGTTATAGCCGGCAGCGGCCAAACGCAGGAATTCTTCGCGGATCATGGGGTAGCCTCGTGGCTTGAGGGTCTAACAGTCAGGTATGCAAACGCGCCGGTATGCCGGCCAGGAACAAGTCAGGCGCGCCAACGCCAGCGGGCCAGGGCCTTGATGACTTTCATCCAGAGTTTGCGAGTGACCACCACGATGGCGTTTCCAGAAGGGGGTTGAGCAGCGTCGGGCAACGTTATCTCAGCGGCTGGATCCAGGCAACCGGGAATTAACTTGCGCAGATCGTCGATCACCAGCGCCGGCGACTCTTCGGCAATCGGCCGGCCGTGGTTATAGCCGTAGCTGAGCGCCACACACTTGACCCCCGCCGCTTTCGCCGCCAGCACATCGCTGCGCGAATCGCCGACGAACAAGGATTGCGACGCCGGGATGTTGGTCATTTTCATCACGAAAAACAGCGCTGCCGGGTCCGGCTTTTTCTGTGGCAGGGTGTCGCCGCCGATGATCAAGCGGAAGTAACGACCGATTTTCATCTGATCCAGCAGCGGCGCGACGAAGCGCTCCGGCTTGTTGGTGATCAGCGCCATCTCGACACCCTGCTTGTGCAGCCATTTCAGGGTGTCGCGCACGCCGGGGTAAACCACCGTCAGCTCGTGACCGTCCTCGTAAAAACTGTTGAACAGTTCCAGGGCATGCTCGGCCTCGACCTCATCGACACCCTCGGCGTCGATGTGGTTGGCCAAGGCCCGGCGTACCAGCGTGTGCACGCCGTTGCCCACCCAATCACGCACCGATTCGATGCCGGCAGGTTGACGCCCGAGTTTGAGCAGCATGTTATCCACAGCCGCTGCGAGGTCAGGGACCGAATCGACCAGCGTGCCATCCAGATCGAACATCACCAGCCGCGGCAGAGACCCCGGGAACAACTGCTCAAAGCCACTCATGGGCGGGCCAGCGCCAGTTCGGAACGCATCTTTTCAATCACCTCTTGGTAGTTCGGTGCATTGAAGATCGCCGAGCCGGCGACGAAGGTGTCGGCGCCAGCAGCGGCGATTTCACGAATGTTGTTCACGTTCACGCCGCCGTCGATCTCCAGGCGAATGTCACGGCCGGATGCATCGATCAGCGCCCGCGCTTCCCGCAGCTTGTCGAGGGTGCCAGGGATGAACTTCTGCCCGCCGAAGCCCGGGTTGACGCTCATCAGCAGGATCATGTCGACCTTGTCCATCACGTACTTGAGCACGTCCAGCGGGGTCGCCGGGTTGAACACCAGGCCCGACTTGCAGCCACCTTCGCGGATCAGTTGCAGGGAGCGGTCGACGTGCTGCGTGGCTTCCGGGTGAAAAGTGATGTAGGTCGCGCCGGCTTCGATGAAGTCACCGACGATGCGGTCCACCGGGCTGACCATCAGGTGCGCGTCGATCGGCGCGGTCACGCCGTACTTGCGCAACGCGGCACACACCATCGGGCCGATGGTCAGGTTCGGCACGTAGTGGTTGTCCATGACGTCGAAGTGCACGAAGTCGGCGCCAGCGGCCAGGACGTTGTCCACTTCTTCACCCAGGCGGGCGAAGTCGGCGGAGAGAATCGACGGAGCAATTACGAAGGGCTGCATGACGCACCTTTTTTGAGCAGAATCACGATGGCGCGCATTGTATACCTCATGCTTTGACCCGCGCGACGTGGCCGCGATGATCAGTAAGCCGCTCGGTAGATCTTCTCGATATCAACCGCACTCAATTTGCGCGGATTGTTGCGCATCAGGCGCTCAATCCCCGCCGCTTCCACGGCCATGGCCGGGATGGCGTCTTCGGGAACGCCGAAGCTGTGCAGGCCCGGCGGGATTTCCACCGCGGCGCACAACTCGGTCATCGCCTCTACGGCCTTGTCCGCCGCGTCGTTGGCGCTCAGATGAGCGGTCTTCACCCCCATGGCCTCGGCGATATCTTGCATGCGCTCCACGCAGGCCATTTTGTTCCAGGTCATGACATACGGCAGCAGCAAGGCGTTGCTGACCCCATGGGCAATGTTGAAACGGCCGCCCAGCGGATACGCCAGCGCATGCACCGCGCCGACCCCGGCATTACCGAACGCCATACCGGCCATCAGGCTGGCGGTGGCCATGTCTTCGCGGGCCTGGAGATTGGACGGATTGGCGTAAGCCTTGGGCAGCGCCTTGGCGATGAGCTTGATGGCGCCGATGGCCAGCGCGTCGGTAATCGGTGAGGCGTTCAACGACAGATAGGACTCGATGGCGTGCACCAGCGCATCGACGCCACTGGCGGCGGTAACGCTGCGCGGACAGGTAAGTGTCATTTGCGGGCTGACCAGCGCCACGTCCGGTAATAGATAGTCGCTGACGATGCCTTTCTTGAGCTGCGCGACCTTGTCGGAGAGGATCGCCACGTTAGTGACTTCCGAGCCGGTGCCCGCGGTGGTCGGTATGGCGATCAGCGGTGGGCCTTTGCGCGGCACCTGATCGATGCCGAACAGATCCTCCAGCGCCCCGTGATAACCGGCGTAGGCCGCGACACTTTTAGCGATGTCGATGGCACTGCCGCCGCCAAGGCCGATCAGTCCGTCGTGCCCACCCTCGCGGTAGGCCCGCATGCAGTCTTCGACGATGGCGATTTCCGGGTCTGGCAGCACACGGTCGAAAATTTCGTAGGTTCGGTCGCCCAACTGCGCCAGCGCCAGCTCGACCGTGCCGGATTTGACCAATGCGGCATCGGTGACGATCAGCGGGTTGTCGATGTCCAGGCGTGTCAGTTCAGCCGCCAGTTGCTCGATGGCACCAGCGCCGGTGATCAGTTTGTGAGCGATTTTGAAAGAGGAAAGACTCATGTGCGCAGCCTCTTATAGATAGGGGAGCTGGGCACAAGAGTAGCTGGGGTTTGGGGTTTGTCTGCTATTCAGCCAATGAATGAGCGACGATCCCGAAAACACCATAAATCACTGTGGGAGCGGGCTTGCTCGCGAAGAGGCCCTTGCAGTCAACATAGATGTTGAATGTTAGACCGCTTTCGCGAGCAAGCCCGCTCCCACAATTTGACCGAGTGCGGCTTCAGACCTGGGCGGTACGCAGTTTCTCGCTGCGGCCGCGCAGCCACTCGAGGGTCAGCAACAGGATCACCGAGAAGGCAATCAGCAACGTCGCCGCCGCCGCGATGGTCGGGCTGAGGTTTTCGCGGATACCGCTGAACATCTGCCGTGGCAATGTCGCTTGTTCGGGACCGGCGAGGAACAGCGTCACCACCACTTCATCGAACGAAGTCGCAAAGGCAAACAGTGCACCGGAGATCACGCCGGGCGCAATCAGCGGCAGTGTCACTCGACGGAACGCCGTCAGCGGTGAAGCCCCAAGGCTCGCAGCGGCGCGCACCAGGTTCTGGTTAAAGCCCTGCAAGGTCGCCGACACGGTAATGATCACAAACGGCACGCCCAACACCGCATGCACCACGATCAGCGAGAAGAAGCTGTTACCCAGGCCCAGTGGCGCGAAGAACAGATAGCTCGCCACACCGATGATCACCACCGGAACCACCATCGGCGAAATCACCAGCGCCATCACCAGCGGCTTGCCGGGGAAGTCGCCCCGTGTCAGGCCGATGGCCGCCAGCGTACCGAAGATCATCGCCAGTACCGTCGCCGCCGGAGCCACGATGATGCTGTTCTTCAGCGAACGCATCCACTCGGCCGAAGCGAAGAAATCCTGGTACCAGTGCAGCGAAAAACCTTGCAACGGGTACACCAGAAAACTCCCGGAGTTGAACGACAGCGGGATGATCACCAGCACCGGCAGGATCAGGAACAACAGGACCAGCCCGCAGAGAATGCGCAAGCTGTAGAACCACACCCGCTCAATGGGCGACATATAAGGACTCAGCATTTCGTTCTCCCCTTAGCTCAGGCGCAGGCGACTGGCGCCCACCAGCCAGCTGTAAATCAGATAAAGCACCACGGTCGCCAACAGCAGCAGCCCACCGAGTGCGGTCGCCATGCCCCAGTTGATGCTGGTGTTGGTGTAGAAGGCGACGAAGTAACTGACCATCTGATCGTTCGGACTGCCCAGCAACGCCGGGGTGATGTAGTAGCCGATGGCGAGGATGAACACCAACAGGCAACCGGCGCCGACACCGGCATAGGTCTGCGGGAAGTACACCCGCCAGAAGCTGGCGAACGGGTGGCAGCCGAGGGAAATCGCGGCACGCATGTAGGTCGGCGAAATGCCTTTCATCACGCTGTAGATCGGCAGAATCATGAACGGCAGCAGGATGTGCACCATGGAGATGTAAACCCCGGTGCGGTTGAACACCAGCTCCAGCGGTTTATCGATGATGCCCATGGCCATGAGGCCGCTGTTGATCAAGCCACCCGATTGCAGCAACACGATCCACGCGGCGACTCGCACCAGGATCGAGGTCCAGAACGGCAGCAGCACCAGGATCATCAGCAAGTTGCTTTGCCGTGACGGCAGGTTCGCCAACAGATAGGCCAACGGATAAGCCAGCAGCAGGCAGATCACGGTGATGATCAGCCCCATCCAGAAGGTCCGGGCGAAGATGTCGAGGTAAATCGCCTGATCGGGCGTGGCCGGGGCGATTTCGCCGAGGTCGTCGATACGGTGATCGACCGCCGCCAGCAAGTAATAAGGCGTGATGCTGCTGGTGTTGCGGCGCACCGCTTGCCAGTAGGCCGGGTCGCCCCAGCGTTCGTCGAGACCTTCCAGCGCTTCTTTATAGGAGGCCGGTTCGGTGGCGAACGGTAAGGCACGTGCCGTTTTGGTCAGCAGGCTGCGGTAGCCGGCCAACTCCATGTTCAAGCGCTTGGACAGGTCGCCTAGGGTCTGATTCTTGCGGGCTTCAGCGAGGTCTTCGCTGGTCGCCTTGTAAACCGGTTCAGCGGGCAGGCCTCGGCCATCCCAACTGGCGATGGCCGCCACGGTGCGCGGCATGCCGCCGACCACTTCCGGGTTACCAACGCTTTTGTAGAGCAGCGCCACGATGGGCACCAGGAACACCAGCAACAGAAACAGCACCAACGGCGCGATCAAGGCTTGTGCTTTCCAGCGGTTGATCCGCTCGGCGTGCTTGAGCCGCTGCTTCAAGGTGGGGTCGGTGCCCGCGTTCAGGGGAATGGCGGTGGCCATGGCGTACTCCGGAAATCTTTGATCGTTGCAGAGATGGGAACGCCATCTCGATCGTTATGTGGGAGCGGGCTTTTGTGGCGAGCGAGCTTGCTCGCGCTGGGCAGCGAAGCGGCCCCAAAATCCTGTTAACACTGCCAATTTTGTGAGTGCTGCGCACTCAAGCGGGAGCAAGCTCCCTCGCCACAAAAGCTCGCCCTCACAGGAGGGCGAGCCCTCTGCTTACTTCGCAGCCCAGGAATTGAAGCGCTGTTCCAGTTGCTCACCGTTGTCAGCCCAGAAGCTGACGTCGATCTGCACCTGGTTGGCGATGTTTTCCGGGGTGGTCGGCATGTCTTTCAGGACATCCTTGGCCAGCAACGGTACGGCTTGGGTGTTGGCCGGGCCGTAGGCGATGTTTTCCGAGTAGGTCTTTTGCTGCTGCGGCATCACCGAGAACGCGATGAATTTCTTCGCCGCTTCAGCGCGTGCTTTATCCAGACCTTTCGGGATGGCCCATGCGTCGAAGTCGTAGATACCGCCATTCCAGACAACTTTCAGGTTGCTTTCTTTCTGCACGGCAGCGATCCGGCCGTTGTAGGCCGAGCTCATGACCACGTCACCGGAAGCGAGGTATTGCGGCGGCTGTGCGCCGGCTTCCCACCACTGGATGCTTGGCTTGAGCTCATCAAGCTTCTTGAACGCGCGGTCCTGACCATCCTTGCCGGCCAGTACTTTGTAGACGTCTTTCGGCGCAACGCCGTCGGCCATCAGAGCGAATTCCAGGGTGTACTTGGCGCCTTTGCGCAGGCCACGCTTGCCCGGGAATTTCTTGGTGTCCCAGAAATCCACCCAGCTGGTCGGTGCGGAAGCCAGTTTGTCGGCGTTGTAGGCCAGCACGGTCGACCACACGAAGAAGCCCACGCCGCATGGCTGGATGGCGCCTTTGACGTAGTCTTCGGACTTGCCGAACAACTTCGGATCAAGCTGCTCGAACATGTCTTCGTCGCAACCACGGGACAGTTCTGGCGATTCAACTTCTACCAGGTCCCAGGACACGCTCTTGGTGTCGACCATGGCTTTGACCTTGGCCATTTCGCCGTTGTATTCGCCCGCCACGATCTTGCCGTTACCCGCCGCTTCCCACGGTGCGTAGAAGGCTTTGACCTGCGCTGCCTTGTTCGCCCCGCCAAAGGACACCACGGTCAGGTCCGGGCCCGCCGCCATTGCGTGTGCCGCACCGATCATGCCCATGACCAAAGCGGTGAATTTCAGGGATCTCAACATTTATTGTTCTCTCCACGTGCAGGGTTGTGTTGTTGAAGCAGGGGGGGCGATCAATGCGCCTCTAGAAGTGGGTCGAGCGCGCGAACGTGTTCGACCTGCCAGCCAAGCGGTACCACGTCGCCGACGGCCAGCGCGGGATCGAGCTCGGCAATCGGTTGTTTCACAAAAAAATCGGTCTTGCCGCAGACTTCCAGGCGAACCCGGACGTGGTCGCCCAGATAGATGAATTCCTCCACCCTCCCTGAGAAGCGGTTGGCACATTGATCGCTTGCGCCGTTGAGGCTGATGCGCTCGGGGCGAATCGACAGCGTGACCGGTTCGCCGGTCTTGCCGACGTTGACCGCCAGGGCTTCAACCTTTTCACCACGCCCCAACTCAACCACGCAGCGGTCTCCGGTGTGGCTGTGCAAGCGGCCATTGAGGCGGTTGTTCTCGCCGATGAAGTTGGCGACGAAGGTGTTTTTCGGCTCTTCGTACAGGGTGCGCGGCGGCGCGATCTGCTGGATCTCGCCCTGGTGGAACACGGCCACGCGGTCGGACATGGTCAGGGCTTCACCCTGGTCGTGGGTCACGTAGACCACGGTCACGCCGAGGCGCTGGTGCAGATGCTTGATTTCCATCTGCATGTGTTCACGCAGTTGTTTGTCGAGTGCGCCGAGGGGTTCGTCCATCAGCACCAGTTGCGGTTCGAACACCAAGGCACGGGCCAGGGCCACACGCTGCTGCTGACCGCCGGACAGTTGCCCCGGATAACGCTGGGCGAAGGTGTCGAGCTGAACCATGCTCAGGACTTTTTTGACCTTGTCGCTGACATCGCTCTTGTTCAAACCGCGTACGGTCAGCGGGAACGCCAGGTTCTCGGCGACCGTCATGTGCGGGAACAGCGCGTAGTTCTGGAACACCATGCCGATGTCACGCTTGTGCGGCGGCACGTTGTTGATGGAACGCCCGGCCAGCTGGATTTCGCCTGCGGTCGGTGTTTCGAAACCGGCGAGCATCATCAGGCTGGTGGTTTTGCCGGAGCCGGACGGCCCGAGCAAGGTGAGGAATTCGCCTTTGCGAATCTCCAGGTTGAGGTCTTTGACGATCAGGTTCTCGCCGTCGTAGCTTTTTTGTACTCCACGAAAGCTGACCAGAATATCGCTGGCCCCTGCGCTTGAATCGACCTGGCTCATACCCACACCTTTGTTGTTGATGACTGCTGTGGACTAAGCCTAGTGGACGCTGCCGACCACGCAAATCGGGGCGCAGGAGAGAATGGCCTCAGCAGGATGGAAGGTTGGGGGTAGGGATTGCCCTACAAGGATGGCGGGGATGGATATGTGGATTGGGTATTACAACAGGCGGTGGGCTGCAAGCCGCAGGAACCGGCAATAGCGATATCATTGAATGTCGCAAACAGACAAGCCACCACATTCCGTGTAGGAGTGAGCCTGCTCGCGATAGCGGTGTGTCAGTCGACATAATTTGCACTGAACCACCGCCATCGCGAGCAGGCTCACTCCTACAATGTTCGGTGGCGTGTCTTAGAGCAGTTTGTGCTCCATCGCGTACTTCACCAGTTCCGCCAGGGAGGTGATGTTGAGTTTCTGCATCAGCCGCGCCTTGTGGGTGCTGATGGTTTTGCTGCTCAAGGCCAGTTGCTGGGCGATGTCGTTGACGTTGGCGCCTTGGGCCAGGCGTTCGAACACTGAGAATTCGCGCTCGGAGAGCAACGAGTGCAACGGTCGCGAATCGGTCAGGCCGACTTCGAAGACCATGCGGTCGGCCAGGTCCGGGTCAATGTAGCGCCCGCCCGCCGCGACCTTGCGGATTGCCGTCAGCAGCAGCGCCGGATCGCTATCCTTGGTCGCATAACCCGCGGCGCCGACCTTCAACGCACGGGCGGCCATTTGCGCTTCGTCGTGCATCGACAACACCAGAATCGCTGGCGGATTGTTCAGCGCGCGAATCCGCGGAATCGCCTCCAGACCGTTAACCCCGGGCATGGAGATGTCCAGCAAGACCACTTCGCAGGGAACATGACGCAAGGTCTCGAGCAACTGCTCGCCATTGCTCGCCTCCCCTACCACCAGCAAATCCTTGGCCAGGCCGATCAATTGCTTGATGCCTTCGCGGACGATGGTGTGGTCTTCGGCTACCAGTACACGGATCACTTACTTCTCCTCATCCAGCGGCACTCGTACGCTCAGGGTCGTGCCTTCACCCGGTTCACTCTCAAGCGACAACTGTCCGCCCATGATCAACACTCGCTCGCGCATGCCGACCACCCCGAAGGATGTTGACCTACCGGTGGCAGGGACAAATCCTACGCCATCATCGCTGACGGTCAGACACAACTCGTCGCCTTCCACCGCCAATGTCAGTTCGACAGTATGCGCCTGGGCATGGCGCATGACATTCGTCAGCGCTTCCTGGAGGATCCGGAACAGGCCAATCGCCTTGGCATCACTGAGCACCGGCAGGTTCTCCGGCACCTGCACCAGACACGGAATCTGCGTGCGCGCCTCGAATCGGCGGGCCTGCCACTCGATGGCCGAGGCGATCCCGGCGTCGAGAATCGGTGGCCGCAGTGCCGTGGCGACATCGCGAACCAGTTGGAACAGCTGAGCGATCAAACGCTTCATGCTGTTCAAACGTTCGTTCAGACCAGGGTCGAGCTGCGCGTAGGCCAGTTCGCACATGGAGGTTTCCAGCTTCAGCACGGTGAGCATCTGACCCAGTTCGTCGTGAACTTCCCGGGCGATTCGGGCCTTTTCCTCTTCCCGCACGCTCTCCAGGTGCGCGGACAACTCACGCAACTGCTCGCGAGAGCTGGCCAGCTCCAGTTCAATACGCTTGCTCTCGCTGATGTCCCAGACGATCCCGTCCCAGACATAGGCGCCGTCTTCGAGCCGGCGGGTGATGGCCTTGATTTCGGCCCAACGTTGTTCACCCGAACGGGTGAGAATCCGTCCCTGCCACGACCAGTCACTGTCGGTATCCAGCGCATGGTCCTGGGTTTGGTGATAACTGGCCTTGTCGTCCGGGTGCACCAGGCTGCGCAGGCCTTTATCGCGATGGGCCAGGGTGGCCGGTGAGTAACCCACCAGGCTCTCGCTGCCTTCACTGATGTAGGCAAAGTCGATCTGCCCCGTCACCGGCGCCCGTTCCAGACGAAAGACCAGCCCTGGAACGTTGGCGGCAATCCCTTGCAGACGCGCCTCGCTTTCTTGCAGCGCAGCCAATGCACGACGGCGCTCGGTGACGTCATTGAGGTAGACCACCAGGTATTCGCTGTCGCGAAACCGCAAAAAGCTCAGCGAAACATCCACCGGCAGGTTGCTGCCATCTGCCCGTACGCAGTTGGTTTCGAAACTTTGCGGGCCTTCCTCGCTGGCCCGGGCGCGTTTCCACAGGTTCAGCCAGCGATCCATGTGTAAGCCGGGCTCGAAGTCGATCAGCGGCCGATCAATGATCCCGCCCGCCGGATAACCCAGCATGGTTTCGGCCGCGCGATTGGCGTAGCGCACATGGCTGTCCCAGTTGACCCAAAGGATACCGACGGTGCTCTGGTCGATGGAAAACTGGGTGAGGCGCAACGCTTCTTCGCTGGCGGCACGCAGGGCAATGTCTTCGCGCGCGGCCCGCAAACGATGCTCAAGACTGTGCTGCTGCCGACGCTGCCAGAACACGATGGCCATGCTGCTCAGCATCAGCACCGCCAACAGCAGACAGAGGTTTTGCCAGAACCCCGGGGACTCGGTCAGCCGCGGGTATTTAGGTTGCAGCCATTGGTTGTGCAGTTGCTCCAGGTCCTTGGCCGGGATCGCCCGCAAGGCGCTTTCGACGATGCTGGCCAGTTCCGGCCAATCCCGGCGCGTGGCCACCCGCAACAGTTGCGGCAAGCCGATATCGCCGACCACCACCAGCCCGGCGAATTCCGGTTCGGCGGACAAACGCCCCAGTTGCGCTTCGTCGACCACGGCGTAACTGGCCTGCTGACTCAGTAACAGTTGCAGTGCCTGGCGCTCGATCGGTACGCCTTGAAGGTTCAGGTGCGGGTAATTACTGCGCAGGTAATCGGCGGTGGCGCCGGGCATGCGCACGGCAACGCGGGTCTGGCTGTCGAGTTTTTCCAGCTCGACCACGCCGGTGCTTTTCTGGTCGCTGACCACCAGTTGCGGCACCCGCATATACGGGTCGGAAAACTGCCAGAGCCGCAGGCCACCGGGGGTTTGGGTCAGCCCCGGAGCGATGTCGATTTCACCCTCGCGCGCGGCGTCTTCCAACTGCGCCAGGTCGGGAAAGTTGCGCCAGCTCAGCTCGACTTTAAGCGCCTTGGCCAGCCACTTCATCAGCTCGACATTGACCCCGGACAAACGCTGCAAACGGCGATCGTATTGGGCGTAGGGCACTTGCAGCACCAGTCCCACGCGCAATTCGCCATGTTGCGCCAGCCATTGCTGCTGGCCCGCGGACAATTGCGCGACGTGCACCGGCGGCGCGGGAGCCGCCCAGCCCATCAAGGGAAACCACAAACAGCCGATAACCCACAGGCAGCGAAAACGCATCATCGAAATCTCACACACTGACAAATACTGACCAACCCATTAGGCTGCCGGAATAACTTCTGGCCTGGAATATCCGATGCCCCCTGTCTACCGCCTGGCACTGCCAGCATTGTGCCTGTCGCTGATCCTGCCTTGCGCCTTTTCTGTCGAGGCCGCCGACCCGGTACCTGCCGCAACGGAAACACCCGCCGAAGAAAAGCCGGTCGAGCGCCAGCCGCTGCTTGAGCGTAGTCAGGAAGAAGCGAACGCACTTGAGCGACAGATCCCGGCTCAGGAACAGCAGCAACTGCAAGCGGGCAGCGACACGTTTCTGGCCTTGTGGAAACCGGCCAATACCGCCGAACCCAAAGGCGCGGTGATTATCATCCCGGGCGCCGGCGAAACCGTTGACTGGCCGCAAGCAATCGGTCCATTACGACGTAAATTGCCGGACGCCGAATGGAGCAGCCTGAGTATCACCTTGCCGGACCTGCAAAGCGATGCCATTGCGCCGCGTATCGTAGAAGTCGCCCCCACACCAAAAGCCGCTGACACCGGCAGCAAAGACTCGACCACCGCAGCGCCCATCGAACAAGCGGCGGGCGGTGAAGCAGAGGTGGCGGACAAGGTGATCGCCGAAACCACCGAGGAACAGGCCAAAGCCGACGCCGAACGAATCTTCGCCCGCATCGACGCCGCGATTGCCTACGCCGAACAGCAAAGCGCTCGCCGCATTGTCGTGCTGGGGCACGGTACTGGCGCTTACTGGGCCGCGCGCTACCTGAGCGAGAAGCAGCCTTCGCAAGTGGAGAAGTTTGTGATGGTCGCCGCTCAAATGCCGGCGAAAGCCAAACCAGAACTGGTCGAACTGACACCGACCCTGAAACTGCCCACCGCAGACATCTTCTATATGGACAAGCCGCTGGATCGCAACCTGGCACTGGAACGCTTGCAGGCCAGCAAACGCTTGAAGACTTCGGGATTCAGCCAGGTTTCGCTCAAGGCATTGCCGGGTAATTCCAAGGCTGAGCAAGAGCAGCTGTTCCGTCGGGTGCGGGGCTGGTTGAATCCGCAGAACGCGGTGAACTGATAGACCGCGCGGTGCCATCGTCGGATCGCGGCCTTACAGACCGCTACCGAAAATCCCGCCGCTCGCGAATCAATGTGTAGGCGCTATGCAGTTCGCGAGTCTTGTCAGTGGCTTCGCGCACCTGCAGCGCCGTCGCACCGCTGCCGGCGATCTTGTCCGGATGATGGCGACTCAGCAGGCGTCGATACGCACGCTTGATCTGCGCCGGCTCGCTGGTCGCCGAAACACCCAAAAGCCGCAGGGCATCCTGATAGGTCAGCGCGGTGCTGCTCTGTGCAAACTTGTGCTGTTCGTAATCGGCCGACAGCGCCTGCACCTGCCGCGTCGTCCAGCCCAGCCATTTACCCCACTGCCTGATCAACTCTCGCTCGGCGCTACCGGCGCGGCCATCCGCCCAGATCATCCGCCAACAGGCGCGCAAGACGCCTTCGGCCGCATGGGGCTGAGCGCTCAAGCGGCGCAAATAACCGCGCAACCGGTCATCTCCCGACTTGCCGCGATTGAACGCGGCAATGGCCCGACGCTGGGCCGACTCGGTCATGTCCAGCGAACGCATTTCCTGACGGGCCTGCTGGATGTGGCCCTCCACCACCCGCCCATCGCTCTTGGCCAGCCGCCCCAACAACACAAACAGCAGTTCATCGTTGCGCAGCACGGAGCGGCCACCGAGCCTTTCTCGCAAGTGCGCCCAGGTCTGTATGTGCAAGTGCCGATCCAGCACCTGCCCCAACAAGGCGCCCAGCATGGCCCCCGGAATGCTGGCGATGTAAAAGCCCGCTCCGGCTCCAATCAGAGTCCCTGGCCACAGCATGTCAGCGTCTCGCTTCTAACAGGGTTTCGACTTCAGCCAGACGTTCGTGAGTGCCAACATCCACCCAATGTCCATTCAAGTGCTCACCGGTGACGCGTCCATCGGCCATGGCCTTGCGCAGCAGCGGTGCAAGCTTGAAGGCGCCGTCGGAGCAACCGTCGAACAGCTGCGGGTGCAGTACCGCGATGCCGCTGTAGGTCAGGGTTGCAGTGTCCGGTTGACCGTCGCGGACTTGCCCGTCGATCAGGCTGAAATCGCCGGTCGGGTGATGCGCAGGGTTATCCGCCAACACCAAATGCGCCAGCCCGGTGATGGGGTGGTGCAATACGCTGAAGTCGTAGTCGGTCCAGATGTCACCGTTGACCACCACAAAGGCCTCGTCACCCAGCAACGGCAGCGCGCGGAAAATCCCGCCTCCGGTTTCCAGCGGCTCACCTTCCGGTGAGTACTGAATACGTACGCCGTATTGCGAGCCATCGCCCAGGTAGTTTTCGATCAGCTGGCCGAGCCAGGCATGGTTGATCACCACCTCGGTAAATCCCGCCACCGCCAAGGCTTTCAAGTGATACTCGATCAACGGAATACCGCCCGCGCGAACCAGCGGTTTCGGCGTGGTCAGGGTCAGCGGGCGCATGCGCTCGCCCTTCCCTGCCGCCAGAATCATTGCCTTCATGCATTCACTCCAGCACGCAGACTCAGCAGCAACACATCCAGCTCGGCCAGTTCAGGACGGCGGGCGATCACAGCGTCTATATAAGCAAAGAAGCGCGGTACATCGCCAAGATAGCGCGGCTTGCCGTCGCGGTGGCAGATGCGGGCAAAGATGCCGATCACTTTCAGGTGCCGCTGCACGCCCATCAGGTCACTGGCACGCAGGAAATCTTCGAAGTCGGGCTGAACCGGGATCCCGAGATCGCCCGCTTGCTGCCAGTAAGCTTCCAGCCAACCATGCACACGCTCCTCGGGCCAGCTGAGGAACGCGTCCTTGAACAGGCAGGTCACGTCGTAGGTCACGGGACCATAGACGGCGTCCTGGAAATCCAGCACACCGGGATTGGGCTCGCTAAGCATCAGGTTGCGCGGCATGTAATCGCGGTGCACCAACACTTTAGGCTGGGCCAGTGCGCTGTCGATCAATAGCTCAGTCACGTTCTGCCAGAGCATTTGCTGCGCCGAGTCGAACTCGATGCCCAATTCGCGCTTCACGTACCATTCGGGGAACAATTCCAGCTCGCGACGCAGCAGCGCCACGTCATAACTTGGCAGCGGTGCAACCATCGGCAACTGCTGAAAAGCCAGCAGCGCTTGCAGGGCATCGTTGAACAAATCGTCGGCATTTTCGCTGTCGATCACGTCCAGATAAGTCTTGTTGCCCAGGTCATTGAGCAAAAGAAAACCACGTTCGAGGTCTTCGGCATAAATTTTCGGAACATTTATTCCGGATTTCGCCAGCAAAAAAGCGATATCCACGAAGGGTTTACAGTTTTCCTGGGGAGGTGGCGCGTCCATCACGACGAAGCTTCTGCCCTCGCCTTCCCAGCGGAAATAGCGTCGAAAACTCGCATCGCTACTGGCCGCGGTCAACGTGGCCGGGGGTACGGCACCCCAACCCTGTTCTGCAAAGAGGGCAGCCAATTGCTCATCGAGCCAAACTTTCAGGTGTTGCAAACGTACATCTTGGTCAGGCATTGCAAGGGTCTCCGACGGCGCTAGCCGTCAAGCGGGTCATGCTTTATTATCCAGCATCTTTTTCAGACCATCGAGAGGCGTGCGGCCCACACCGCGGGCAGATGGCACGCAGGAAGCCCGGACTAATAAGATGGCATTGAAATCCCCCGCGTTTCGTAAAAAATTTCCGTTGTTGGTTACCGGCAGTCTGCTGGCCCTGCAACCTCTAGCCACTTCGTTCGTGGTCGCCGCGGAACAGTATGACTGCTCAGTCTCTGCTTCGGGGGCCTGGAACTGTGCGCCAAAATCTCCAGCAGCTGCGCTGCCACCTCGCCCCGTCCATGACGGCAGCGCGGCGGTCAGCACGAGCGGCGAGACTCCGGCTGACAGCGGTTCAAGTCAAGACACCGGCGCCAAGCCTGTGCTGGTGACCGAATCCAAGGGCCGTGGCCTGAAGTCGCGTAGCGAAGACTACAGTCACCTCGATTGGGTTCCACGCGAGAAGCTCACTGCAGCGCAATTGGCCGAAACCGGTCCTTACTGCTCTGGTTCCTATATCGAACCGATTCGTCCTGGCATGAATGACAAGACGAATAAAAGTGACGCTCCGACCTTTCTCGGCGCCAAAGCCTCTCGCTATAAGCAGGATGAGCAGGTCGCGACCCTGGCCGGTGACGTGGTCATGCGTCAGGGCAGCATGCAGGTCGAAGCCGACGAAGCGAATCTTTACCAGGCCGAGAGCCGTGGCGAACTGAGCGGCAACGTCCGTGTTCGCGACAACGGCGCGCTGATCGTGGGCGACCACGCCGACGTGCAGCTCGACACCGGCGAAGCCAAGGTCGACAACGCTGAATACGTGATGCACAAATCCCGTATCCGCGGTAATGCGCTGTACGCCAAACGTGCCGAGAACGCGATCATCCGCCTCAAGGATGGTACGTACACCACGTGCGAACCGAACAGCAACGCCTGGCAGCTCAAGGGCAACAACATCACCTTGAACCCGGCCACCGGCTTCGGTACCGCGACCAACGTGACGCTGCGGGTCAAGGACATTCCGGTTCTGTACACGCCATACATCTATTTCCCGATCGACGACCGTCGCCAGTCCGGCTTCCTGCCGCCGACCATCGGCACCGGCAGCGATACCGGCTTCATGCTGGTCACACCGTATTACTTCAACCTGGCACCGAACTACGATGCCACGTTGTACCCGCGCTACATGGGCAAGCACGGGCTGTTGATGGAAGGCGAATTCCGTTACCTGACCCCGTCCAGCGAAGGTCAGTTCGGTGCTGCGTACCTCAACGACGAAGACACTGATCGCAAGCTGCAGACCGACTACGAAAAAACCCGGTACATGTACAACTGGCAGCACAAGGGTGGTCTCGACTCACGCGTTCTGACACAAGTCGATTACACCAAGATCAGCGATCCGTATTACTTCCAGGATCTGCAAACCGACCAGATTGGTGTGAAAAGCTCTGACTACGTAAACCAGCAGGGCTCGGTCACCTATCGTGGCGACAGCTACACTGCCCGTCTCAACGCCCAGGCTTACCAGCTGGCGACCGTTTCCAACATCACGCCGTATAATCGTTTGCCGCAGATCACCTTCGACGGTGCACTGCCGGAGCATCCGGGCGGACTGGATTTCGCTTACAACACTGAAATCGTGCGGTTTGATCGTGACCTGGAAAATGGCACCTTCACTGATGAAAACGGCAATGTCAGTCCACGTCTGGACACCAACGTTCAAGGCCTGGCGCGCGCTACCGGTGATCGTCTGAACGTCGCCCCGGTTGTCAGCTATCCGATGAATGCCAGCTATGGTTTCCTGAAGCCATCGCTCAAGTACCAGTACACGCAGTACCAACTGGACCTGGACAGTATCGGCAAAAACCAGATCGTGGCTCAAGATCAAGCCGCAGCTGCAGCCGGGACTGAAAATATCAATGGTCATTTTGGCAGCAACCAGAGCCGCGGCGTTCCGATCGCCAGCATCGACAGCGGCCTGTACTTCGATCGCAACACCCAATGGTTCGGTAAAAACTATCGCCAGACCCTTGAGCCGCGCCTGTACTACCTCTATGTCCCCGAGAAGGATCAGGAAGACATTCCTGTTTTCGACACCGGTGAATACACCTTCAACTACGCGTCGCTGTTCCGTGACAACCGCTTCTCCGGCTCCGACCGCGTCGGCGACGAGAACAAACTGTCTCTGGGCATAACCAACCGCTGGATCGAAGACAATGGCTTCGAACGTCAACGCATCAGCGTCGGCCAAGCCTTGTACTTCAAGGACCGCGAAGTCCAGCTGCCGGGGATCGATGCCAGAACCCGCGACGATGCGCATGCCAACGTTTCGCCTTATGCACTGGAATACGAATACCGCTGGAACCGCGATTGGCGCACCACGGCCGATTACAACTGGGACCCGGACAGCCGCAGCCCTCGCTCGGGCAGCGCGATGTTCCACTACCAGCCTGAAGACAACCCGAACAAGGTCATCAACGCTGGCTATCGCTATCGCAATGACCAGGTCCGTTACGACCAGAATACCGGTAAATGGTCGGTGGGCGGTGGTGACTATGGCACCCCGGGGCAGCCTGGCTACGTGAAGGACTACTACAAGATCAAGCAGCACGATTTCTCGGTGATCTGGCCGATCGTGCCGCAATGGAACGTCATCAGCCGCTGGCAGTATGACTACAACCGTAACCGCACCCTGGACGCCTTTGGTGGTTTCGAGTACGACAACTGCTGCTGGAAACTGCGCTTGATCAACCGCTACTTCGTCGACTACGACGAATTTAGCCAGGACGCTCCGCAAAACGAAAAAGGCGACCATGGCGTCTTCCTCCAAATTGTTCTGAAGGGACTCGGCGGCCTCACCGGCGCCAAAGTAGAGAGCTTCCTCGACAAAGGCATCCAAGGTTATCGTGAACGTGAAGACCAAGCTTTCTGATTGTCTGCGCCCGCTGATGCTGGGCGCGCTGTTCCTGGGTACCGCGGCGAACGCCGCGGTGCAGTCCATCGATAAAGTGGTGGCCATTGTCGACAACGACGTGGTCATGCAGAGCCAACTGGACCAACGCGTTCATGAGGTTCAGCAAACCATCGCCAAGCGTGGTTCCGCCGTACCGCCGGCCAACGTGCTGAATCAGCAGGTACTTGAACGTCTGATCGTCGAAAACCTGCAACTGCAGATCGGCGAGCGTTCCGGCATCCGCATTACCGATGAAGAGTTGAACCAGGCTGTCGGCACCATTGCCCAGCGCAATAACATGTCGATCGAGCAATTTCGCACAGCCCTGACTCGCGACGGTCTGTCTTATGAAGACGCCCGCGACCAGATTCGCCGCGAGATGGTCATCAGCCGTGTGCGTCAGCGTCGCGTGGCCGAGCGTATCCAGGTTTCCGAACAGGAAGTGAAGAACTTCCTCGCTTCCGACCTTGGCAAAATGCAGCTGTCCGAAGAATTCCGTCTGGCCAACATCCTGATTCCTACGCCGGAAAGCGCCAACTCCGACGCGATTCAGAGTGCGGCCAAACAAGCGGACGCGGTCTACCAGCAGCTCAAGCAAGGCGCTGACTTCGGTCAGTTGGCAATCGCCAAATCCGCCAGCGAAACCGCACTGGAAGGTGGCGACATGGGCTGGCGTAAAGCCGGTCAACTGCCACCTCCGTTCGATCGCATGCTGAGCACCATGGCTGTCGGCGACATTACCCAGCCAATGCGCACACCCGGTGGCTTCATCATCCTGAAGATCCTCGACAAGCGTGGCGGCGAAACCCAGACACGCGATGAAGTGCACGTGCGTCATATCCTGGTCAAGCCGAGCCCGATCCGCGACGAAGCAAAAACCAAGGCGCTGGCTGAGTCGCTCTACACCCGTATCGAAGCGGGCGAAGATTTCGGCGAGCTGGCGAAAAGCTTCTCGGAAGATCCGGGTTCCGCCCTCAACGGTGGCGACCTGAACTGGGTCGACCCAAATGCATTGGTGCCTGAATTCCGTGAAGTGATGGCCAAGACCCCGCAAGGTCAGCTGTCCAAGCCGTTCCAGACCCAATATGGCTGGCACGTGCTGGAAGTCCTTGGCCGTCGTGCCACGGACAGCACCACCCAGGCGCGCGAGCAGCAAGCAATGACCGTATTGCGTAACCGCAAATATGATGAAGAGCTGCAAACCTGGCTGCGTCAGATCCGTGACGAAGCGTACGTAGAGATCAAACTCCCTGGTGCAGACCAGGCAGCGCAGTGAAACCCAAACGTTTCGCGCTGACACCCGGTGAACCGGCCGGCATAGGTCCTGACCTGTGCCTGCTGCTCGCCTCGCAAGCCCAGCCACATCCCCTGATTGCCATTACCAGCCACGACCTGCTCCTTGAGCGGGCCGTGCAGCTGGGTGTGGTTGTCGATTTGCTGCCGGTCACCCCGGACAGCTGGCCGGATGTACCCGCGCCAGCCAACAGCCTGTATGTCTGGGATACACCGCTCAACGCCAAGGTCACCGCCGGGCAACTGGACAAGGCCAACGCGGCTTTCGTTCTGGAAACCCTGACCCGCGCTGGCCAAGGCTGCCTGGACGGGCATTTTGCCGGCATGATCACAGCCCCTGTACACAAGGGCGTGATCAATGAATCCGGGATCGCCTTTTCCGGGCACACAGAATTTCTCGCCGACCTGACCCATACCGCCCAAGTGGTGATGATGCTCGCCACTCGCGGATTGCGCGTGGCACTGGTCACCACTCACCTGCCTCTTCGCGAGATTGCCGATGCGATCACGCCGGAGCGTCTGGAACGGGTCACGCGAATTCTGCACGCCGATCTACAAGAAAAATTCGGCATTGCCCGGCCACGCATCCTGGTGTGTGGGCTCAACCCCCATGCCGGCGAAGGCGGACACCTGGGCCATGAAGAAATCGACATCATCGAACCTACATTAGAGCGCCTGCGCGGCGAAGGAATGGACCTTCGTGGCCCCCTGCCCGCCGACACTCTGTTTACCCCCAAGTATCTGGAGCACTGCGATGCAGTGCTGGCGATGTACCACGACCAGGGCCTGCCTGTGCTGAAGTACAAAGGCTTCGGTGCGGCAGTCAACGTGACCCTCGGCTTGCCGATCATCCGCACATCGGTCGACCACGGCACTGCCCTGGACCTGGCCGGTAGCGGCAAAATCGATACCGGCAGCCTGCAAGTCGCCCTGGAAACCGCCTACCAGATGGCCGAGACCCGTTTATGACCGAGCATTACCAACACCGGGCGCGCAAGCGCTTCGGCCAGAACTTCCTGCACGATGCCGGCGTTATCGACCGCATCCTGCGCGCCATCCACGCCAAGCCCGAAGACCGTCTGCTGGAAATCGGCCCTGGCCAGGGTGCGCTGACTCAAGGCCTGCTTAACAGCGGCGCCCAGCTGGACGTGGTGGAACTGGACAAGGATCTGATCCCGATCCTCAACCAGCAATTTGCCAGCAAGAGCAATTTCAACCTGCATCAGGGCGACGCGCTGAAGTTCGACTTCACCAGCCTGAACGCTGCGCCGAACAGCCTGCGGGTGGTCGGCAACCTGCCGTACAACATCTCTACGCCGCTGATTTTTCACCTGCTGCATAACGCCAGTCTGATTCGCGACATGCATTTCATGCTGCAAAAAGAAGTGGTCGAGCGCCTGGCAGCAGGCCCTGGCGGTGGTGATTGGGGCCGCTTGTCGATCATGGTTCAGTATCACTGCCGGGTTGAACACCTGTTCAACGTTGGCCCGGGCGCGTTCAATCCGCCGCCCAAAGTCGATTCGGCCATCGTGCGCCTGGTGCCTCACGCGGTGCTGCCGCACCCGGCCAAGGATCACAAGCTGTTGGAACGAGTCGTGCGCGAAGCCTTTAACCAGCGCCGCAAGACCCTGCGTAACACCCTCAAGCTGCTGCTGAGCAACGCTGAAATCGAAGCCGCCGGCGTTGATGGCAGCCTGCGCCCCGAACAGCTCGATCTGGCCGCCTTCGTGCGCCTGGCCGACAAGCTCAGCGAACAAGTCTTACAGGCGCCCGCCGCCGACTGACAGGCAATGAGCGTTATCGGGTAGGACACCAGCCTTCATGTCTGGTCTACTACCCGATACTTGGCCTAGACTGAGTTCTATCAGCTACGCCCCGCGTTCCGCTTCGTTTAAGGCCTCTTGCATGTCCGATCCTCGTTACCAGGTCGACGTCAGCGTCGTCACCCGCTATCTGGCAGAACAATCGCAACCCGAGCAAAACCGCTTTGCCTTCGCCTACACCATTACCGTGCACAACAATGGCGAGCTACCGGCCAAACTGTTGTCGCGGCACTGGGTGATCACCGACGGTGACGGGCATGTCGAAGAGGTTCGCGGTGCAGGCGTTGTTGGCCAACAACCGTTGATCGATGTCGGCGAAAGCCACACCTACAGCAGCGGCACCGTCATGACCTCCAAGGTCGGCACGATGCAGGGCACTTATGAAATGGTTGCCGATGACGGCAAACACTTCGACGCCATCATCGCCCCATTCCGTCTGGCGGTGCCCGGAGCCCTGCACTGATGGCAACGTACGCCGTCGGCGATCTGCAAGGCTGCCTTCAAGCATTGCAATGCCTGCTCAAGCAAGTCGCCTTCGACCCGGCACGGGATCGTCTGTGGCTGGTCGGCGATCTGGTCAACCGCGGCCCGCAGTCGCTGGACACCTTGCGCTTCCTCTATAGCATCCGCGAATCGCTGGTGTGCGTGCTCGGTAACCATGACCTGCACTTGCTGGCCGCCGGGAAAAACATCGAACGCCTGAAGAAGTCCGACACCCTGCTCGAGATTCTCGCAGCACCCGATTGCGCGGAACTGCTGGAGTGGCTGCGTCAGCAAAAGCTCATGCACTACGACGAACAGCGCGATGTCGCCCTGGTACATGCGGGCATTCCGCCCCAGTGGTCACTGCGCAAGGCCTTGAAGCATGCCGCCGAAGTCGAGACGGCATTGCGCGATGACAACCTGTTGCCGCCCTACCTCGATGGCATGTACGGCAACGATCCGGCGAAATGGGACAGCGACCTCAAAGGCGTGACACGCCTGCGGGTGATCACCAACTATTTCACCCGCATGCGGTTTTGTACCGCCGAGGGCAAGCTTGACCTCAAAAGCAAGGAAGGCCTCGACAATGCGCCACCGGGCTACAAACCCTGGTTTCAGCACAAAGAGCGCAAGACCAAGGGCCTGAAGATCATCTTCGGCCACTGGGCCGCTCTGGAAGGCCAATGCAATGAGCCGGGCATCTCTGCCCTCGACACCGGTTGTGTCTGGGGTGGCGCCCTGACCCTCATGAATGTCGACAGCGGTGAACGCCTGTCTTGCAAATGCGACGAGCATGGCCTTGCGCTGCCGCCAGTCGCCGCACTTATCCCCGAACCATCGTCAGCAAGCGCCCCGCGCTAGACTGCGCTTTCAGCCGAGCCACAGGAGCCCGCCATGAGCGAATTCAAACGTATCCCCCCGGAACAGGCCCAAGCCCTGCGCGAACAAGGCGCGGTGGTGGTCGATGTTCGCGACCCAGCGACCTTCGCAGCACTGCACATCGCCGGCTCGAAGCATCTGGATAACCACTCCATCTCGGATTTCATCCGCGCTGCCGACCTCGACGCACCGACAGTGGCGGTCTGCTACCACGGCAATTCCAGCCAGAGCGCCGCTGCGTACCTCATTAGTCAGGGCTTCTCCGACGTCTACAGCATGGATGGCGGTTTTGAGCTGTGGCGTACGACTTATCCTTCGGAAACGGCGCAAGGCACTTCCGAATAATTTTTTTGTAACGCGCAAGCCCCGGCCCCCGCGGGCTCGCGCGGTGGCAGACGAACGGTCTGCCACAACTAATTACGTATCTCGCCTTTACCTGCCGAATTCCCAACTATCCTTAAGCGCAGGCCATCCAAAACAGGGGAGAGCCGGTACACCGGCGCGCGGGTCATCGGGAGTAGCTTTCGGGGTAGTCAGCTTCGAAAGATTTCTGGGGGGTAAACAGCGACTGCATATTCGGTCGCTGCCAGCATCGACTGAATGATCCGGCGTCGGCTCCACGTATCGAGCGAGGTGACGTCATGAGTATCTTTAGCCACTTCCAACAACGCTTCGAGTCCACACGCCAGGAAGAACTCTCGCTGCAAGAGTATCTTGAACTGTGCAAAAGCGACCGCAGCGCCTACGCCTCCGCCGCCGAGCGTCTGTTACTGGCCATCGGCGAGCCGGAACTTCTCGACACCTCGGCCAACTCGAGGCTGTCGCGGATCTTCTCCAACAAGGTGATCCGCCGCTATCCGGCCTTTGAAGACTTCCATGGGATGGAAGAATGCATTGACCAGATCGTGTCGTATTTCCGCCATGCCGCTCAGGGCCTGGAAGAGAAGAAACAGATTCTCTATTTGCTCGGCCCTGTGGGTGGCGGTAAATCGTCCCTGGCCGAGAAGCTGAAACAGCTGATCGAAAAAGTGCCCTTCTACGCGATCAAGGGCTCGCCGGTATTCGAATCGCCTCTGGGTCTGTTCAACGCCACCGAAGATGGCGCGATCCTCGAGGAAGACTTCGGCATTCCACGGCGCTACCTCAACACCATCATGTCGCCATGGGCTACCAAACGCCTGGCCGAATTCGGCGGCGACATCAGCCAGTTCCGCGTGGTGAAGCTCTATCCGTCGATCCTCAACCAGATCGCCGTGGCCAAAACCGAACCGGGAGATGAAAACAACCAGGACATCTCGGCGCTGGTGGGTAAGGTCGATATCCGCAAACTCGAAGAATTCCCGCAGAACGACGCCGACGCCTACAGCTACTCGGGCGCACTGTGCCGGGCCAACCAGGGCCTGATGGAATTCGTCGAAATGTTCAAGGCACCGATCAAGGTGCTGCACCCACTGCTGACTGCCACCCAGGAAGGCAACTACAACAGTACCGAAGGTCTGGGGGCGATTCCGTTTACCGGGATCCTGCTGGCCCACTCCAACGAATCGGAATGGCACACCTTCCGTAACAACAAGAACAACGAAGCCTTCATCGACCGGATCTACATCGTCAAAGTGCCGTACTGCCTGCGGGTCAGCGACGAAGTGAAGATCTACGACAAGCTTCTGTTCAACAGCTCCCTGGCCAAGGCTCACTGTGCGCCTGACACCCTGAAGATGCTTGCCCAGTTCACCGTACTCTCGCGCCTGAAAGAGCCGGAAAACTCCAACATCTACTCCAAAATGCGCGTGTATGACGGCGAAAACCTCAAGGATACCGATCCGAAGGCCAAGTCGATCCAGGAATACCGTGACAACGCGGGTGTCGATGAAGGCATGAACGGCCTGTCGACCCGGTTCGCGTTCAAGATCCTGTCGAAAGTGTTCAACTTTGATCCGCACGAAATCGCCGCCAACCCGGTGCATTTGCTTTACGTGCTGGAACAACAGATCGAACAGGAACAATTCCAGGCGGAAACCCGCGAACGCTATCTGCGCTTCCTCAAGGAGTACCTGGCACCGCGCTATATCGAGTTCATCGGCAAGGAAATCCAGACCGCCTACCTCGAGTCTTACAGCGAGTACGGCCAGAACATCTTCGATCGTTATGTGCTGTACGCCGACTTCTGGATCCAGGACCAGGAATACCGCGACCCGGAAACCGGCGAGATCCTCAACCGCGTAGCGCTGAACGAAGAACTGGAGAAAATCGAAAAACCGGCCGGCATCAGCAATCCGAAGGATTTCCGCAACGAAATCGTCAACTTCGTGCTGCGCGCCCGGGCCAACAACAACGGCAAAAACCCGACCTGGCTCAGCTACGAAAAACTGCGGGTGGTCATCGAGAAAAAAATGTTCTCCAACACCGAGGACCTCCTGCCAGTCATCAGCTTCAATGCCAAGGCCAGCAAAGAGGACCAGCAGAAACACAACGACTTCGTCACACGGATGGTCGAGCGGGGCTACACCGACAAACAGGTACGACTGCTGTCCGAGTGGTACCTGCGGGTCAGAAAATCACAATAACCCGCTGCCGGTCAGACCGGTTGTCGTCAGCCAGAGGCCTGTGTGCGCATTTTCTGTTACACAGACCTCTGGAAGGTGTTCGAAAGTCGGTAGCGAGGTTCAGGCAGCGTCCAAAAGCGCTTGGGGGAGCGTGAACATCCCTTGGCACCGTCGATGCTGCATAACCGCTCGCCCCTTTCAGGACAGCTTCTAAGGAGCAGTCATGAGCTATGTGATCGACCGACGTCTCAATGGCAAGAACAAGAGCACGGTGAACCGTCAGCGGTTTCTGCGGCGTTACCGTGATCACATCAAAAAGGCTGTCGAAGAGGCGGTCAGCCGGCGCTCCATTACCGATATGGAACACGGCGAACAGATCAGCATCCCCGGTCGCGACATTGACGAGCCGGTGCTTCACCACGGTCGCGGTGGCAAGCAGACCGTCGTGCACCCGGGCAACAAGGAATTCACCAGCGGCGAGCACATTGCCCGCCCGCCCGGAGGTGGCGGTGGCAGAGGCCCCGGCAAGGCCGGCAACTCGGGCGAAGGGATGGACGAATTCGTCTTCCAGATCACCCAGGAGGAATTCCTCGAATTCATGTTCGAGGACCTTGAGCTGCCGAACCTGGTCAAGCGCAACCTGACCGGCACCGACACCTTCAAGACCGTTCGTGCCGGGATCAGTAACGAGGGCAATCCGTCGCGGATCAACATCATCCGCACCTTGCGCTCGGCCCATGCACGGCGAATCGCCCTGTCTGGGAGCAGCCGGGCAAAATTACGCGAAGCCAAAGAAGAACTGCTGCGACTCAAACGTGATGAGCCAGACAACTTCGGTGATATTCAAGAAGTCGAAGCAGAAATCGAAAAACTCAGTGCGCGCATTCATCGCGTACCGTTCCTCGATACCTTCGACCTCAAGTACAACCTGCTCATCAAGCAACCCAACCCCAGTTCCAAGGCGGTGATGTTCTGCCTGATGGACGTGTCCGGCTCCATGACCCAAGCGACCAAGGACATCGCCAAGCGCTTCTTTATCCTGCTGTACCTGTTTCTCAAGCGTAACTACGACAAGATCGACGTCGTGTTCATCCGCCACCACACCAGTGCCCGGGAAGTGGATGAGGAAGAGTTTTTCTACTCCCGCGAAACCGGCGGCACCATCGTTTCCAGCGCCTTGAAACTGATGCAGGAGATCATGGCCGAACGCTATCCGAGCAATGAGTGGAACATCTACGCCGCCCAGGCCTCCGACGGCGATAACTGGAACGACGACTCGCCAATCTGCCGCGACATTCTGATCAATCAGATCATGCCGTTCGTGCAGTACTACACTTACGTTGAGATCACCCCCCGCGAACATCAGGCCCTGTGGTTCGAGTACGAACGCATCGCTGAAGCCTTCTCTGACACTTTTGCCCAGCAACAACTGGTCTCGGCCGGGGATATCTATCCGGTCTTCCGTGAACTCTTCCAGCGCAGGTTAGTGACATGACCGCCAAAGAGCAGAAGCGCCAACCCATTTCCACCGGCTCCGAATGGACGTTCGAGCTGATCCAGGCCTACGACAAGGAAATCAGCCGCCTGGCGGCTCGTTACGCACTCGATACTTACCCCAACCAGATCGAAGTGATCACCGCCGAGCAGATGATGGACGCCTACGCCTCCGTCGGCATGCCGCTGGGTTATCACCATTGGTCCTACGGCAAACACTTCCTCAGCACCGAGAAATCCTACACTCGTGGCCAGATGGGGCTCGCCTACGAAATCGTGATCAACTCGGACCCGTGCATCGCCTATTTGATGGAAGAAAACACCATCTGCATGCAGGCGTTGGTCGTCGCCCATGCCTGCTACGGGCATAACAGCTTTTTCAAAGGCAACTACCTGTTCCGCACCTGGACTGACGCCAGTTCAATCATTGATTACCTGGTTTTCGCCAAGCAATACATCATGCAGTGCGAAGAGCGCCACGGTATCGACGCGGTCGAGGACCTGCTGGATTCCTGCCACGCCCTGATGAACTACGGGGTCGATCGCTACAAACGTCCGTATCCGATTTCCGCCGAAGAAGAACGTCGCCGGCAAAAGGATCGGGAAGAGCATCTGCAGAAGCAGATCAACGATCTGTGGAGGACCATTCCAAAAGGTGCAGACAAGTACAGCGACAAGGACAACGCGCGCTTCCCCGCCGAACCTCAGGAAAACATCCTCTACTTCATCGAAAAACACGCACCGCTGCTGGAGCCATGGCAGCGGGAAATCGTGCGGATCGTGCGCAAGATCGCTCAGTATTTCTACCCGCAACGCCAGACTCAGGTGATGAACGAAGGCTGGGCCACGTTCTGGCATTACACCCTGATGAACGACCTGTATGACGAAGGCCTGGTGACCGACGGCTTCATGATGGAGTTTTTGACGTCCCACACCAGCGTGGTCTACCAACCCGGCTTCGACAGCCCCTACTACAACGGCATCAACCCCTACACCCTGGGTTTTGCCATGTACCGGGACATCCGCCGCATGTGCGAACACCCTACCGAAGAGGACTACCGCTGGTTCCCTGAGATTGCCGGTACCGACTGGCTGTCGAGCATCAAATTCGCCATGAGCAGCTTCAAGGATGAAAGCTTTATCCTGCAGTACCTGTCACCCCAGGTGATCCGTGACCTGAAGTTGTTCAGCATTCTTGATGATGACCAGAAGGACGATCTGCTGGTCCCGGCCATTCATGACGAAGGTGGCTACCGCATCATCCGTGAAACCCTGGCGGCGCAGTACAACCTCGGCAATCGTGAACCCAACGTGCAGATTTACAGCATCGACCGGCGTGGTGACCGCTCGTTGACCTTGCGTCACCAGCAACACGACCGTAAACCGCTGGGCGAGTCCACTGAGGAAGTGCTCAAACACCTGCACCGGCTCTGGGGCTTCGACATTCACCTGGAAACCCTGCAAGGGGACCAGGTGATGAAAGTCCATCATGTTCCGCCCAGAGGTGAACACAGCGAGGGGGATTACGGCCGGCTGGACCTGGCTGTCATCCATCTTTGATCCTGTTTCTGCCTCCGGAGGTTCGACGCAAAGGTTATTCTGTCGGGCTAACGGAGGTTTTTTATGCAGATTTATAAAGTCGGCGGCGCGGTACGCGATCGCCTGCTGGGCAAGCCTGTCACCGACATCGATTGGGTGGTGGTTGGCGCCACCACTGAAGAAATGCTCGCCAAGGGTTTTCGGCCGGTAGGTGCGGATTTCCCGGTATTTCTTCACCCGAAAAGCGGTGAGGAATACGCCCTAGCCCGCACCGAGCGCAAAAGCGGACGCGGTTACGGCGGTTTTACCTTTCACGCCAGCCCCGAAGTCACCCTCGAAGAAGACCTGATCCGTCGCGACCTGACCATCAATGCCATGGCCGAAGACGATCAGCAGAACCTGACCGATCCTTACCACGGCCAGCGCGATCTCGAAGCGCGCCTGCTGCGTCACGTTTCCCCCGCGTTCGCCGAAGATCCGCTCAGGGTTCTGCGCGTTGCCCGCTTCGCTGCTCGTTATGCGGGGCTTGGTTTCACCGTCGCGCCAGAGACACTGGAACTGATGCGCCAACTTGGCGAATCAGGCGAACTGGAAGCCTTGACCGCCGAACGCAGCTGGAAGGAAATCTCCCGCGCTCTGATGGAAGATCAGCCACAGGTGTTCATCGAAGTGCTGCGCGAGTGTGGCGCTCTCAAGGTATTGATGTCGGAAGTCGATGCCCTGTTCGGCGTACCGCAACCGGAAGCCCACCACCCGGAAATCGACACGGGCGTGCACACCCTGAGCGTGCTGGAGCAAGCGGCGAAGCATAAACAACCACTCACCGTACGCTGGGCCTGCCTTCTGCACGACCTCGGCAAGGGACTAACGCCGGAGGAAGAATGGCCGCGACACATTGCCCATGAGCACAAGGGCTTGAAGCTGATCAAAGCAGTCAACGAACGCTTCAAGGCGCCGAAGGACTGCCAGGAGCTGGCTTTGCTGGTGGGCGAATATCACACCCACGGCCATCGCGCCTTGGAGCTGAAGCCGTCGACGTTGCTGGAGTTGCTGCAGCGTTTTGACGTTTACCGTCGGCCGCAGCGGTTCGAGGAATTTATCGCGGCGTGCGAAATGGACGCACGTGGACGCAAAGGGCTGGAGCAGCGAAGTTATCCACAGGCGGATTATTTGCGGGGGGCGGCGAATGCGGCGCGGACCGTTGCGGTTCAGCCGTTACTGGAGAAGGGATTCAAGGGGCCGGAACTGGGCGAGGCTCTAAAACGAGAACGGCTTAAAGCTCTGAAGGCTTACAAAGAGGCGGCGTCCGCCTAAAAAAGCTTCGCGAGCAAGCCCGCTCCCACAGGATCAGTGATAAACCTGTGGGAGCGAGCCTGCTCGCGATGGCGTTATCCGCATCACAACAATTCTGAAGGCGTCAACTGCTCACCGCGCCACTCGAACGCCACCGGCGCCAACACCTGATCAATCTGCGCCTCACGCCACAACGCCGCAAAGCTCTTGCCTACACCCGGATGCACGCGATCCGGCGCAATCAGCGACAACGGCCACAGCACGAAGGCATTTTTCAGAATTTCTGTCCGCGGCAGGATCAAGCCATCGAAGTTGCCGACCAGATCGCCGAACAGCAGCACGTCGATATCCAGCGGCAAACCCTTGCGATCCGGTGCATAACGGCCATTGTCCGCCTCGATGAATTTCAGCCGGCGATCCAGCTCCATCAACGGCAAATCGGTATAAGCCGACACCACAAAATTGAAGAATGGCCCGCTCTTGATCCCCACCGGCTGGCTTTCGAACACCGCCGAGCAGCGTATATCCACCAGAAAACCTGCCAAGGCTTCCAGGCCAGCCTGCAAATGGGATTCGCGCTCGATATTGCTACCGAGCCCGAGATACACCTGAGTCAGCGACATCCGCGCTCGATCTCCACGCCCACACCGCCCGTGGCAGCCGGGATGGCACCTGGCTTGGTCAGCTTGAGGCGCATCCAGGTGATGTTGAATTCGCTCATCAGGACTTCAGCCAGACGCTCGGCGAAGGTCTCGACCAGCTGGAACTGCGCCTGCTCGGCAAAGGCCTGGATCCGCGACGACACACTGGCGTAATCGAGCGCCAGCGTCAGGTCATCACCGGCGGCGGCCGGGCGATTATCCCAGGCGAAGCTCAGATCAAGACGCAAGCACTGTCGGATGCCTCGCTCCCAGTCGTAGGCACCAATCACGGTGTCGACTTCCAGGCCCTCGATAAACACTCTGTCCAAGCACTTTTCTCCGCTGCACGACAAGGGCGCAATGCGCCGTTAGAATCAGGGCGTCCTCGCCCGGAATAGTTAGCATGTTTTGGTTACTGGCGACCCTCGCCTACCTGCTCGGCTCTCTGTCCTTCGCCATTTTGCTCAGCCGCCTGACCGGTAACCCCGATCCGCGAATGAGTGGCTCGGGCAATGCCGGCGCCACCAACATGTTGCGCCTGGCCGGCAAAAAACTCGCCGTCCTGACCTTGATCGGAGACCTCTTCAAAGGTCTGCTACCCGTATTGATCGCCGGTGTTGCGGGCCTTTCGCTTCAGGAACAGGCCTGGATCGGCGTCTGTGCCGTCATCGGCCACCTGTTCCCGTTGTACTTTCGCTTCCGCGGCGGCAAGGGTGTCGCCACCTCGGCCGGCATGCTGCTGGGGCTCTACCCGCCCGCCGCACTACTGGCGGTCTGCGCCTGGCTGCTGACGTTCTACCTGACTCGCACCAGCTCACTGGCGGCCTTGATCGCCACACCGCTGACCCTGCCGCTGCTGGCCTGGCAAGAACCGGCGGCATTGCTGCCCATGAGCGCACTCACGGGACTGATCGTCTGGCGCCATCGGGGCAATCTACGCGACCTGTTTGCCGGGCGCGAACGGCATTTTTAAATACCGGACATGAGCGCGGCTCATCCCGCACACCATCACAGCGCCGACAGTTGCTCCATCGGCCAACGCGCCTGCACGCTGATCGCCAGGCTTTCATGCTGACCGGCCTGCAAACGCTGGCAGCCGGCAAAGGCAATCATCGCGCCGTTGTCGGTGCAGAATTCCGGACGAGCATAAAAAACATCGCCCTTCATGTCGCCGAGCATCTTCTCCAGGGAGGTACGCAGTGCCTTGTTGGCGCTGACGCCGCCAGCGATCACCAGACGCTTCATACCGGCCTGTTTCAGGGCACGCTTGCACTTGATGGTCAAAGTCTCCACCACGGCCTGCTGGAACGCCAGCGAGATGTCGCAACGGGCTTGCTCGCTGTCGTCCCCGGCGCTGACGCTCTGCTGCCAGGTGTTCAGGGCGAAGGTTTTCAAGCCACTGAAACTGAAAGCCAGTCCTGGACGGTCGCACATCGGGCGCGGGAAAGTGAAACGTCCTGCAACCCCTTGCTCCGCCAGTCGAGCGATTTCCGGGCCACCCGGATAATTGAGGCCCATCATCTTCGCGGTCTTATCAAAAGCTTCACCGGCGGCATCGTCGAGGGTCTCGCCCAAGAGCGTGTATTGACCAATCCCGTCGACCTGAACCAGCTGCGTATGACCGCCCGATACCAACAAAGCGACGAACGGGAATTCCGGTGGCTGCGTCTCCAGCATCGGCGCCAGCAGGTGACCTTCCATGTGATGCACGCCCAGCGCCGGAATACCCCAGGCGAAGGCCAGCGCCTGAGCGCAAGAGGCGCCCACCAGCAAGGCACCGACCAGGCCAGGACCCGCGGTATAAGCGATGGCGTCGATCTCGGTCGGCACACAGTCAGCTTCGGCCAACACCTGACGAATCAAGGGCAGCATGCGTTTGACGTGGTCACGCGAGGCCAGCTCCGGCACGACCCCGCCATAGGCGCGGTGCAGGTCGATCTGACTGAACAGCGCGTCGGCCAGCAGGCCGCGTTCACTGTCATATAATGCGACACCGGTTTCGTCGCAGGAGGTTTCTAATCCCAGTACTAGCATGGGTTTGCGCCTTGTTTAGGCTGAATTCGAAGGCGCGCATAATAGTCGCCATGGGATGCCCCGACTAGCGGTTTTCGATCAGAGGCTTTGCATTCCGAGCGATGAGGGGTTAACATCCGCAACCCTTAAAAACCGACGTCTTCAAGTGCTCTTTTGCCACGAGGATGTTGACCCCGGTAATGAATGAAGGTAGCTCTGGATGCCAGCCGTCAAAGTAAAAGAGAACGAACCCTTCGACGTAGCTCTGCGTCGTTTCAAGCGCTCCTGCGAAAAAGCCGGTGTACTGGCTGAAGTTCGTAGCCGCGAATTCTACGAGAAGCCTACTTCTGAGCGTAAGCGTAAAGCAGCAGCCGCTGTTAAGCGTCACGCCAAGAAAGTTCAGCGCGAACAGCGCCGCGCCGTTCGTCTGTACTAATACACAGACGTTCGTAGCAAGCTTCTGCCAAGCCCGGCCCTCAGCCGGGCTAATGGCATTTGCGGATAACGCTTGATGCTTCACCGTCAAAGCCGCACACGCGACCGAGACAAATCTGCTTCACAGCGTCAGACCTGGCTCTTTTGCCAGCGGTGCACGTCTTTTCTGACGAGCCTTCCAAGGCTACTGACGAGCACACCCACTGATTCCTCTCACGACGATCAGCCCAAGGCACCTTCTTGCGTGCCCGCTTATGAGCGATCCGAGGCCACCGACTGGCCGCAGCGGATTTCAGCGCAACACTTTCAAATAGTCGAATACTGATTGGTACTAACGTCAGTGGATTTTCGGCAGATACACTTCCCGACAGCGATTATGCAGACGACATCGGTCGAGCCGCACATTTTGCGCGCCTCAAACAACGACTCGTGCTCAGCCGCTCTTCGTTTCGGATTCATTGCAGCGCAGATGACGAGAACGCCATGGCCGGGCTAATTCCCCAGAGCTTCATTGACGACCTTCTGAACCGCACCGACATCGTCGATGTGGTCAGCTCGCGCCTGCAAATGAAAAAGGCCGGCAAGAACTACACTGCCTGCTGCCCGTTCCACAAAGAGAAAACCCCCTCCTTCAGCGTCAGCCCCGACAAGCAGTTCTATTATTGCTTTGGCTGCGGCGCTGGCGGCAACGCCCTCGGCTTCATGATGGACCACGACAACCTGGATTTCGTCCAGGCTGTCGAAGAACTGGCCAAAGCCGCCGGCATGGAAATCCCCCGCGAAGAAAGCGGACGGCCGCACAAACCGCGGCAGCCGACCGATTCGCCGCTCTACCCGCTACTCACCGCCGCCGCCGATTTTTACCGCCAGGCACTGAAAAGTCATCCATCGCGAAAAGCAGCGGTGGATTACTTGAAAGGTCGCGGACTGACCGGCGAAATCGCCCGAGACTTCGGCCTCGGCTTTGCCCCGCCTGGCTGGGACAATCTGTTCAAGCACTTGAGCAGCGACACCCTGCAACAGAAAGCCATGATCGATGCCGGCCTGCTGATCGAGAACGCCGAAACCGGCAAACGCTATGACCGCTTCCGCGATCGCGTGATGTTCCCGATCCGCGACAGCCGCGGGCGAATCATCGCCTTCGGCGGCCGGGTATTGGGCGACGACAAGCCTAAATACCTGAACTCACCGGAAACCCCGGTATTCCATAAGGGCCAGGAACTCTATGGCCTTTATGAAGCACGCAAGAACAACCGCAACCTCGACGAAATCATCGTCGTCGAAGGCTACATGGATGTTATCGCCCTCGCCCAGCAAGGCCTGCGCAATGCTGTCGCGACCCTGGGCACCGCCACCAGCGAAGAGCACTTGAAGCGCCTGTTTCGCGTCGTGCCCAACGTGCTGTTCTGTTTCGACGGCGATCAGGCAGGTCGAAATGCTGCTTGGCGGGCATTGGAGGCAGCGCTGCCGAGCCTGCAGGACGGGCGGCGTGCACGCTTTCTGTTCCTCCCCGAAGGCGAAGACCCGGACACGCTGGTTCGCTCTGAAGGAACCGATGCGTTCCGCGCACGAATCAATCAGCATGCGCAGCCACTGGCCGATTATTTTTTCCAGCAACTGACCGAAGAATCAGACCCGCGCTCGCTCGAAGGCAAGGCCCACATGGCCACCCTCGCAGCACCGCTGATCGACAAGGTCCCCGGGGCGAACCTGCGCATCCTGATGCGTCAGCGCCTGACCGAAATCACCGGACTTAGCGGTGAAGCCGTGAGCCAACTGGTACAAAGCGCCCCCCAGGAAGCGCCGCCGGCGTACGACCCGGGCATCGATTACGACGCCATGCCGGATTACAGCGACTACCATCAGCCGCAGGCACAAGAGATGTATGCGCCGCAGCAGGAATGGACGCCGAAGAAACCCGGCGCCGGCGGCAAGAAATGGGACAAAAAACCGTGGGACAAAAACGGCAAACGCGGTGGTGATCACGATCAACCCCGCGCGCCACGGGTGCCAGCCGCTGTAGAGCCGCCGACCCTGGCCGCCTTGCGCACACTATTGCATCACCCGCAATTGGCCGAGAAAGTCGAGGATGCCGGGCACTTTGCTGCCGAGGATCACACCAACACACAATTGCTGGTGGCCCTTCTCGAAGCCGTACAGAAGAATCCCAAGCTAAACTCATTTCAGTTGATTGCACGCTGGCACGGCACCGAGCAAGGACGTTTGCTCAAGGCGCTGGCGGAAAAGGAATGGCTGATTGACGGAGATAACCTTGAACAACAGTTTTTCGACACCATTACTAGCTTGTCAGCTCGTCAACGCGAGCGAAACCTGGAACAACTTCTCAGGAAAGCACGTCAAAGTGAACTGAGTGCCGAAGAGAAAAATCAACTGCGCGACCTATTAAGTCGCAATGTTTCCGCAACAAGCCCGACCTCAACTGGCGCGTGAGGTCATAGCTCAGGTATAATCCTCGGCTTGTTTTTTGCCCGCCAAGACCTTCAGTGGATAGGGTGTTATGTCCGGAAAAGCGCAACAGCAGTCTCGTATCAAAGAGTTGATCACACTTGGTCGTGAGCAGGGTTACCTGACTTACGCGGAGGTCAACGACCACCTGCCGGAGGATATTTCAGATCCGGAACAGGTGGAAGACATCATCCGCATGATCAATGACATGGGGATCAACGTATTCGAGGTTGCGCCAGATAAGGATTCCCTTATGCTGGCCGACGCCGATACCGACGAAGCCGCGGCCGAAGAGGCAGCAGCAGCGTTGGCAGCGGTCGAGACCGACATTGGTCGCACCACCGACCCAGTGCGCATGTACATGCGCGAAATGGGCACGGTAGAGCTCCTCACACGTGAAGGCGAAATTGAAATCGCCAAGCGTATTGAAGAGGGCATCCGCGAAGTGATGGGCGCAATTGCGCACTTCCCTGGCACGGTTGACCACATTCTGTCCGAATACACTCGCGTCACCACCGAAGGTGGCCGCCTGTCCGACGTCCTGAGCGGTTATATCGACCCGGACGACGGCATTGCGCCGCCTGCTGCAGAAGTGCCGCCGCCTGTCGACCCGAAAGCCGTGAAAGCGGACGACGACACCGACGACGACGACGCTGAAGCCAGCACCGACGACGAAGAAGAAGCCGAAAGCGGTCCGGATCCGGTCATCGCAGCTCAGCGCTTTGGCGCTGTCTCCGATCAGATGGAAATCACCCGCAAGGCGCTGAAAAAGCACGGTCGTGGCAACAAGCTGGCAATTGCCGAGCTGGTGCTTCTGGCTGAGCTGTTCATGCCGATCAAACTGGTTCCGAAGCAATTCGAAGGCCTGGTCGAGCGTGTTCGCAGTGCCCTGGATCGCCTGCGTCAGCAAGAGCGCGCGATCATGCAACTTTGCGTTCGTGATGCCCGCATGCCGCGTGCCGACTTCCTGCGCCAGTTCCCGGGCAACGAAGTCGACGAAAGCTGGTCCGACGCACTGGCCAAAGGCAAAAGCAAATACGCTGAAGCCATTGGTCGCCTGCAACCGGACATCATTCGTTGCCAGCAGAAGCTGACCGCGCTGCAAACCGAAACCGGTTTGACGATCGCCGAGATCAAGGACATCAACCGTCGCATGTCGATCGGTGAGGCCAAGGCCCGCCGCGCGAAGAAAGAGATGGTAGAAGCGAACTTGCGTCTGGTGATCTCCATCGCCAAGAAGTACACCAACCGTGGCCTGCAATTCCTCGATCTGATCCAGGAAGGCAACATCGGTTTGATGAAAGCGGTAGACAAGTTCGAATACCGCCGCGGCTACAAATTCTCGACTTATGCCACCTGGTGGATCCGTCAGGCGATCACTCGCTCGATCGCCGACCAGGCCCGCACCATCCGTATTCCGGTGCACATGATCGAGACGATCAACAAGCTCAACCGCATTTCCCGCCAGATGTTGCAGGAAATGGGTCGCGAACCGACCCCGGAAGAGCTGGGCGAACGCATGGAAATGCCTGAGGACAAGATCCGCAAGGTATTGAAGATCGCTAAAGAGCCGATCTCCATGGAAACCCCGATCGGTGATGACGAAGACTCCCATTTGGGTGACTTCATCGAAGACTCGACCATGCAGTCGCCAATCGATGTCGCCACTGTTGAGAGCCTTAAAGAAGCGACTCGCGAAGTTCTGTCCGGCCTCACTGCCCGTGAAGCCAAGGTTCTGCGCATGCGCTTCGGTATCGACATGAATACCGACCACACCCTCGAGGAGGTTGGTAAGCAGTTCGACGTGACCCGTGAACGGATTCGTCAGATCGAAGCCAAGGCGTTGCGCAAGCTGCGCCACCCGACGAGAAGCGAGCATTTGCGCTCCTTCCTCGACGAGTAACAACAAACCCCCGGCCCAGGCCGGGGGTTTTGTTTTTATACAGATTAAATCCCCCGCTCCTCCCCCCCTCCGAATTGCCCGTCTACACTCGAAACATTCCCCGAGCCATAACGAGACCGTTATGCCCAGACTGCCGACCGTGCTTTTTTTGCTGTCGCTATTGACCTGGACCGCAACGGCTGGCGCGCTGACTCTGACCGACGAAGAACGTGGCTGGCTGGCGTCTCACCCGGACTTGCGCCTGGGTGTCGATGCGTCATGGCCACCCTTCGAGTTTCGCGACGATCACGGCCGCTATCAGGGCCTTGCAGCGGACTATATCGACCGCATCCGTCAACGCCTGGCCATCAAGCTCACGCCCATCGAGCCCGTCAGCTGGACCGTTGTCCTGGAACAGGCCAAACAAGCCAAACTGGACTTGTTGCCCGGCATCATGTCGACCCCGGAGCGCCAGACTTACCTGTCGTTCACCCGCCCCTATCTGGACTTTCCGATTGTCATCCTTGCCCATGTCGGAGGTCCCCAGCCACGTAAACTCGAAGACCTGTACGGGCTGAAAGTCGCCGTGGTGGAAAACTACGCCCCCCACGAGCTGTTGCGCACCCACAATCCCGACCTCAACCTGGTGGCGCTGCCTAACGTCAGCTCAGCGCTGCAGGCGCTGGCTACCGATGAAGTGGATGCGGTGGTCGGCGATCTCGCCTCCAGCGTCTGGAGCCTGCGCCAGCTCAAGCTCGACGGGCTCTATGTCAGCGGTGAAACCCCCTATCGCTATCAATTGGCGATGGGCGTGCCCCGGGACAACAAGATACTGGTCGGCATTCTGGATAAAGTCCTGGCGGACATGACCCCGAGCGAAATCAATGAGATTCAGGAGCATTGGGTCGGCAACGTCCTCGATCATCGAACATTCTGGAACGATCTGCTGGTTTACGGTCTGCCGGGATTGCTGCTGCTGATCATCGTGCTGGCGATGGTTATCCGGATCAACCGCCGGCTGAGTTCAGAAATTTCCCGCCGGGTCGACCTGGAGCAAGAACTGCGCAGCAGCGAATACCATTACCGCGGGCTGGTGGAGAGCCTTTCGGCCATCGCCTGGGAAGCGCGGATCAGCGATTTCACCTACAGCTATGTGTCCCCCCATGCCGAGGATCTGCTCGGTTACCCCTTGTCTCATTGGCTGATTCCAGGCTTCTGGCGCAACATTATCCACCCGGCCGACCTGACCCGCGCCCAGACCTTCTGCGATCACGAAGTATTGGCCGGGCGCGATCACAGCCTCGATTACCGGGTCATCACCGCCGATGGCCGCTGCATTTGGGTGCGCGATATCGTCAGCCTGATCGAGCACGGCCATGAACCGGTGATGCGCGGGCTGATGATCGACATCAGCGAAGCCAAGCGCACCGAAGAGGCGTTACGCCTGTCGGAACAGAAGTTCGCCTCGGTGTTCCAGCAATGCCCGGACATACTCGTCATCGCGCGACTCTCCGACGGCTGCCTGCTGGAGGTCAACGAAGCCTTCGAAGAACAGATCGGCCTCAAGGCCGAAGACGTCATCGGCCAGACGGCAACCGACCTGAACATCTGGGGCATCCCCGGCGTCGGGCCGGGCTTGTTGCAACGGTTGCAGGCCGGCAGCATCCGTAACCTGGAGATGCCCTTTCGCCGCAACAATGGCCAAGTGTTTACCGGCCTGATCTCCGCTGAACCGTTCGACCTCGATACAACCCCTGCGCTGGTAGTGGTCGTGCGGGACATCAGCCAGCTCAAGGAAACCCAGAAACAGCTGCAAACCTCCGAAGAGAAATTCGCCAAGGCCTTCCATGCCTCACCCGACGGCTTGCTTTTGTCACGGCAAAGCGACGGTTTACTGATTGAGGTCAATGAGGGTTTCAGTCGCATTACCGGTTTCAACAGCGCGATGTCCGTGGATCGCTCCGCCCTCGAGCTGGGGATCTGGGTCAATCTCAACGAACGCAAACAGATGCTCGATCTGCTGCACCGGGACGGTTTCGTCCGCGACTTCAGTTGCCATATACGCCGCAACGACGGACAGATCCGCCTCTGCGAGGTGTCCAGCCGTCCACTACCGATCGGCGATGAAGATTGCATGCTGACCATCGCCCGGGACATCACCGAGCGACACCTGATGCAGGAGAAACTGCAACAGGCTGCCACGGTATTCGAGAGCACCGCCGAAGGTGTATTGATCACCGACACCCAACAGCACATCAGCGCGGTCAACCGTGCGTTTACCGAAATCACCGGTTACAGCGAGAGCGAAGCATTGGGCCACACCCCTCGCCTGCTCGCTTCGGGCCTGCACGACAGCGCGTTTTATGCCGCCATGTGGCATCAACTCACCGCCGAAGGTCATTGGCAGGGCGAAATATCCAACCGGCGCAAGAATGGCGAGCTCTATCCGAGCTGGCTGACCATCAGTGCGGTGCGCAACCGGGACAGATTCGTCACCCATTTTGTCGCGGTGTTCGCGGACATTTCCAGCCTCAAACACGCCCAGGCCAAACTCGATTACCAGGCACACCACGACCCGCTGACCGGGCTGCCAAATCGCACGCTGTTCGAGAGCCGATTGCTGACTGCGCTCAACAACCAACAGGAAAACGGCGGCCAGGGCGCGGTGCTGTTCCTGGACCTGGACCGTTTCAAACACATCAACGACAGCCTGGGTCACCCGGTCGGCGACCTGCTGCTCAAGGGCATTGCCGTGCGCCTCAAGGAGCAGTTGCGCGACATCGACACCGTGGCGCGACTGGGCGGCGACGAATTCATCATCTTGCTGCCCGGGCTGCAGCAATCCAGTGACGCCGACAACATCGCGACCAAATTGCTCAATTGCTTCAGCGCACCATTCCAGGCTGGCGAACATGAGTTTTTTATCAGCGCCAGTATCGGCACCAGCCTGTATCCCAAGGATGGCTGCGACGTCGCCACGCTGGTCAAGAATGCCGATGCGGCGATGTACCGCTCCAAGGCCAAGGGTCGCAACCGGGTCGAAAGCTATACCCGCGACCTCACCGCTCAAGCCAGTGAGCGAGTGGCACTGGAACATGAACTGCGACGCGCTATCGAGCGCAACGAGCTGCACCTCCATTACCAGCCGAAGATCAGCCTGGTCGACCATCGCCTGGTCGGCGCAGAAGCGCTCATTCGCTGGCGCCACCCGACCTTCGGCGATGTGCCGCCGGAGCACTTCATCCCGCTGGCCGAAGAAAACGGCATGATCCTGCAAATCGGCGATTGGGTTCTCGAAACCGCCTGCCGGCAGATGTTCGAGTGGAATCAGGTTTACGAACCCGTCGGCCCGCTGTCGGTCAACCTCGCGGGCGCTCAATTGCGCCAGCCGAACCTGCTCGGTCGGATCGAACAATTGCTCAAGGACAACCGCCTCAAACCCGGTTTCCTGCAACTGGAAATTACTGAAAACTTCATCATGAGCCAGGCTGAAGAGGCGCTGGCAGTGCTGCATCAACTCAAACACTTGGGTGTGCAACTGGCGATCGACGACTTCGGCACCGGTTACTCGTCCCTGAGTTACCTCAAACGCCTGCCACTGGACATTCTCAAGATCGACCAGTCTTTCGTCCGCGGCCTGCCGGATGATCCCCACGATGCAGCCATCGTTCGCGCCATCATCGCCTTGGGCCGCAGCATGCAATTCACCATCATCGCCGAGGGTGTCGAAACCCTCGCGCAGCAGCATTTCCTCGCTGCCGAAGGCTGTGAACAGATCCAGGGCTACATCGTCAGCCTGCCCTTGTCACCGGAAGAGTTTGCCGCGACGTTTCTTCGTATAGCCATTTCAGACTTTTCGGATAGCACAGCCGAGAAACCGTCGCTATAATCCGCGGCCTACTGAGGGCCTATAGCTCAGTTGGTTAGAGCAGAGGACTCATAATCCTTTGGTCCACGGTTCAAGTCCGTGTGGGCCCACCAAACAAGAAAGCCGCGCAATGCGCGGCTTTTTCGTACCTGATGTTTAATTCAGTTTGCCTCGTGTGTCGCAAAGTCGGATGACGCCCGAAGACCTTGTAGGCAAACTCCGAAAATTGCATTTGGGCGCTTTGCTGCCATGTTGCGCTTTTCTTCGACGGGATACTCTCCGGACGTCGCTGACCATTCAGCGATCGGGCTTGGAAACCCGTCGAGCGAATCGCAACAACGCGCCCAACATAACCGCAGACGTTTTACGCCTGCAATCCCTGTGTCATGGCGGCTGTGCGTGGGACGTCTTCGGACGTGCCGGTTTCCTAGGCTCCCGGTTTCCAACCTGCGCACAGCTGCCACCCATTCGCTTGGAAACGAACGTGGCAGCTCCTCAAGCTTAGGAGATATACCATGAGCAAAACAGACTCGTCCCAACCTTCAGAACTGAAAACCATCGGCTTCACCCCGTTGATTTTTTGCTCGAATCAAGCGTTGTTCAATGTCCGCGCCGGCGTCCCTATCAGCGACGCGCTGGCACAGGCTTCTGATTTTCTATTCTTAGCCAAGGCGCTTGCTGTGGATGCCGCCTACGCAAAAGATACCGACCGCCACGCCTGGGCCGCGCACTATCTGACGGCAATGAGCAAAGCGGTGATTGATGATGTGGTGAAGGTGCTGACACGGTGACCTGCTCGGACTGCGGCGAAGTCCGAAAAATAGCGGCAAACAAGCCGTGGGATTCCCCAAGGCATGTCGGACCGCCCTAAAATCTAGAAACGCGTAACACTGGCAAATCCGTTTGATAGACAGCAAAAAGCCCCGGTGCTTTCGGATCGGGGCTTTCTGTAAATCTAAATATCGGCCTCTTATACCTTCGCATCAAACAAGAGCAAGCGCGCACTAATCGATTATTTTGGCGCAGCAGAGTGTCCCAAATGCGCTATCAATCTCACGTATAGATCTTATCTACGCAACGCCCCTAAAAAATCACTACAGGGCATGGTGCAGCAGGATGCAGACCAGTATGGTCTGGCAAGATAATTTATAACGGAGCCGGGAATGGCCGCGGTTAACTACATAGAAGCGGTTGAGATCATCCGGCGACTGGAGGGTGGAATCACGCGCCCCTTCCTGTGCCGCGCCAGCAATGACAAACACTATGTGGCCAAGGGATTGGAATTGCCTCCCTCCGAGCGTATTGCCGAACTGCTATGCGCCCGCCTCGCCGCTCAATTCGGCTTACCAATCCCCGAGCATGGCTATATCTACATTGACCCTGCCCTGCTGCGCTACAACTCAGAAGCACGCAGCGATCTTGGGCCTGGGGATAGCTATGCCCTGGCCTATGTCGCGGACGCTGCTGACCTGTTGTACTCACAAGCACTGCAGGTTCCGAGCGACCTGCAAAAAGCCGTTTTCGTCTTTGATTACTGGGTAGGCAACGGTGATCGTCAGTTAGGGCCATTGGGCGGTCGCCCCAATTTGCTGATGTGTGGCCTCGATAATCAGCTGCAGCTGATCGATCACAACCAGGCGTTTCAATGGCCGCTGGATGCTGAAAAGTTCTCGGAAAGCCACGTATTTGGCCCGAGCAATCGGACATGGCACCTAGATCTGGTCGACAAAGTTGAATACAGCCAACGGATGCACGACACTGCTAGGCAGTTTCGTGGCCTATGCTTGGACATACCCGATGAATGGTGTGAATCCATTGGCAAACCGGGGCTCGACATTCTGCTCGAAGAAATCGAAAGTAACCTGATGCTCTGTCAATCGGACGAGTTCTGGAGCGTCCTACAATGAAATACGCCTGCCTTTACAGCATCGTGCGCTTCGCGCCTTTCGCCGAAACCGAAGAATTTGCCAATGTCGGCATTGTTCTCTCGGCACCAGCTATCGGGCGCATGGAGTACAGGCTCGCCCGTAAAAACCTGAAACGGATCAATCATTTCTTCGAGTGCAGCAATCTCTTCGCCAAGGCTATGGAAATAGCCCAGGACGAATTGGATAGCGTTCGCCTCATGACAACAGAAGCCCAAGAGTCGCAGATCGTTAACCACTTTCGTTTCCTGACCGAGCCGAAGGAGTCATTGATTCGCTTCAGCCCCATGCGATCGATCTTAGTGGAAAACTTCGACACGACCCTTGCAATGCTGTTTAGCCGCTATATCGAGCGCCAAGGCATAGGGCGTGATCGTCGTGAAGAGATTATGGTTCGAGAAATTCGAACAATGTTCTCGGAAGCATCAATCCGCAATTTCCGCGACGATACCCTGACCGGTGATCTGACCAAACTGCACCTGCCCTTGGTTCACCGAAATGAGGTAGTAGCCGCTATCAAACCCTTAGCTTTTGATCAGGCCGAACCAAGCGCAATACTCGACCACTGCGATCAGTGGCTGATGAAGTTTGTACGCGCCGAAGAAGAAGGGATTATTCAATTGAAAAACGTCCTGATCCCCGTAACCACCCCAGCTGAAAATCAGTCGCCTCGCCACCTCAAAGCGGTGCAGATCGCCAAGGCTAGCATCCAGGAACGCGGATTGCAGTTGGTCGACTTTCAGGCCACCCAGGCAATCGCCGCCTTCGCGCAGAACTACGCGCAGTAGTCTCACGCGAAACGCTCACGCTTTAAAATACGCCTCGACTTTTCGGGGCTTCCAAAGCGTAATCGGGTAACTGCTGCAATTACACGTCCTCTACAGCGTCCGGCGGCGACCTACATGCTTACGCCCAAACACTTAACGTTGGAATAGCCTGCACGGGCCGCAGCCGCTCAAGCATTACCCCCGCCAACACGACCTCATACGTATCCGCCGCCCTACCCCACTGCTCCACCATGACCATGCCGTCGACCAGCACGCTTCCCAATCCGGTAATCGTATCGGCCAATGCCTCTACGATTTCTTGAGTCCGAAACCACACGCGGTCAGTTATCTCTTTCAGCTCAGCCGTTATGCGATCAGACGACGCGGGATCCGTATCGGGGCAGGCGATATTGCGCAGCAAGTGCCGCAGCTCCCTTATTTTTGCGTAATCCTGTTCCGCACCAAGCTCTCCTTTGAGGATGGCTGTCGCTTTCGACTTATCGACGCGCTTATCGGGCGAAGGCTTTGAAGCTAATGTCTGCCCCATAGCGCCAGCAAACAGGACCATCATCCGAGCTTCCAGATGTTCCTTTATGGCTTCCATTGACGAAATTGACCGCACCAAGCTAATGGACGCCCCGCCTTGATGCCTTAAGTCCATGGTCACTGTCAGGGTCACGCCGCCTGTTTCAAACCCCAAGGCTCGGGCAATGACGTAGTGCGCCATTTCGTGATTGGCAATCTGCAATGCATGTTCCCGCACAGCGGAAGGCATCTTCCTCGTCATTTCCATCGCCTCGTGTCAAAGCCCTGTTGCGCATTCGACTATGAGTTACTGTTGATGTCCATCCTGGCGACCTGGTCAGGGTCGGACGGGGGTGGCAGAGCTTTTGAGCGGTTAATCCGCACAACTAAAAAAGCCGCGCAATTGCGCGGCTTTTTCGTACCTGCGATTCAGCCTTTACTTGGGTAACGCGTACGCAATCACGTAATCTCCACGGTCCGTCGACTGACGCGCACCGCCAACGGTGAGCAGGATGTACTGCTTGCCGGTCTTGGGAGAAACGTAAGTCATCGGGCCGGACTGACTACCGACGGGCAAACGAGCTTTCCAGATCTCATTACCATTACCCGTATCGAAGGCGCGCAAGTAGAAGTCCTGAGTGCCAGCGAAGAACAGCAGGCCCGACTGGGTGGCCAGGGAAGCGCCGAGGGTCGGCATGCCGATCGGGATCGGCAGGTGCATGCGGATGCCCAGCGGGCCGGTGTCTTGCACGGTGCCGACCGGGACTTGCCACATCAATTTGTGGGTCTTGAGGTCGATGGCGGACATCGTGCCGAACGGTGGCTTCTGACACGGAATGCCGGCCGCCGAAAGGAAACGTTCGCGCATCGCACCGAATGGCGTGCCTTCCTGTGGCACCACACCCATTTCGATACCGCTGGCCCCGGCGGCGATCTTGTTGCGCGGGATCATGTAGTTGGCCAGACCCAGGCGCATGTCGTTGACGAACATGTAATTGGTGTTCGGATCAACCGAGACGCTGCCCCAGTTCATACCGCCCAATGAACCCGGGAATTGCAAGGCGCGGTCCATGCCCGGTGGTGTGTAGACGCCTTCGTGACGCATGCCTTTGAACTGGATGCGGCACATCAACTGGTCGAACGGTGTCGCGCCCCACATGTCGGACTCGGTCAGTGTCTTGTTGCCGATTGACGGCATGTCCACCGAGAACGGCTGGGTCGGCGAGTAGCGTTCGCCAGGCACGTTGCCCTGAGGCACCGGGCGCTCTTCGACGCGCGCGATCGGCACACCGGTTTCACGGTTGAGCAGAAAGATCTCGCCCTGCTTGGTGACTTGCGCCAAGGCCGGCTGCATTCCACCCTTCTCGTCAGGGACGTCGTACAGCAGCGGTTGCGCAGGCAGGTCAAAGTCCCACAGATCATGGTGAGTGGTCTGGAAATGCCAGCGCACCTGACCGGTCTTCACGTCGATGGCGACGATCGACGAGTTCCACTTGTCGTCAAATTCCGTACGTTGGCCGCCAAAGAAGTCCGGGGTGGCATTGCCGGTTGGCAGGTAAACCAGACCGAGTTTTGCGTCGTAGGACATGGCCGACCAGACGTTGGGGGTGCCACGGGTGTAAGTCTCACCCGCTGGCGGACGTTTGGCGGTGTTCGGGTTGCCCGGATCCCACGCCCAGACCAGTTCACCACTGCGCACATCGTAGGCCCGGACCACACCGGGCGGTTCGCCGGTGGAATAGTTATCGGCCACGCGACCACCGACGATTACCACGTCACCTGCGACCAATGGGGTCGAGGTTTGTTGGTAGTAGCCGGGCTTTACTTCGCCCATATCGGTTGTCAGATCGACGGTGCCTTTGTTGCCAAACTCCTCGCAGGGTTTGCCGGTTTCAGCATTGATCGCGATCAGACGCGCATCGCCGGTCGGCAGAAACAGACGTTTCGTACAAGCCGTTGGCTGGTTGTCCGAGGACACAGGGGTTTCGGTATAACCCAGACCCCGGCAACGCTGCCAGTTTGGCGCAGTGCCTTGCGGGTCGAATTTCCAGCGTTGGGCGCCGGTGTCGGCATCCAGGGCGAAGACTTTACCGTAGGCGGTGCAGGTGTAGACCGTGTCGCCGATTTGCAGCGGCGTGTTCTGGTCCTCGGCACCGGCGCCAGTACTTTGCGGGATGTCGCCGGTGCGGAAGGTCCAGGCCACTTGCAGCTTGTCGATATTGCCTTTGTTGATCTGGTCCAGCGCGGCAAAGCGGTTGCCAGCGGTGGTATTGCCCCAATGGGCCCAGTCTTTCTGCTCGGTGCCAGGCGTGACCGGTATCACCGCAGGCTCGCTGCTGGCCTTGACCACATGGGTCGGCACAAACATGTAGGCCAGCGTTACGACGACACCAACGCCCAGAATACCGGCCAGGCCGTAAGCGCCACGGCCCGCGGTCGCGCCCGAAGCACGTACCAGCGTCGGATAGATCAGCGCGACAACCAGACCGATCACGGCAAACGTCAGCACTCGCGAGACCAACGGCCAGTATTCCAAACCGGTGTCCCACACTGCCCAGATCGCGGTGAGGATCAACGCCAAGGCATACAGCCACGCACCGTGCGGTTTACGGCGGGCGATCATCAACCCGGACACCAGCATCGCCAGGCCCATCAGCAGGAAATACCAGCTACCGCCGAGCGAGACCAGATAGCCGCCGCCACCGGCCAGGCCGAGCCCGATCAACGCAATCAGGACACCCAGCCCCGACAGCAACCATTTGCCGCCGCCGGCAGCCCCAGAATTATTCATGTCGGAAATTTTCCCCATTTGTGACAAGCGCGGAATAATGTACTACCTAGTTACTTATGGCAATTTGTCGCAGGTAAAAATGTCCTGAACGGTACTGAAGGCCAGATCAAACATCCGCTGCGCGAGCCGTGCTGTAACATGCCAACCCATTGATCTGTGCCGCTGGAGACGCCCCTTGCCTGACACTCGCCCGCCCGTTCTTGACGAAATCGACCGCCAATTGATTGCAGCCCTGCAGATCAATGCCCGCGAAAGCGTGGCCATGCTCGCGCGACAATTGGGCATCGCCCGCACCACCGTGACTTCGCGATTGGCTCGGCTGGAAAAGGCCAGGGTAATTACCGGTTACGGCGTGCGTTTGGGTCAACGTGTCGTCGATGGTGGCTTGCAGGCGTACGTCGGGATCACGGTGCAACCGCGCTCGGGCAAGGAAGTGCTGCGACGTCTCAGCGCGATGGCTCAGGTGCAGCAGTTGTGTGCGGTCAGTGGCGAATTTGATTACGTGGCGTGGCTGCGCACCGATTCACCTGAGCAGCTGGATCAGTTGCTGGATCAGATCGGCAGTGTGGATGGTGTTGAGAAGACTACGACCTCGATCATTCTCAGCAGCAAGATTGACCGCGGCCAACCGGTTTAATCCAATCTGATCAACACACTCGTCAAATTGCAGCATTAACTAGCAAAACGACGACACATTGCGTCTTATTAACGTGTTCTACGCTCTCTAGAATGGCTGCCATCTTTTCCTATACTCAGACGCGCACTCCGCGTCCGGTCGCCAGCAAGGTCAGCCATGAACAAGAACAATCGCCATCCTGCAGACGGTAAAAAACCAGTCACCATTTTCGGCCCGGACTTTCCCTTCGCCTTCGACGACTGGATCGAGCACCCGGCCGGTCTGGGCAGCATCCCTGCGCACAATCATGGCGCCGAGGTCGCGATCGTCGGTGCTGGTATCGCAGGTCTGGTGGCCGCGTACGAATTAATGAAACTGGGCCTCAAACCCGTCGTCTACGAAGCCTCGAAAATGGGCGGCCGTCTGCGCTCCCAGGCATTCAACGGCGCTGAAGGCATCATCGCCGAACTCGGCGGCATGCGCTTCCCGGTGTCGTCCACTGCGTTTTATCACTACGTCGACAAGCTCGGCCTTGAAACCAAACCTTTCCCGAACCCGCTGACCCCTGCCTCGGGCAGCACGGTGATCGACCTCGAAGGCCAGACTCATTACGCACAGAAACTGGCGGATCTTCCTGCACTGTTCCAGGAAGTCGCCGACGCCTGGGCCGACGCGCTGGAAGCCGGTTCGCAGTTCTCTGACATCCAGCAAGCGATCCGCGACCGGGATGTGCCGCGCCTCAAAGCGCTGTGGAACACCCTCGTTCCGCTGTGGGACGACCGCACGTTCTACGACTTCGTAGCCACTTCCAAAGCCTTCGCCAAACTCTCGTTCCATCACCGTGAAGTGTTTGGTCAGGTCGGTTTTGGCACCGGCGGCTGGGACTCGGACTTCCCGAACTCGATGCTGGAAATCTTCCGTGTGGTCATGACCAACTGCGACGATCACCAGCATTTGGTGGTCGGCGGCGTGGAGCAAGTGCCGCTGGGGATCTGGCGTCATGTGCCGGAACGTTGCGTGCACTGGCCGGAAGGAACCAGCCTCAGCTCCCTGCACAACGGTGCACCGCGTACCGGCGTGAAGAAAATTGCCCACGCGGCAGACGGGCGCTTTGCCGTCACCGACAACTGGGGCGACACCCGCGAATACGCAGCGGTGCTGACCACGTGCCAGAGCTGGCTGCTGACTACCCAGATCGAATGCGACGAAACCCTGTTCTCGCAAAAGATGTGGATGGCCCTCGACCGCACCCGCTACATGCAGTCGTCGAAAACTTTCGTGATGGTCGATCGGCCATTCTGGAAAGACAAGGATCCGGAAACCGGCCGCGACTTGATGAGCATGACCCTCACCGATCGCCTGACCCGCGGCACCTATCTGTTCGACAACGGCGACGACAAGCCGGGCGTGATTTGCCTGTCGTACTCGTGGATGAGCGACGCGCTGAAAATGCTCCCGCAGCCTGTGGAAAAACGCGTGAAACTGGCGCTGGATGCGTTGAAGAAGATCTACCCGAAAGTCGACATCGCAGCGCGGATCATTGGCGATCCGATCACCGTGTCCTGGGAAGCCGACCCGCATTTCCTCGGTGCTTTCAAAGGCGCCCTGCCCGGCCATTACCGCTACAACCAGCGCATGTACGCGCACTTCATGCAGGCTGACATGCCCGCCGAGCAACGCGGGATTTTCATCGCCGGCGACGATGTTTCGTGGACGCCTGCGTGGGTCGAAGGCGCGGTGCAGACCTCGCTCAATGCGGTGTGGGGCATCATGAAACACTTCGGCGGTGAAACTCACGCCGAGAACCCGGGTCCAGGAGATGTGTTCAACGAGATCGGTCCGATCGCCTTGCCCGAGTAAGAGGAATCCGAAATGCGCGTAGCCCTTTACCAATGTCCACCGCTGCCCCTGGATGTCGCAGGTAATCTGCAACGTCTGCACCAATTGGCGCTGGAGGCCAAGGGCGCGGATTTGCTGGTGCTGCCGGAGATGTTTTTGACCGGCTACAACATCGGCCTCGATGCCGTCAGCGTGCTGGCGGAAGTGCACAACGGTGAGTCGGCGCAGCAGATCGCGCGCATCGCCAAGACGGCCGGGATCGCCATTTTATATGGCTATCCCGAGCGCACCGAAGACGGTCAGATCTACAACGCCGTGCAGTTGATCGACGCCAATGGCGAACGCCTGTGCAACTACCGCAAGACTCACCTGTTCGGCGACCTCGATCACTCGATGTTCAGCGCCGGACCGGATGAGTTTCCGCTGGTTGAACTCAATGGCTGGAAGCTCGGCTTCCTGATCTGCTACGACCTGGAGTTCCCGGAAAACGCCCGACGCCTGGCCCTGGCCGGCGCCGAGCTGATCTTGGTGCCGACGGCGAATATGATTCCTTACGACTTCATTGCCGACGTCACCGTCCGCGCCCGGGCCTTCGAAAACCAGTGCTATGTGGCTTACGCCAACTATTGCGGCAACGAAGGCGAGATCCAGTATTGCGGCCAGAGCAGCATTGCCGCACCGGATGGCAGCCGCATCGCCCAGGCGGGCCTCGATGAAGCACTGATTGTCGGCGAGCTGGATCGTCAGTTGATGGTCAATTCCCGCGCCGCCAATCGCTACTTCCTCGATCGCCGCCCCGAGCTTTATGGCGAGCTGAACAAGCGCTGAGCCCTCGTTATCCGCTAGCATTAGCGCTTCTCTGCTCTGGAAGTGCTCATGCCTGCGCTGAATCACCCTCGCCCTCACACTGAAACCCTGGCCAACGGTCTGCGGGTGACGCTGCGTCATGCTCCCGATTTAAAGCGCAGTGCTGCGGCGTTGCGCGTCGCGGCGGGCAGCCATGACGTGTCGCTGGCCTGGCCCGGGCTGGCGCACTTTCTTGAACACCTGCTGTTTCTCGGTACAGAACGCTTTCCCGCAGACCAAGCATTGATGGCCTACGTCCAGAGTCATGGCGGTCAGGTGAATGCGCGGACCAGCGAACGCACCACGGATTACTTTTTCGAGTTACCGCCTCAGGCGTTTACCGGGGGACTGGAGCGCCTATCGGACATGCTCGCTCATCCGCGTATGAATCCGGACGATCAGCGGCGGGAACGGGAAGTGCTGCACGCAGAATTTGTCGCATGGTCTCGGGATACGGCCGCTCAGCAGCACTTCGCGCTGTTCGACGGCCTTTCAGCGGCGCATCCGCTGCGGGCGTTCCATGCCGGCAACCGCTACAGCCTGCCGGTGCCGCAACCTGAATTTCAGCAAGCCTTGCAGAGTTTCTATCAGCGTTTTTATCAGACCGGGCAAATGACCTTGAGCCTGACCGGGCCGCAGAGTCTCGATGAGTTGAGGGCGATGGCTCAGCGCTTTGGCGCTGCTATTCCCATAGGGGAAAAGGTCCCGCAACAAGCGCCTCCATCGCTGATGGACTCTTCGGACAAAAGTTATCAACAGGCTGGAGCGCGTCGACTGGATCTGCTGTTTGCCTTCGAAGCGTTGCCCGATTCATCGCCCGAGGCGCTGGCATTCCTGTGTCATTGGCTGAACGCCGCGAAACCTGGCGGTCTGCTGGCGCAATTGCGCGAGCGCGGGCTGGCTGACAGCCTGAAAGCTGCGCCACTGTATCAATTCGCCGGCCAGGCTTTGTTGCACATCGAGTTCACGTTGCCTGCCGACGCGGCGCCCAACGGGATCCGCGAGCAGCTACTGGATTGGCTTGGATTCTTTGCCTCACAGCAACCCTGGACCGGTTTGCGCGAAGAGTACGCCGCCCTGCTCCAACGCCAACAGCAAGTCAGCGGCGCCCTGCAACTGGCTCGACTGGACAGCGAACAGCGTGAAACAGAGTTATCCGAATCGGGCCTTGCAGCCCTCAAGGAAGTCCTGGAACAAATCGGCGCTGTGGATAACTTCACCACCCAATGGCAACTGCCTACACCTAATCCGTTTTTACGCGCCGAGGCTCCGGCCCCGAGTGCCGGACTGATCCGCGGCCAGACCAGCAAACACCGAGGCTTGCGGACCTTTGCCCAGGATCGCTCACGCGGTCGTCGTGAACGGTCACCCATGCAGTTCAGTCAGGCGTTGCCGGATAACAGTGCCGAAGGTGCCGTTTACCTGCGCTGGCGTCTGGACTCGGCACCTCGCAGCAACCTTCAGGCGAACCTGGAAAACCGCCTTCAGCCGTTGCGTGAAGACGCTTGTCAGGCAGGTGTCGATTTTTCCTTCAGCGCATCGGGCAATGAATGGCTGCTGAAAATGACCGGGCTACAGGAGCCGATGCCGACCGTCCTCGAACATGCGCTGAAAGAACTGACAACACCTGATGCCGGTTTCTCGCAAGAAGAGCCGCCGAGCGCTGCATTGATGCCGATTCGACAGTTGCTTAAAGCGCTGCCCGATCATTGCCTTGAGCGCACCGCTGACTCGGACGACTTGGCTCGACTTTGGTCGAGCGCACGCTGGGATGGTCTGGCGACCGGCCTGTCCGCCCAGACACAAGCGGCGATGGGCCTTGCCTTGAGTCGTGTGCCCGGTACTGCGGACAATCAACTCACGCCGCCCTCGCTGATAAACGCGCAGCATCTCTGGAGCGCTGTCGACACCGGGTCCAGCGAACACGCGTTGTTGCTCTTCTGCCCGACGGCAACTGCGGACATCGCTGATGAAGCCGCCTGGCGCTTGCTGGCTCACGTCTGCCAGATGCCGTTTTACCAACGCCTGCGGGTAGAACTGCAGCTCGGTTATGCGGTGTTCAGCGCCCTGCGGCAGATTCATGGGCAGACCGGATTGTTGTTTGGCGTGCAATCACCCAGCGTTGCCCCTCTGGATCTGCTGGAACACATCGAACATTTCCTGAGCGGATTGGCCGGGATGATCGAAGACATCAATGACGAGACTTTCATCGACCAGCGCCAAGCACTGGCCGATCAATTCGATAGCGCGGCACTGCCCAATGCGCAGGCTGCCGAACTGCTCTGGCAGGGCAAACTGGCCGGCCGCTCGTCGGATTATCTGGAGCTTCTACCTCAGACGATTCTGATGATTGACCGCGAAACGTTACTGGCCGCAGCACAACGACTGAATCAGGCCGAAGGCGGTTGGCGCTGTCTGGCCAGCGGACCGTGCCCGGCCTCGCCTTGGCAAGCGGCAAAATGATCATTACCGGTGCTGCAATTAGCTTTCTCAAAGATTCCAGGCCAATCGCTGTGTAATTTTGAGTAACATAGCCACCTAACTATCTGAACATCTCCAGCTGGAGGTGGACTATATGTATAGATCTCAACTGTCCCATCACCTGAAGGAGCGCTTCTATGTCCTGGTCCAAACCTGCTTACACCGACCTGCGTATCGGCTTTGAAGTCACCATGTACTTCGCAAGCCGCTAATCTTTTTGTAGCGCAGTGCAACGCCTCGGCTCGCCGAGGCGTTTTTATTTTCAGTTTTCGAATGATGGAGCGGCCATGTTTGTCCAGATTCTAGGTTCCGCCGCCGGCGGTGGTTTCCCCCAGTGGAACTGCAACTGCGTGAACTGCGCCGGTTTTCGCGATGGCAGCCTGAACGCCAAGGCGCGGACCCAGTCGTCCATCGCGATTTCCGATAACGGCGTGGACTGGGTGTTGTGCAACGCATCGCCGGACATCCGCGCCCAACTCCAGAGCTTCGCCCCCATGCAACCGGGCCGCGCCCTGCGCGATACCGGCATCAACGCGATCATCCTGATGGACAGCCAGATCGACCACACCACTGGCCTGCTCAGCCTGCGCGAAGGTTGCCCGCACCAGGTCTGGTGCACCGACATGGTCCACGAAGACCTGAGCACCGGTTTCCCACTGTTCACCATGTTGACCCACTGGAACGGCGGGCTGACCTGGAACCAGATCGAGCTCGACCGCAGCTTCACCATTCCGGCCTGCCCGAGTCTGCGCTTTACCCCGCTGCCGCTGCGCAGCGCCGCACCGCCGTACTCGCCGCACCGCTTCGACCCGCACCCCGGCGACAACATCGGCCTGATCGTTGAAGACCTCAACACCGGCGGCAAACTGTTCTACGCCCCGGGCCTGGGCAAGGTCGACGCACCGCTGCTGGAGATCATGGCCGGCAGCGATTGCCTGCTGGTGGACGGCACGATGTGGGATGACGACGAAATGCAGCGCCGTGGCGTCGGCACCCGCACCGGCCGGGAAATGGGTCACCTGGCACAGAACGGCCCCGGCGGCATGCTGGAAGTGCTGGAGCAGCTACCCAAACAGCGCAAAGTGCTTATCCACATCAACAACACCAACCCGATTCTCGATGAGGATTCGCCGGAGCGAGCAGAACTGGCTCGGCGCAATGTTGAAGTGGCTTACGACGGCATGAGTATTGTGCTGTAGGTATTTGCTCCCACAGCTCCCGGAGAACCGAAATGACTGACACAGCAATGCCCCCCGCCGAGTTCGAAGCGGCGCTAAGGGCCAAAGGCGCCTACTACCACATCCATCACCCGTATCACGTGGCGATGTACGATGGCCGGGCGACGCGCGAGCAGATCCAGGGCTGGGTGGCCAACCGTTTCTATTATCAGGTGAACATCCCGCTGAAGGACGCCGCGATCCTCGCCAACTGCCCCGACCGCGAGATCCGTCGTGAGTGGATTCAGCGCCTGCTCGACCATGACGGCGCCCCCGGCGAAGACGGTGGCATCGAAGCTTGGTTGCGTCTGGGCCAGGCCGTCGGCCTCGACCCGGATCAGCTACGTTCGCAGGAATTGGTACTGCCCGGCGTGCGATTTGCCGTCGATGCCTACGTCAACTTCGCCCGCCGAGCCAGTTGGCAGGAAGCCGCCAGCAGCTCGCTGACCGAACTGTTTGCGCCGCAGATCCACCAATCGCGCCTGGACAGCTGGCCGCAGCATTACCCGTGGATCGACCCGGCTGGTTACGAGTATTTCCGCACCCGCCTGGGTCAGGCACGTCGCGACGTGGAACACGGCTTGGCGATCACATTGCAGCACTACACGACGCGGGCCGGCCAAGAGCGCATGCTGGAAATTCTCCAGTTCAAACTGGACATTCTTTGGAGCATGCTCGACGCCATGAGCATGGCCTACGAACTGAAACGCCCGCCGTATCACAGCGTGACCGAGCAACGGGTCTGGCATAAAGGAATCACCTTATGAGTTTTGATCGCAGCAAGACCCCGACCTGGCGTCCCGGCTACCGCTTCCAGTACGAACCGGCGCAGAAAGGTCATGTGCTGCTCTACCCGGAAGGCATGATCAAACTCAACGAAAGCGCCGCGTTGATCGGCGGTTTGATCGACGGCGAGCGTGACGTCGCGGCGATCATCGCCGAACTGGACGCGCAGTTCCCCGGCGTGCCCGAGCTCGGTGACGACATCGAGCAATTCATGGAGGTCGCCCGTGCTCAGCACTGGATCGAACTTGCCTGATTCCGCGTCAGACAAGTTACCGCCCAAACCGGAAATCGGCCTGCCGCTGTGGCTGCTGGCCGAGCTGACCTATCGCTGCCCGCTGCAATGCCCCTACTGCTCCAATCCGCTGGACTTCGCCGAGCAAGGCAAAGAGTTGAGTACCGAGCAGTGGATCAAAGTGTTCCGCGAAGCGCGGGAGATGGGCGCGGCGCAGCTGGGCTTCTCCGGCGGTGAACCGCTGGTGCGCCAGGACCTCGCCGAGCTGATTGCCGAGGCGCGCAAGCTGGGTTTCTACACCAACCTGATCACCTCCGGCATCGGCCTGACCGAGCAGAAAATCAGCGACTTCAAGAAGGCCGGCCTGGACCACATTCAGATCAGCTTTCAGGCCAGCGACGAGCAAGTGAACAACTTGCTGGCCGGCTCGAAAAAGGCCTTCGCCCAGAAGCTGGAAATGGCTCGCGCGGTGAAAGCCCACGGTTATCCGATGGTGCTGAACTTCGTGACCCATCGGCACAACATCGACAAGATCGACCGGATCATCGAGCTGTGCATCGCCCTTGAGGCGGACTTTGTGGAACTCGCCACGTGCCAGTTCTACGGTTGGGCGCAGCTCAACCGGGTCGGTCTGTTGCCGACCAAGGAACAACTGGTTCGCGCTGAACGCATCACCAATGAATACCGCGCCAAACTCGAAGCCGAAGGGCATCCGTGCAAGCTGATTTTCGTCACCCCTGACTATTACGAAGAACGCCCGAAAGCCTGCATGAATGGCTGGGGCAGTATTTTTCTGACGGTCACGCCGGACGGAACTGCTCTGCCCTGTCACGGTGCCCGACAGATGCCGGTACAGTTTCCCAACGTGCGCGACCACAGCATGCAGCACATCTGGTACGACTCGTTCGGCTTCAACCGCTTTCGCGGTTACGACTGGATGCCCGAGCCGTGCCGCTCCTGTGACGAGAAAGAAAAAGACTTCGGCGGCTGTCGCTGCCAGGCGTTCATGCTCACGGGTGACGCGAGCAACGCCGACCCGGTGTGCAGCAAGTCGGAACATCACGGCGTGATCCTCAAGGCCCGCGAAGAAGCCGAGCACGCGACCCAGACCATCGAACAACTGGCCTTTCGCAATGAACGAAATTCACGACTCATCGCTAAAAGTTGAACCCTTCAGCGCTGCCAAGGCTGTTGCGGCCGGCATCGACTTCGCCGAGTTGCAAGTCAGCCAAAATGGCTTGTTCTGGAACGAATACCGCCCCGAGGACGCCGCCTGCCGAATCTGGCATTGGCGTGACGGCCAGGCGCACTGCCTGACGCCTGTGGGCTTTAGCGTGCGCAGTCGGGTGTACGAATATGGCGGTGGAGCGTTCTGTCTGACCGATGACGGGATAGTGTTCGTCAACGAGGCGGACCAACAGCTGTATCGGCAGTCACTGGCCGGCGAGACGCCTGAGTTGCTGAGCTCAGGCGAATGCCGATACGGTGATCTGCAGTTCGCTAACGGGCAGGTCTTGGCGGTTGAAGAAAACCGCGACCGGCATCGTCTGGTGGCTATCGATGTGGCTGACGGTGTACGTCATCCGCTGGCCGAAGGCGCCGATTTCTATGCCGCGCCGACATTAAGTCCCGACGCGCAACGACTGGCGTGGATCGAGTGGAGCCGCCCGGATCAGCCATGGACCGCGACTCGTCTGATGATTGCAGAACGCCAGAGCGATGGCAGTTTTGCTCCACCGCGTTGCGTGGCTGGCGGAGACGCCGAGGAATCGCTGCAACAACCGAGGTTCGATACCCGCGGCCGTCTGTTTTGCCTGACAGATCGCGGCGGCTACTGGCAGCCTTGGGTGGAATCGGCAGACGGTTTGAGTCCGCTACCGAGTGCCGCCGCTGATCATGGCCCCGCGCCGTGGCAGCTGGGTGGCTGCACCTGGTTGCCACTGAGCGAAGGCCGCTATCTGGCGAGCTGGACCGAAGACGGGTTTGGCAAACTGGGTATTTGTGCTGACGCCCGTGAAGATTTCACGGGCGATTACAGCCGCTTCCGCTCTCTCGCACTGGATGAGCAGTTCATTTACTGCATCGCCGCTTCGCCAGTCAGTTCGTCGTCAGTCGTTGCCATCGACCGCCAGACCCGGCAAGTCAAAATACTGGCTGGCGGTATTGCACCGTTGCCTGCCGAACAGATCAGCGTCCCGCAAACCTTGCGTTACCCGAGCGGTTCGGGCGAGGCGCACGGCTTCTTCTACCCAGCAATGACCGGTGACGCGAAACCGCCGCTGGTGGTGTTTATCCACGGCGGCCCGACATCGGCTTGCTACCCCATGCTCGATCCGCGTATCCAGTACTGGGCGCAACGCGGCTTCGCCGTGGCCGACCTCAACTACCGCGGCAGCAGTGGCTATGGCCGGGCTTATCGGCAAGCATTGCATTTGAGCTGGGGCGAAGTGGATGTGGAAGACGCTTGCTCCGTCGTCGCTCATCTTGCCGAACGCGGACTGATCGACGGCAACCAGGCGTTTATTCGCGGCGGCAGTGCCGGTGGTTACACCACCCTGTGCGCATTGGCCTTCCACAACGTCTTTCGCGCCGGCGCCAGCCTGTATGGCGTCAGTGATCCTGCGGCACTGGGCCGGACGACTCACAAGTTCGAAGGCGATTATCTGGATTGGCTGATTGGTGATCCGGTGCAGGATGCCGAACGCTACGCCGCTCGAACGCCGTTGCTGCACGCGGGCAACATCAGTGTTCCGATGATTTTCTTTCAGGGTGAACTGGACGCAGTGGTGGTGCCGCAACAGACCCGCGACATGGTCACGGCGCTAGAGGACAACGGCATTCTGGTTGAAGCGCATTACTACACTGACGAACGCCATGGCTTTCGCAAGGCCGGCAATCAGGCCCATGCGCTGGAGCAGGAGTGGTTGTTTTATCGAAGGGTGATGGCATTGGCGGACTGAGATCGCAACGTTCCATTCGCGGGCATGGCTTGCCCGCGAAAGCCATCTATCTGACGCCGCGAAACTCAGCGTTTGGCGATGATGTACACCGCATGCACGATCCCGGGGATGTAACCGCACAACGTCAGCAGAATATTCAGCCAGAACGCCCCGGCGAAACCGACTTGCAGAAACACACCCAGTGGCGGCAACAGAATGGCGATGATGATGCGAATAAAGTCCATGGGGTCAGCTCCTGATTAAAGTTGGCTCGTGTGAGCCATACAGCTAATCGACCTTTGCCGTTTGTCAGGGTTCAGTTCTGTGACTTCCGAGCACCCAACCATCGCGGTGAATTTCGCAGACAAAAAAACGCCCCACGCCAAAAGAGTCAGGCGTGGGGCGATGCGTTATACCGCGAGACGGTTCGGGAATTCGTGTAGGGCGGGTCTGATCAGACGGCAATCCCTTTGCGGCACTGCAGTTGCGCAGTGCGCACGCGGGAGAAGGCGCGGGCCAGGCGCAGGAGCATTTCGTCGATGTTGGCTTTGCTGACGGTCAGGGCCGGGGTAAAGCGCAGGCAATCGGGCTGCGGAGCGTTGAGTAGCAGGCCTTCGTACAACGCCGCCTTGACGACGGCGTCAGCCGATTCGTCGGACAAGGTAAGACCCCAGAACAGTCCTTGCCCGCGCAGCTCACCGTGACCATAGCGATGGGATAAACGCTGCAGACCTTCGCTCAAGTGCTGACCGGTTTCCCTGACATGATCAAGAAACCCCTTGTCCTGCACGCTGTCGAGCACGGCAAGCCCGGCAGCTGTCATCAGCGCATTGCCATGATGAGTACCTGTCACTTCGCCGACCTCGAAACAGCAGGCCTTGCCCCGCGCCAGCAACGCCGCCAATGGCACGCCACCGCCCAGCCCTTTGCCGAGAACAACGATATCTGCCCACACGCCGTAGGATTGTTCGGCGAGTAAAGTGCCGCAACGACCGATGCCGGTTTGCACTTCGTCGAAGATCAGCAGAATGCCCAGCTCACGGCACAGGCGCTCGACCCCTTTGAGGTAATGCTCGGTGGCCGGTATCACCCCGGCTTCGCTCTGGATCGGTTCGAGCATGATCGCCACGGTCTGGGCGTCGACGGCCGCATGCAAGGCCGGAAGATCATTGAACGGCACGTGACTGAAACCCGGAAGCAGCGGCTCGAATCGGTTAGTCAGATTCGAACTGTCCGACGCCGAAATCGTCCCCAGACTACGACCATGGCAACCGTTGTTGGCAACGATGATCCGCGAAGCCCCGCCGCGATGCCGTTGGCCCCATTTACGCGCCAGTTTGATCGCCGCTTCACAGGCTTCGCTGCCACTGTTGAGCAGGTACGCCTGATCACTGCCGGTGCTGGAGCACAGTCGCTCAGCTAGATTGAGCATGCCGCGGTTATGCAGGCCATAACCGGGGTTGATCAGCGACTGCGCCTGCGCCGCGATGGCGTTGACCAGCACCGAAGGGCTGTGTCCGAGGCTATTGGCCCCGCCACCCTGCGAGAAATCCAGATAAGCGCGGTCATCGCTGTCCCACAACCATGAGCCCTGGCCGCGCACGAATATCTGTTTCGGTCGCTCGACACTGGGCATCAGGCACTCGCTGGAAAGATTGTCGCCTTTGGACGGCAAGAAGGTGCCTACTGCCAGGTCATCAAGACTCGGAGGAGTTCGCCGCAGATTAAACAGGTTCATCTGATCAAACCTCGTGTGAGGTTTTTTGCCTTACCTATGTAAACACCCTCGAAGCAAACGGTATTCATCGCGCTCTGTGGCCCTGTAAGCCTTGTGAATGCGGTTAGACTAGGCTCAGGCGAGGCCTTGGGCCATTTCGATTTCCCAGCATTTTCGATAAGCGTTACTTATGGATTTCAAGCAACTGCGTTATTTCGTCGCGGTCTACGAAGAAGGTCATGTGGGCCGGGCTGCCGAGCGGCTTTCAATCTCCCAGCCGGCACTGTCCCAGCAGATCCGCCACCTCGAACAAAACCTTGATGTGAGCCTGTTCGAACGCAGCAGCAAACGTCTGCTGCCCACCCTGGCTGCTCATACTTTGTACAACCATGCCCTGCCCTTGCTGGATGGATTGCAGCGGGCACGGGAAGCGTTGGGCAACTTCAAGGGCCAGGCGCTGCGCACGTTGGCCATCGGTGTATTGCAGACCGTCCATACCAGCCTGGTGCCGCAGATGCTCGAACGCGTGCGCAAGGCACAGCCGCATTTAGTGGTGCAGATCTATGAACTGACGGGGCTGGAAATCGAGCGGCGCTTGCTCAACGGCTCTCTGGACATCGGCATCAGCTATCTGCCGCCTCGTCAGCCGGGGTTGCACGGCGTGATGCTGTACGAAGACGAGCTGACCCTGGTCATCCCGGCGGATCACCCGTTGCGGGAATTCAAGAAAGTCTCGATGAGTCAGGCCGCCGAATTGCCGATGTTGCTGCTGGGTGAAGAGTTTCAAGTGCGACAGATCTGGCAGGCGCAACTGGCCAATCTGGGACGACGTCCGCAGGTACAGGCAGAACTGAACAACATGGCGGGGATTCTCGACAGCCTGCCGCACACGCGACTGGCGACGGTGCTGCCCGGACGCTCGCAACAGGCACACGGCAATAAGGAACTGTTGTGGAAACCACTGAGTGAGCCGAGGGTGCCGCTGAAAGTTGGCTTGGTGTGTCGGGATGTGCAGCGGCAACAGGCTTCGCTGGCCTTATTGCGTACGTTGCTGGAAGAAGTGATGAATGGCTCGGTGGGGCGTTTAAGCAGCCCGGCAACCCTGGATGAAATGAGCTGAGCACTTTTCTGCAGGCAAAAGAAAACCCCGCCGAAGCGGGGCTTTGCAGACTGTTTCCCTGACATCCATTTCACTCCGCCGTCCTGGCAGAATCCTACGTGTCCGTGTTGTTGCTTTGCGCTTCCTGCGCGACGTCCATGTGAAGTAGATTAGCTGTGGATCCAATCTGCATCTATGGGAGAAAAGCAGCACGTCATGTAAGAGATTGCTTACATGACGTTACAGCGTCAGAACTGTCCTGCGTCCAGCAGGAACAAGGACTCGCTGCCGGCCTTCACCGACGCGCTCAACGAGTGAATACGCGGCAGCAGACGTGCGAAATAGAAGCGCGCCGTGCCCAACTTGCTCGCGTAGAAATCGTCCTGGGCCTCTTTGCCAAAAGCGGCCTTGGCCATCAGTGCCCACATGTACGCATACGACACGTAACCGAATGCTTGCAGATACTCGACCGAGGCAGCGCCGATTTCGTTCGGGTTGCTTTTCGCCCGATCCAGCAACCAGGCGGTCAGTTCGTCGAGGGTGGTCACGGCATCGTTCAGCGGTTTGGTGAACTCGGCCAGATCAGCACTGGCAGTCGCGGTGAAATGACGGATCTCGTCGGCAAACAGGTTGTAGAACGCCCCGCCCGTGCCGACGATCTTGCGCCCTACCAGGTCCAGCGCCTGAATGCCGTTGGTGCCTTCGTAGATCTGAGTGATGCGCACGTCGCGAACCAGTTGCTCCTGGCCCCACTCACGGATGTAACCGTGGCCGCCGAAAACCTGCTGGCCGTGAATCGTGGTTTCCAGGCCCAGGTCGGTCAGGAACGCCTTGGCCACCGGGGTCAGCAAGGCCACCAAATCTTCTGCGCGTTTGCGGGTCGTGGCGTCTTCGCTGAACTTGGCGGTGTCGAGTTGCATGGCCACGTACGTCGAGAAGGCACGGCCGCCTTCGTTCGAGGCTTTCATGGTCAGCAACATACGACGCACGTCCGGGTGGACGATGATCGGGTCAGCAACCTTGTCCTTGTTCTGCGCGCCAGTCGGCGAACGGCTTTGCAGACGGTCGCGGGCGTATTCGACGGCGTTCTGGTACGAGCGCTCGCCGCTGGCCAGGCCCTGAATACCAACACCCAGACGTTCGTAGTTCATCATGGTGAACATCGCCGCCAGGCCTTTGTTCGGCTCGCCGACCAGATAACCCACGGCCTCATCGAAATTCATCACACAGGTCGCGGACGCCTGGATGCCCATCTTGTGTTCGATCGAACCGCAGGTCGCCGGGTTGCGTGCACCCAAGCTGCCATCGGCATTGACCATGAACTTGGGCACCAGGAACAACGAAATACCTTTCGGCCCCGCCGGTGCGTCTGGCAGTTTGGCCAGTACCAAATGAATGATGTTCTCGGTCAGGTCGTGCTCACCGCCAGTGATGAAGATCTTGGTGCCGCTGACTTTGTAGGAACCGTCGGCCTGAGGCTCGGCCTTGGTGCGGATGATCCCCAGGTCCGTGCCGGCGTGTGGCTCGGTCAGGCACATGGAGCCGGCCCAGACGCCGGCGTACATGTTCGGCAGGTATGCGGCTTTCAGCTCTTCGCTGGCGTGGGCGTTGATCGACAGGCAGGCGCCGGCGGTCAGCATTGGGTACAGGCCGAACGACAGGCTGGCGGAGTTGACCATTTCTTCGACCTGAGCCGAAACAGCCTTGGGCATGCCCATGCCGCCGTAGGTCGGATCGCCGCCGACACCGACCCAACCGCCTTCAGCGTAAGTCTGATACGCCTGTGGGAAACCTGCCGGCGTGGTGACGGCACCGTCCGCCCAATGGCAACCTTCTTCGTCAGCCGCACGGCTCAGGGGCGCGATGCTTTTGCTGGTGACCTTGCCGGCCTCTTCAAGAATGGCTTCGACCGTTTCAGCATCGACAGTCTCGGCCAGCGCTGGCAGCTCGGCCCAGAGTTTGGCGACCTCGAAAACTTCATTGAGGACGAAGCGCATATCGCGCAGGGGCGCTTTGTAGTCAGCCATGGCAAACCTCGCAAGATCTAAACAGGTGATTCGTAGGAGTGGTGCTTTCGTTGGGTTTGAGTGTAACCCAACAACTTTTACGACACATAGGGTCAGCTCATGACCGTTTTGTTATTTTTAGTCACTGGAAAGCGAAGCATTAAAGAAGCCCGCAACTAGGCGGGCTCTTTTACGTCGACTTGAAACACTATAGTGCGAATAACTCCGCAGGCAGGTTCATCAGACAATCGCTGCCCGCCTCGATGCCCGCCCGATGAGCCGCCGTGCGAGGCAGCAAACGCTTGAAGTAAAACTCGTTGGTCGCCAGTTTTGCCTGGCAGTAATCGGCATCGCCACTGCCCGAATCGAGCTGCGCCTGAGCGACCAACGCCATGCGCAGCCACAGATAGCCGAGGATGATGTAACCGCTGTACATCAGGTAATCCACCGAAGCCCCGCCGACTTCATCCGGATTTTTCATCGCCGCCATGCCGACCTTGGTGGTCACCTCTCCCCACTGCTGATTCAGGTCGTTGAGCTGCGCCACGTAGCTGGCGAGTTGCGGATGTTCAGCGTTCGTCGCACAGAATTTGTGAACGATTTTGGTAAAGCCGCGCAGCAATTTTCCTTGGCTGCCGAGGACTTTTCTTCCAAGCAAGTCCAGCGCCTGAATGCCGTTGGTGCCTTCGTAGATCGGTGCGATCCGGCAGTCACGAACCAACTGCTCCATGCCCCACTCGCGGATAAAACCGTGACCACCGAACACCTGCATGCCGTGGTTGGTCACTTCCAGCCCGGTATCGGTCATGAAGGCTTTGCAGATCGGCGTGAGGAACGCCAGCAGGTCTTCGGCATCCTGACGCGCCGTCTCATCCGTACTCAGATGTGCCACGTCCAGCAACTGCGCAGTGAAATAGGTCAGCGCCCGGTTGCCTTCGTTGAAGGCTTTCATCGTCAGCAACATCCTGCGCACGTCAGGATGAACAATGATCGGATCGGCAGGTTTATCCGGTGCTTTCGGGCCGGTCAGCGCGCGCATCTGCAGACGGTCGTTGGCGTACTTGATCGCCCCCTGAAAGCTCGCCTCCCCCAGACACAAACCCTGCATGCCGGTGCCGAGCCGCGCGTGGTTCATCATGGTGAACATGCAGTTCAGGCCCTTGTTCGGCTCGCCGATCAAGAAACCCTTGGCCTCATCGAAGTTCAGCACGCAGGTGGCCGAGGCCTTGATGCCCATTTTGTGTTCGATCGAGCCACAGGAAACGCCATTACGTTCGCCCGCCTCACCCTCGTCATTGGGTAGGAATTTAGGAACGATAAACAACGAAATTCCCTTGGTGCCTGCCGGAGCGTCCGGCAGTTTCGCCAGCACCAGGTGAATGATGTTTTCACTCATGTCGTGCTCGCCGGCGGAGATGAAGATCTTGCTGCCGGAGATCGCGTAGCTGCCGTCGGCCGCAGGCACGGCGCGGGTTTTGATGATGCCCAGGTCGGTGCCGCAATGGGCTTCGGTCAGGCACATGGTGCCGGTCCATTGGCCGGCGGTGAGTTTGCTCAGGTAAGTCTGTTTCTGTTCTTCGGTGCCATGGGCGTGGATTGCCGACATTGCACCGTGAGTCAGGCCGGGGTACATGCCCCAGGAGGTGTTGCTGGAGCCGACCATTTCGCTGATCACCAGCCCCAGTGAACTCGGCAAACCCTGGCCACCGTAAACCGGATCAGCCGCCAGACCGTGCCAGCCGCCTTCAACGTATTGTGCGAAGGCCTGCTTGAAGCCTGTAGGCGTAGTCACCACGCCATTGTCGAAATGGCAGCCTTCTTCGTCGCCGCTGCGGTTCAGCGGTGCGAGAACGTTCTCACAGAATTTTGCACCTTCTTCGAGGATCGCATTGACCATGTCCGGGCTGGCATCGGTGGCGCCCAGCGCGGCGTAGTTGCTGTGAAAATCGAAGACGTGGTCGATCAGAAAGCGCATGTCGCGCAGGGGAGCTTTGTACTCAGGCATGGTCATTTCTCCGGCAGCAGATTCCCCAAACCTACTGCCGCGCCCCCGGCCTCACAATCACAGTCCAGACGCTGAATGCGCCATCATCACTCAATCAGTAGCGGCGTCCATGCGCACCGCGCCACGACGGGTCTGACCGAACGCCACCACACAGTTTCGACCGGCACCTTTGGCACTGTAGAGCGCCTCGTCCGCGGACTTGAGCACTTTTTCGGGGGTGCGCTGCTCCAGTCGTTCGGCCACGCCGATGCTGACGGTGACCGACACACTTGAAGCGCCCGAGCCCGCGCGACGTTGACGACCTTGCTGGTCGTCCTGAGGACGGCTGTCCTGATTGCGCAGTTGAATATTGTAGGTGGCGATGGACTCGCGGATGACTTCCAGGTGCGGCATGCACTCTTCGAGGGTCTTGCCTGCGAACACCAACGCAAATTCTTCTCCGCCGTAGCGATACGCCCTACCGCCTCCGCCGATTTTCGACAGCTTGCTGGCAACCAGTCGTAGTACCTGGTCGCCGACATCGTGACCGTGGGTGTCGTTGAATTTCTTGAAGTGATCGACGTCGCTCATCGCCAGCACGTAATTGCGCCCCAGCCGCTGCATCCGCTCGTTCAAGGCGCGGCGGCCCGGCAGACCGGTAAGCTCGTCGCGGAAGGCCATTTGATAGGCCTCATGGGCGACCGCTGCGGCAATCATCAACATCACCTGACTGCACATGATGTTCAGGGTGAACGGCAGGATGAAGGTTTTCGGCAACATCCAGAACAACCCGAGCAAACCCACCAATTGGGCAGCATGCAAGGGTCGCGGGTTGCGCCAGTACTGCCAGGCGAGCAGCACGAAAGAGGCGATGAACACCGGATACGACAACTGGATCAGGCTCATCCACGCGCCATGCAGTGCCGGCCAGCGGATTTCCGACAGCCACATCAATAGCGCCTGCGGGTAACTTTGTTCCAGCCCCAACGCCACGCTACCGAAGGCCAGCAACACAGCGAAACGCGCCACCATGTCCTGGAACAGGTGGGTGCGCTCCTGCCAGGCGGCGAACACACCAAATAGCAGCGGGAGCAACAGGCAGCACAGATGGAACACCACAGCGGCGTCTTCGCGAACCTTGCCATTGTCACGGTAATAGTCGGTCTGGGTGTCGAGCAGGAAGTAGGCGATGTACACGGTGACCATCAGAAACAGTTCACGCTGACGTCGGTAAACCGCGCAGTAAGCACCGCCGAGCAACAACACCAGGGTTGGCAGTACGTTGAACAGCGAGGTGAAAAAGACGTTCAGGTCCTTCACGTACGCAGCCGCCAGCCCCGCGAGCAACAGCAGTAATGACGGCAGGAAATGGCTGAAACGTACAGCGGAAGAACGCGGCAAGGGTAAAGCTCCGACCCGTCATATCAATAGATGGCATTGTGCCCACCAACTGTAACGGCAGAAACGCCGGCTTACTGAGCGATTTGCCAGGTTTTTTTAGCAGGTGCGTGTCTGGCCGCAAAAACAGCGCGGCCAGTCACGGTCGTTCAATCAAAGATCGTTGTAGAACGGCAGCAACGGTCCCTCTTTAACTTTGCGACCTTCTGCACCTACGGGTTTGAGCGTCATTAGCGCATCCATCGCCTGTCGGGTGGTTATCTTCGGATTGACTGGCCGTATCGTCACGGAGTTTTCGTCACCCACCTCGCCTTGTGGAATGACCAGCGATGGATGATCGAATGGTGCCTGCTCCCAGGCGACTCGCGGATCGGTCAACCCGACCTCCATGAACTTGACCAGAGCATCCACTTCATCGGGAGTCAGGTTCAGCGCTGTCATGTCTGGATCGAGGTTCGATGTGTTGTGCTGATTCACACTCGGATGATCGAATCCGCTGGTGTTGTTCGCCTCCGAGCCGCGCCGGTCGCCGCCCCGGTTGTAGAACTCCATGACCTGTTTGAGCGTCGCGCGGCTGCCATTGTGGAAATAAGGCCCGGTCAACGCGATGTTGCGCAGGGTCGGGGTCTTGAATGCACCATCAACCGCATCGTGGAAGCCCACATTGGGCTTGAGCGTCGGGTCGCAGGGTATTCCCGCACTCAGCAGCGCTTCAAAGGTGCACACATCAACGTCCAGCGGATCCGGCACACTTTTGCCTTGCAGTTGGGTGTTGTATTCACGAGTGAACGACAGCGGGTTGCCCCACGCGTCCGATCCGCCGAGTGCCAGGTCCTCTGACGTCGGGCGCACACCGGTGTTGTAGAAGCCGTTGTCGTACAGCGCGATCAGGTTGTCAGCCATCACCATACGTTCGATCCGCTCACGGGGATGGAACAGCAAGCGGCTGGCGGCATTGGTCAGTTCCGCGCCGCCGTGACAACTGATGCACTTGCCTTTGCCAAGGAACAGATTCATCCCCTGGACTTGCTGGGCATTCATTGCCTGTTGATTGCCTTGCAGGTAGGCATCCAGCGGTGCCTGGTCGGAAACCAGGGTGGATTCGTACATCTGGATCGCCAGCCCAAAGAACAGCGAGAAGTTGGCTTCCATCTGGGTATAAGGAGCGTCGCCGAGTGAAACCTGCTTTGTGGCGTTCCAAAGTCGAGGATAAAAAGCCGCCTTGATCAATTCCCTGTAGGTGGGCCGGCGGGCATCGGAAACGGGGCCGAGCACCGAATCGGTGGGTGAAATCCTCTGCTGTTTAAGCATCAGCGTATCGAGCATGCGCCGTCCAATGTCTGCGAAGGTGCGACCGCCGCAGGACATTTCAACCGGGCTGCCGGGTGGGCCCACAGCCTGAGAGGCGGCAGACGCATCGTTGAGCGCCAACCGAACCTTGGTCGCCACCCCGCTGCGGTCGCTGGTGACGAAAATCCCGGCGTCAGGGTCGCGATTACCGAACGGCGAGAAGCCGTTGAACACGTTATTGGCCCGACCGTCCCAGAAGTTGCGAACGTTGAACGCGGCATTGATCACTGTCGGAGCGTTGCGTCCCGTGCTGCGCCGCACGTTGATGCCATCCACCTGGAAGATACCGTCCGGTTGCTGCGTGCACTTGTCGAAACGCCGTTGCTTGGGTTTGACGAAGTTGGCGTCGAACACCCCTTGCGAGCCAATCACATCGTCGGTCGAGTAGACAATCGGCGAATTGCGATCCAGCGGATCGGCCAGCACATGGGTAGGGAAGTCGGTTTTCTTGAGCGTGTAGTTCGGCCCGCCCTTGCCTGCGGACAAGGTCGCGTAAGAAGAGACGTCGCCTGGAATATCGGCGGCTACGAACGGCTTGTTGAAGATCGACGCAACGTTTGCATGGGTGCTGGCCTGGCCCGGGTTGATCTGGTTGGTGATCCGGTGATCGACCCCTGCGTGAAAGTGGCAGGACGCACATGCCGTCGAGCCATCGCTACCGATCTCCATGTCCCAGAAAAGCGCCTTGCCCAACATAATCGCTGCCGAACGATTGAGTACATAGTCGGTCATCAGGTCGACTTTGCGCCCGCCCTCTGTTCCCGAGGGGTCAGGCGGTGTCATCCCATGCAGCGACTGCAGGCTGGGCACATCCGGCGCGGGCGTGACGACCTCTGGCGCTGTAGCGGCAAAAGCGCCGTTGCAAGCCAGACTGACTGCGATCAGGTTACCCGCGATCACGCAGGTCAAGCGGGGAGTACGAAGGATGCTCAAGGGTTTTACCATGATGACATTCTCGATTCAGTACGGAGTAGCCGGGCTCCGGGATTTTCCTGTTACGAGATGAACTCACGGCCATGAATCGTGCTGCTCGCACGAGCCATTACACCAACTCGAAGTTGGGTACGACGCGGCGAAGCCGAACTGGCAAAGTACTCTCTTGGCTCAGGTTTGATAGAAACGCTTTTTTGTCGCGCCGGCGAGAGCGCTTAACTTCACTCTAGCTGTAACAAAAAATTTCAAAAGCGGAAACGAATATTTTTTTCTGTCAGGTGTTAGTTATTTTGTGTTAATAGCAGCCCCTCTCAAGTGCGACTAACCCCCCTCAACTTTGGTGTACCTCCACCCCCACTTCCGGGTTATATCCCCCAACGGTTATCTAAATACAATCAACAAAACAAATTAATATCAATACTTACAATCACTTATGCATAACAATCATCTATGTAAACCCTGGCAAAGTAATTGCTAACTCAGTAGCAAAGGGCGCCCGCTATTTAATCTCCCGGCACGCCAGATCCACTTACTCAGTACCTACATGATTAACCCCCACTTCACGCGTGTACAAGTTACACTGCGTGAGCTATGTATTTTATTTAACATCAATACAAAAAAGTCTTATGACTAACACCTAAATACATTTCTCTTGCAATGTTATTCCGCCCGGAGTAGGTATAGACAATATTTCTCATTCAGCACTTAGGATCAAACTCACCCAGTGAGTAACTGCACGTCATTTCATACACTCCCAAACTTGGGCATATATCCCCCCCTATGCTGGGGGTATTTATTCAATAGTGTTCTCCGCAATACCATCCTTGGCCGCGCAGCCCGCATTCTTAGTGCGCCGGCGATTGTTTGTGTCTAATTGTTTCAAACCGGCACAACAACTGCTTTGTACGCCTCAGGCTCAAGGAAATGTCTCTCGCGTTTGCGTCCGTAACCGGCCGACGCAACGCAGGCGAAAGCATCCGAACGGCAAGTGTCGACCGTACACAGGCACTTACACCGCTGGATCGGGCCAACATTCGACACTCACGGCTTTGCGTTTTTCCTGCGCAGGATTCAGCGCATCAGCAAATCTACGGGCTCGATTGGCCGGCAATTGGTCTTGCAAGATACTGGAGTGCGCCATGACCTTATCTTTGTACGAAAAAAAGCTCGGCATACCGCTGCTGCCTAACAAACGATTCAACGGCATCTTCAGTCGCCAAGCACTGCTCGCCAGTGCCGTCGCTGTCGCACTGACCATTGGGGGTGGCGGATTTGCATTTGCCAAAAACGGAGCTGGCGGTGGCGGTGGTGGCGGGACTGCCAAGCCCCCGGGTGTGCCCTCGCCGTTCACGACACCCACACTGCCCGACCCGGTTTTTACAAACCCGACTGCGATACATGGGTTTGACGTTACAGGCTTTATCCAGAGCATGACGCTGGACTCCACCAATGCGAATTGCCCCAACACCAGCGACCCTGGCCGCTTTGGGGGGACCGTCCAATTAAACGGCGTCACGATTACTGTTCCTTGCAACACCGTTATGCAGATGCCGGCCAACACCCTGACCTGGGCCGACTTCGTCAGAGGTGGAACCCTGGCGCTCGGAAAATCAGCGGCGGCCTACCCCTCGTTCGAGATTCATGTGGTAGGCAATAGTGTCTCCAACAAGCAGATTGCCGGGCTGATCTTTGTCTCCCAGCAATCAACCAACGCGGGGAGCGGTTTCATCTCCCGGATCGACTACACCAACGGCAACCTCGAAGTTGACAGCGGGAATCCGACGCAACCCACGATTATTCAGATCAACGACCCGAACGGACGTTTTGGCCGCCCCCAAAGCCCCGACCCACGCTTCTCCGTCGATGATGCCAACCCGACCATCCATGCCGCCACCGGCTACCCGATGTGCGTGCCCCGCACGATTTCCGGAGACGATGCGCTCTGCCCACAGAAAAACCGCCCAAAAGTGGTCACCCCGACCACGACCAACAACTGCCGCAATTTCAGTCAGGCAGGCGTCACGCCTCCGACCAGTGGGGAGCTCTCGGGTCCAGCGGTGGGGCAGGTCTATTGCAGCCAGTACGTCATGAAGAGATTCAGCGATGCTAGCCGCACCGCGACGGACCCCGACCCGACGCAACAGGCCCCCTTCGAAGTCGGCGACTTCATCAGTTGGTCCGGCACCCTATTCAAGTCAACAACAACGGGCCTCCCGGATTTCATCTCTGCACACACGATCGAGGCGAATGTCGGGATCTACACTCAGCCTGGTTCGCAGCCCAGCTACCTGTCTATCGGGGAATTTGGCGTCGGCACGGCCGACCCGGCTGCAACGGCCATCAACGGAGTAGCCCAGGAGACGCAGGACCGGATTTTCCTTGAAGCCTCGACCACCGACATCAAGACCCCGGTCGACATCTATCTGATAGATGTCAATCCATCGACAGGTGTGCAAACCAATCGCTGGGTTACACCCTATGAAATGACGGGTGAATGCAACCCTGCGCTGGGCCTTGCGACCAGTTGCCTGGGAGCCTCGGGTGGTATTACCACACAGAACACAGGTCCTCAGCCACAACGCGCCAGATTACGTGCGACCAAAGCGCCCGCTGGGCTTCTTAGCCAGCCGACACGCACCTTGCGCGTCGTTGCGCGGTCACTTTGCGTTCCACAGCAGAGCTTGTCCCAGACCGCCGTGGACAGTTGCCTCCAAAATGCGGGCAGGCTGACCGTCGCCAATGGACTGATTGCCGGCCAGTATGTGGCACCGGTGTTTGAGTTCATCTTTCCGGAAGGCGTCAAGCCTGGCGATCCTGTGGTGCCTAACGACTTCTGGCATCTGCCGTTCATACGTAATGGCGAAGGCGTGAGCACCCCGACTGGCGTCGGCCCCCTGGATCCGACGCCATGGTGATCAAGGCCTGATCTCAGCGCAAAAAAAACCGCCGTTCCCGAAGGAGCGGCGGTTTTTTTCGAAGAACTGCGTTAAGGCTTAGTAACCCAGCGCGAAGTCTTCTTCTTTCATGTCCATCAGGTTGTTAGCGCCCGACAGCATGGTGACAACGTGAGTGCGGGTACGCGGCAGGATGCGCTGGAAGTAGAAGCGCGCAGTCTGCAGCTTGGCGGTGTAGAACGCCGTTTCGGTGGTGCCGGCAGCCAGTTTCTCGGCAGCCAGACGCGCCATGTCAGCCCAGAAGTAAGCCAGGCAGGCGTAACCGGAGTACATCAGGTAATCCACCGATGCCGCGCCGACTTCTTCGCGATCTTTCATGGCCGCCATACCGACCTTCATGGTCAGCTCGCCCCACTCTTTGTTCAGCGCAGCCAATGGCTCAACGAACTCTTTGACCGCTTCGTTACCTTCGTTGGTCTGGCAGAACTTGTGGACGATCTTGGTGAAGCCTTTCAGGGCCTCGCCTTGAGTCATCAGCACTTTCCGGCCCAGCAAATCGAGTGCCTGGATACCGGTGGTGCCTTCGTACAGCATCGAAATGCGGCTGTCGCGAACGTTCTGCTCCATGCCCCACTCAGCGATGAAGCCGTGGCCGCCGTAGATTTGCACGCCGTGGTTGGCGGATTCGAAGCCGACTTCAGTCATGAAGGCTTTGGCGATTGGCGTCATGAACGCCAGCAGTGCGTCGGCTTTCTTCTTCTCTTCTTCGTCCACGCCGTACTTGACGATGTCGACTTGCTTGGCCGTGAAGTAAACCATCGCACGGTTGCCTTCGGCGAAGGCCTTCATGGTCAACAGCATGCGACGTACATCAGGGTGAACGATGATCGGGTCAGCGGCTTTTTCCGGCGCTTTCGGGCCAGTCAGCGAGCGCATTTGCAAACGGTCACGAGCGTATTTCAGACCGCCCTGGAAGCCGATCTCGGCGTGAGCCAGACCTTGCAGCGCGGTGCCCAGACGTGCGGTGTTCATGAAGGTGAACATGCAGTTCAGGCCTTTGTTCGCCGGGCCGATCAGGTAACCGGTGGCCGCGTCGAAGTTCATCACGCAGGTGGCGTTACCGTGGATGCCCATCTTGTGTTCCAGGGAACCACAGGTCACAGCGTTGCGTGCGCCGATCGAACCGTCTTCGTTCGGCATGAACTTGGGCACGATGAACAGCGAGATGCCTTTGGTGCCAGCCGGTGCATCCGGCAGGCGTGCCAGCACGATGTGGACGATGTTGTCGGCCATGTCGTGTTCACCGGCCGAGATGAAGATCTTGGTGCCGGAGACTTTGTAGGAACCGTCGGCCTGAGGTTCAGCCTTGGTGCGCAGCATGCCCAGGTCGGTGCCGCAGTGCGGTTCGGTCAGGCACATGGTGCCGGTCCATTCGCCGGAAACCAGCTTGGTCAGGTAAGCCTCTTGCTGCTCAGGCGTGCCGTGCTCGGAAATGGTGTTCATCGCGCCATGGGACAGGCCTGGGTACATGCCCCACGACCAGTTGGCTTCGCCAACCATTTCGCTGACGGCCAGACCCAGGGATTCCGGCAGGCCTTGGCCGCCGTGCTCTACGTCGTGGGCCAGGCTTGGCCAGCCGCCTTCGACGAATTGTTTATAGGCTTCTTTGAAGCCCGTCGGGGTTTTAACGCCGGACTCGCTCCAGGTGCAGCCTTCGGTGTCACCCACGCGGTTCAGCGGAGCCAGCACCTGCTCACAAAACTTGGCGCCTTCTTCGAGAATGGCGTCAACCATGTCTGGAGTTGCGTCTGCACAAGCCGGAAGGCTCTGATAGTGCGCTTCGTAGCCGAGCAGTTCGTCACGAACGAAGCGAATATCACGCAAGGGGGCCTTGTAGTCAGGCATAGCGATAAACCTCTGCTGATGTAACCGGGAATGAACGACCGTGTTGATTTGTTGTGACGGTCAAACAGTTGTTTGAAACATACGTTTACGCCCAAATCTTGTCAAGCGCCGATCTTTTGCCGTTCGTCATCACATGAGGCAAATACCACACCCACAGCAACGCAGCACCGCCGCCTGAGCAATACGCGGTGGAGGAAAGATTAGTTGAGGGAGAAGGATTTACGCAGAAAAACGCCGCGAATAGTCGCGGCGTTGAGGGAGCGGGTTCAGCGAGGGTTCAAGCGTAGGTATCAATCAGCGTACCGAGCATTTCGTCGGATGCCTTGGCGACTTTGACGCCCAGTTCCACCTGAAATTTGCCTTGGGACATTTCGACCATATTGCTGGCCAGGTCCGACTGCTGACTGCGATCTACCGAGCGCAGACGATCAACCTGAGCCTCGGAAGACTGGCTCGTCACCGAACGCTCGATCGTCGTGCTGGCGATCTGGCCAGAGGCCTGATCGACACGGTTCTGCCCTGTCTGAATAGTGCTCAGACCGGCATAAAAAGCGGTGTTTCCTGAGATTTCCATGGGAGAACTCGTCCTACAAAGGATCAACAGCGGCCATTGAAACAGACCCACTGACAAAAGACCCGACAAAAACACTAATAGCACAGTGCCTTGTCATAGTTAAAACCCCTGCCAGAAAACTCAGTCCAGTAAGTCCAGTTGCAGATGCTCCGCCACCGCTTCAGCCGTCACCACCTTGAGTTTCGGCACTCGCCCCAGGCACGGAGCCGGGATCCGTTCAGCCAGTGTTGCAAGGTTTTCTTCCAGGCGCGCAGTCTTCGGATCGATGATATTGGCCACCCACCCCGCCAACTGCAAACCGTCCTGAGCAATCGCCTCAGCTGTCAGCAGCGCATGGTTGATGCAACCCAGGCGCACACCCACCACCAGGATCACCGGCAGATCCAGCGCCATCGCAAGGTCCGACAGATTGTCCTGATCCGCCAAAGGCACTCGCCAGCCTCCAGCACCTTCGATCAAGGTGAAGTCTGCTTGCATATCGAGAATGTCCTGCATGGGCGTCAACAGTGATTGCACCGTCAATGCCACGCCGGCCTCCCGCGCTGCCAGATGCGGTGCGATCGGTGGTTCGAATGCCACTGGGTTGACCTGCGCATAAGTCAAAGGCAACGAGCACTGCGCCAACAGCGCCAATGCATCAGCGTTGCGCAAGCCCTTGGGCGTCACATCGCAACCGGAGGCGACCGGTTTGCCTGCCGCCGTGCTCAAACCGGCTGACCGCGCAGCGTGCAACAAACCCGCGGCAATAGTGGTCTTGCCGACATCGGTGTCAGTGCCAGTGATGAAATAGGCTGCGCTCATAAAGGTTTCTCCAAAACGGCGTAGACCACTTGATAAGTCGCCGGCAATCCTTCGGCCTGACGAAACTGCTCATAAGCCTCGATCAATCCGAGGATCCGCGCCCTGCCGGTCAAACCGCCCGGCCGACCGGGGTTCAGGTTGTGGGCACCCAGCGCCTTCAGCTCATGGGTCAGGCTGCGCACATCCGGGTAGTGCAACACGTGCGGTCGGGTTTCCAGACTCGCGACGCTCAACCCACTGTTCGCGCAAAGCTGTTGATAAACCCCGAACTCGCGGAAGCGATTGACGTGCACCATGCCATCCACCTGACGCCAACTGTCACGCAGCTCGAACAGTGTGCCCACGCACAGACTAGCAAACGCGAAAATTCCGCCAGGTTTTAATACACGATTGGCTTCACTGAGCACCGAAGCGAAGTCCGCGCACCACTGCACCGCCAGGCTGGAGAAGATCAGATCGCAGGTCGAATCCTGCAACGGCAACCGCTCGGCATCGCCGGCGATGAAATGCGTTGCACCGCCCAATGGCCGGGCGTGATTGAGCATGCCTTCGGCGATGTCCAATGCCAGTCCGTGACTGGCAGGAAATCGCTCGCCCAATGCACGACTGAAATGCCCGGTGCCGCAGCCCAGATCCAGCCACACACCCGGCACGAAGTCCTCAGGCAAACGACTCGACAATTCACTGCCAACGTCGCGCTGAAATTCGGCCACGCTGTCGTAGCTTGCCGCCGCACGGGAAAAAGATGCCGCCACCTGGCGTTTGTCGGGCAAACCGCCGGGCAGGTTGGGAAGGGATAAATCAGTCATCACCGGACTCATGCAAAAAGGCCTGAATCGCCCCCGCCACACCGTGAGGGTCTTCCAGAAGAAACGCGTGACTGGCCTGCTCGATCAGACCGATTTCAACATCCGGCAGCAACGTCAGCAGGTCCCCCGCCGCTTCGGCTGGAACCAGTCCATCGAGGCCGGCGAACAAGTGCAGTTGCGGGCCGCGAAACGCCTGCAAAGCCTGGCGGGCATCCAGTTGTGCGAGCAACTCCAGGCCGCTAATCAGCACCTCTGCCGAAGTGTGTGGCGCGCCACCGAGCAACAGCCGAGACAACCCGCGCGGGTCTTCGGCACCCTGAGCGCAGAGCAGCGAGAAACGTTTCAACGTCATGCGTGGATCAGCCTTGCAGCCGGCCAGAAACGCATCGAAAGTTTCGGCAGGCATCGCGCTTGGCCATTGCTCATGGGCGACAAAAGAAGGGTTGCTCGCCAGTGTCAGCAAGCCGCAGCAGCGATCGCCACGCCGGGCCGCCAACTCTGAAGCGAGCATGCCGCCGAGCGACCAGCCACCGAGCCAGGCATCCTGAGGCAACGTCGAATCCAACTCATCGAGCCACTCCTCAAGATCGCTCGATTCCAGTTCCGGCAACGGCTCGATCTCGACTCGCAAACGTTCGTCCAGCCCTTGTAACGCTGCCGCCAAGGGCTCCAGCGGAGAAATTCCGAGGCCCCAGCCGGGCAGCAGAATCAGACGATCACGCATGGCTTGGCTCCGGTCCCAGTTGTTGAAAACAATCGGCCAGTCCATTTAACAATAGCTGCACCTGCGCCTCGCTGTGCGCGGCGGTCAGGGTCACCCGCAGTCGGGCGCTGCCGGCGGGCACGGTCGGTGGACGGATCGCTGTGACCATCAGTCCGCGTTCGCGCAGCATCTGCGACAGTCGAACCGCACGCCCGGCATCGCCGATCATGATCGGCTGGATCGGCGTGAAGCTGTCCATCAACTCCAGGCCGATTTGCTCGGCGCCATGGCGGAACTGGGCAATGAGTGTTTTCAGATGCTCACGACGCCAGTGTTCAGTGCGCAGCAACTCAAGGCTTTTCAGCGTCGCGCAGGCCAGCGCCGGCGGCTGGCTGGTGGTGTAAATGTAGGGACGGGCGAACTGGATCAGGCTCTCGATCAGCTCTTCACTGCCGGCAACAAAAGCCCCGGCCGTACCGAATGCCTTGCCGAGCGTGCCGACCAAAACCGGCACATCTTCCTGACTCAGGCCGAAATGCTCGACGATCCCGCCGCCATTGGCGCCCAGCGGGCCAAAGCCGTGAGCGTCATCGACCATCAACCATGCACCTTGGGCTTTCGCCTCCCGAGCCAACGCTGGCAGGTCGGCGATGTCGCCGTCCATGCTGAACACACCGTCGGTGACCACCAGGGTATTGCCGGTCGCCTTCTCAAGACGCTTGGCCAGACTCGCCGCGTCGTTGTGCAGATAGCGATTGAAACGCGCTCCGGACAACAGACCCGCATCCAGCAGGGACGCGTGATTGAGCCGGTCTTCCAGCACCGTATCGCCCTGCCCGACCAGCGCGGTGACTGCGCCGAGGTTGGCCATGTAACCGGTGGTGAACAACAGCGCGCGCGGGCGGCCGGTGAAATCGGCCAGGGCCTCTTCCAGCGCGTGATGCGGGCTGCTGTGACCGATGACCAAATGCGACGCCCCGCCGCCGACGCCCCAACGGGTCGCACCGGCACGCCAGGCTTCGATCACTTGCGGGTGATTGGCCAGGCCCAGGTAGTCGTTGTTACAGAACGCCAGCAACGGCTGACCATCGACCACCACTTCCGGGCCTTGAGGGCTTTCGAGCAATGGGCGTTGGCGGTAGAGATTTTCGGCACGACGGGCAGCAAGGCGCGCGCTGAGATCAAAAGACATGCAGGCCTCGAAGGTCAACTCACATAAATCAATGTGAATGCGATCCCTGTGGGAGTGAGCCTGCTCGCGATTGCGGCGGCACATTCAACAAAAATGCTGACTGTTAGATCGCTATCGCGAGCAGGCTCACTCCTACAGGGTTTTGCATTCCTTCATAAGGATCAGTGGAGCGTTAAACAGCCGCGTTATAGAACTGCTCGCTGCTCTTCTGCTCAACCAGCGCTTGTTCGATCGCGGCCTGATGGACTTCGTCAGCGTGCTCTTCACGCGCTTCCGGCAGGATGCCCAGACGCGAGAACAGTTGCATGTCCTTGTCGGCCTGCGGGTTGGCGGTGGTCAGCAGTTTTTCGCCGTAGAAAATCGAGTTGGCACCGGCGAAGAACGCCAGGGCTTGCATCTGCTCGTTCATCGCTTCGCGGCCGGCGGACAGGCGCACGTGGGATTGCGGCATCAGGATACGTGCGACAGCCAGCATGCGGATGAAGTCGAACGGGTCGATATCGTCAGCATTTTCCAGCGGCGTACCGGCGACTTTCACCAACATGTTGATTGGCACCGACTCCGGGTGCTCCGGCAGGTTGGCCAGCTGGATCAGCAGATTGGCGCGGTCATCGAGCGATTCGCCCATGCCGAGGATGCCGCCGGAGCAGATCTTCATCCCCGATTCACGCACGTAGGCCAGGGTCTGCAGGCGCTCGCTGTAAGTACGGGTGGTGATAATGCTGCCGTAGAACTCAGGCGAGGTATCGAGGTTGTGGTTGTAGTAGTCGAGGCCGGCGTCAGCCAGAGCGACGGTCTGGTCCTGATCCAGGCGACCGAGGGTCATGCAGGTTTCCAGGCCCATGGCTTTCACGCCTTTGACCATTTCCAGCACGTAAGGCATGTCTTTGGCCGACGGATGTTTCCACGCCGCGCCCATGCAGAAACGGGTCGAACCGATGGCCTTGGCGCGAGCGGCCTCTTCGAGGACCTTCTGCACTTCCATCAGTTTTTCTTTTTCCAGGCCGGTGTTGTAGTGACCGGACTGCGGGCAATATTTGCAATCTTCCGGGCAGGCACCGGTTTTGATCGACAGCAGCGTCGACACCTGGACCCGATTGGCGTCGAAATGCGCGCGGTGCACCGTCTGCGCCTGAAACAACAGGTCATTGAATGGCTGAACGAAGAGTGCTTTGACTTCGGCCAAAGACCAGTCATGACGCAGGGTTGCAGTGGTGCTGGCGCTCATGGGTGCTTCCTTTGTTTTATGCTTGGCAAGCGGCTGGGGAATGGAATACCCACAGACGCGACACGGATGTTCGGCATATTTAAGGAAGACTCATGCGCTGTCAACCACGATACGAAGGACCGGTTTACATCTGGTTAAAAAACGAACAACACTGTTTGCTCTGTTCAGAACCCGCCGATGAATGCACACCCATCTGCATGGCCTGTGAAACGGAGCTGCCCTGGCTGGGCGATCAATGCCAAACCTGCGCTCTGCCGTTGCCCACTGCCGGCCTGACCTGCGGCCAATGCCTGAAACAACCGCCAGCCTTTGAACGGGTCGCTACGCCCTGGACTTACAGCTTTCCGGTGGACACGTTGATCACACGCTTCAAACACTCGGCGAAGTGGCCGTTTGGTCGCCTGCTCGCCGAACTTCTCGCTCAGTTCCTGCAACATCGCTTCGATGAAGACCTGAATCCACCCGACGCGCTCATCCCGGTTCCGCTGGCCTCCAAACGACTGCGCAAACGGGGTTTCAACCAGGCCGCGATGCTCGCTCGCTGGCTCAGCACCAGCCTCGACATTCCGTGCGATGAAACGCTGCTGCTGAGGGTTCAGGACACCAGCGCCCAACAGGACCTGAATGCCGAGGCCCGCAAAAAGAACCTGCACAACGCCTTCGCCCTGACGCCCGATGCGTGCATCAAGGGTCGTCATTTAGCATTGGTAGACGATGTGTTGACCACCGGCGCCACGGCGCAAGCCTTGGCTCGCCTGTTGATGGACGCCGGCGCCGCGCGGGTGGACGTCTATTGTCTGGCCCGCACACCCAAACCCGGCGATGCGCCCTGACTTGACTCCCGGGGCCCAAGCCGCCAACGTCCTTCCCATCGCCACAGCCCAAAGCGTCTTGCCATGTCCTTGCCTACGTTGTTGTCCCAGCACATTGTCCGTCGTCCGCAGCGCATCGCGTTGCTGCAACACATCGCCGAACAGGGCTCGATCACCCGCGCCGCGAAAAGCGCGGGGCTGAGTTACAAAGCGGCCTGGGACGCCATCGATGAGCTCAACAACCTCGCGCAAAAACCGTTGGTGGAGCGCAGTGTCGGCGGCAAGGGCGGCGGTGGCGCCAAACTCTCCAGCGAAGGCGAGCGCGTATTGCGCCTGTATCAAAAGCTGCAAGCCTTGCAGGCTCAGGTGCTGGAGGCCGCCGAAGATGCCAGCGATCTCGACCTGCTCGGCCGACTGATGCTCAGAACCAGCGCGCGCAATCAACTGCATGGCAAGGTCGTGGCGATTGATAGCCAAGGGCACAACGACCGGGTTCGCCTTGAACTGGCCGAAGGCTTGAGCATCGATGCGCAGATCACTCACGACAGCACCCTGCGTCTAGACCTGGAAACCGGCACTGAAGTGGTCGCACTGATCAAGGCCGGCTGGCTGGAGTTGCTGGGCATCGATCAAGGAGCAACACCCGGCAATAATTGCCTGAAGGGCATCATCGAAGAAATTCTCGACGCCGAGGACGGCCCCAGCGAAGTGCGCATCGGCCTGCCCAATGGCCAGACACTCTGCGCGCTGGCCGAACCGCTGCACTTGAGAACCCTTGGTCTGGTCGCCAATAAACCGGTGCTGGTGCAGTTCGCGCCATCCAACGTGTTGCTCGGTACACCGCTTTGAAACACAAGTGTCATTAACGCTCATTAAGGTGACTGCAAAAACCCGCAGGGAGCCTGATGTGAGCCTATTAGAAGACAACCAATCCACCGACCTCGAGAACATGGTCGGCCTCAGCCGTCGAGGTTTCATCAGCGCCGGCGCCCTTTGCGGTGCAGCAATGTTCCTGGGCGGCAACCTGCTGAGCCGCAGCGTGCTCGCCGCCAGCGTCAGCGCCGGTTCCAGCAAACTGTTGGGTTTTGACAGTATTCCCGCCGCCACCAGCGACGCCATCACCCTGCCGCCAGGTTACAAATCTTCGGTATTGATCAGTTGGGGCCAACCCCTGCAGAAGAACGGCCCGGCATTCGACCCGAGCGGCAACGGCACGGCCGAACATCAGGAAGTCCAGTTCGGCGACAACAATGACGGCATGAGCCTGTTTGAATTCCCCGGTGACAAAAACCGGGCGCTGATGGCGATCAACAACGAATACACCAACTATCGCTACCTCTATCCCCACGGCGGCATGCCGCAGTCGGCCGAAGAGGTACGCAAGGCACTGGCCTGCGAAGGCGTGTCGGTGATTGAAGTACAGCGCAAAAACGACCAGTGGCATTTCGTCCAGGGCTCGCGCTACAACCGGCGCATTCACGGCAACGCGCCGATCAATTTGAGCGGCCCTGCCGCCGGCCACGCCTTGGTGAAAACCAGCGCCGACCCGCACGGCAAAAATGTCCTCGGCACCTTCCAGAACTGCGCCAACGGCAAGACGCCATGGGGCACGTACCTGACCTGCGAAGAAAACTTCACTGACTGCTTCGGCAGCAGCAATGCCGAGCAAAAATTCGACGCCGCACAGAAACGCTACGGCGCGGTGGCGACCAGCAAAGAGATCAATTGGCACCCACACGACGAGCGTTTCGACCTGGCGAAGAATCCGAACGAACTCAACCGTCACGGCTGGGTCGTGGAAATCGACCCGTTCGACCCGCACTCAACGCCGGTCAAACGCACTGCGCTGGGCCGCTTCAAACATGAAAACGCCGCCCTGGCCGAAACCAGTGACGGTCACGCCGTGGTGTACATGGGCGACGATGAGCGCGGTGAGTTCATCTACAAATTCGTCAGCCGCGACAAGATCAACCACAAAAACCCCAAGGCCAACCGCGACCTGCTGGACCACGGCACCTTGTACGTGGCGCGCTTCGACGCGGGCGACGGCAATGCCGATCACCCGAAAGGCCAGGGCGAGTGGATCGAACTGACCCACGGCAAAAACGGCATCGACGCCAGCAGCGGTTTTGCCGATCAGGCCGAAGTGCTGATTCACGCGCGCCTCGCGGCCAGCGTAGTGAAGGCCACGCGCATGGACCGCCCGGAATGGATCGTCGTCAGCCCCAAGGATGGCCAGGTCTATTGCACGCTGACCAACAACGCCAAGCGTGGCGAGGATGGTCAGCCGGTGGGCGGGCCGAACCCGCGTGAGAAGAACGTCTACGGGCAGATTCTGCGCTGGCGCACTGACCGTGACGATCACGGTTCGAAAAGCTTTTCCTGGGATCTGTTTGTGGTCGCCGGCAACCCGGGCGTCCACGCCGGCACGCCGAAGGGCGGCTCGTCGAACATCACGCCGCAGAACATGTTCAATAGTCCGGACGGTTTGGGTTTCGACAAGGCTGGGCGGTTGTGGATTCTCACCGATGGCGATTCGAGCAATGCCGGTGATTTCGCGGGCATGGGCAACAACCAGATGCTCTGCGCTGATCCGGTGACCGGGGAGATTCGTCGCTTCATGGTCGGGCCGGTGGGCTGCGAGGTGACAGGGATCAGCTTCTCGCCAGATCAGAAAACACTGTTTGTCGGGATTCAGCATCCGGGGGAAAACGGCGGGTCGACGTTCCCTGAGCATCTGCCGAATGGCAAGCCGCGGTCTTCGGTGATGGCGATTACCCGTGAAGATGGCGGGGTGGTCGGCGCCTGATATGGCCCTATCGCGAGCTGGCTCACTCCCACAGTAGATCGTCTGGGTGACACAGATAGTGTGCACACTCAAGATCCCTGTAGGAGTGAGCCTGCTCGCGATGGCGTCAGCCGAAACGACACACAACAAAAGCCCAAACACTAAAGAAGCCCCGTCTGCGCTACCATGCTTGGCCGGACGCGGCAGCCTGCTGCGCGCAGGAGTCAGCATGGCCCACCCGTTTGCAACCCTCACCCCAGACCTCGTGCTCGATGCCGTCGAAAGCATCGGCTTTCTCAGCGACGCGCGCATTCTGGCGCTCAACAGCTACGAGAACCGTGTCTATCAGGTCGGTATCGAAGACTCCGAGCCGCTGATCGCCAAGTTCTACCGTCCGCAGCGCTGGACCAATGAAGCCATTCTCGAAGAGCACCAATTCACCTTCGAACTCGCTGAATGCGATGTACCGGTGGTCGCACCGATGATTCACAACGGTGCCAGCCTGCACGAACACAACGGTTTCCGCTTCACCCTGTTCCCCCGCCGTGGTGGCCGTGCGCCGGAGCCCGGTAATCTCGATCAGCTGTATCGCCTGGGGCAACTGCTCGGTCGTCTGCACGCCGTCGGCACTACTAAACCGTTCGAACACCGCGAAGCGCTGGGCGTGAAAAACTTCGGTCATGACTCGCTGACGACATTGCTCGAAGGTAATTTCGTACCTAAAAGCCTGCTGCCGGCCTACGAGTCCGTGGCCCGCGACCTGCTCAAACGAGTGGAAGAGGTCTACAACGCTACGCCGCACAAGAACATCCGCATGCACGGCGACTGCCACCCCGGCAACATGATGTGCCGCGACGAGATGTTCCACATCGTCGACCTCGACGACTGCCGCATGGGCCCGGCGGTGCAGGACATCTGGATGATGCTGGCGGGTGATCGTCAGGAATGTCTCGGTCAGTTGTCGGAATTGATGGACGGCTACAGTGAGTTCCACGACTTCGATCCGCGGGAACTGGCGTTGATCGAACCGCTGCGCGCCTTGCGCCTGATGCACTACAGCGCCTGGCTCGCCCGCCGCTGGGACGACCCGGCGTTCCCGCACAGTTTTCCGTGGTTCGGCAGTGAACGGTATTGGGGCGACCAAGTGTTGGCGTTGCGCGAACAATTGGCTGCGCTCAACGAAGAGCCATTGAAGCTTTTTTAATTTCACGATCAAAAGATCGCTGTCTTCGGCAGCTCCTACACGGTGTACGCAATCACTCTGTAGGAGCTGCCGAAGGCTGCGATCTTTTGCTTTCAGAAGCGACACATCTATACAACCGCCCTACAATCCCCTCTTTGTTAGCTGCCTAAGCAAGGATTCTGCATGCAAGCCGCCAACCCGCGTCGCGGGTACATCCTGGGCCTGAGTGCCTACATCATCTGGGGACTTTTCCCGCTTTACTTTAAAGCCATCGCCAGCGTGCCCGCCGTGGAGATCATCATCCACCGCGTGCTCTGGTCCGCGCTGTTCGGCACCTTGCTGCTGATGGTGTGGAAACATCCGGGCTGGTGGCGCGAGTTGCGTGATAACCCCAAACGCCTGGCGGTACTGGCCCTGAGCGGCACGCTGATCGCGGCCAACTGGCTGACCTACGTCTGGTCGGTGAACAACGGGCGCATGCTCGAAGCCAGTCTCGGTTACTACATCAACCCGCTGGTGAACGTGCTGTTGGGCATGCTGATCCTTGGCGAACGGCTGCGGCGCATGCAATGGCTGGCGGTCGGCCTGGCGGCGGTCGGTGTCGCGCAGCAGGTCTGGCAGGTCGGAAGTCTGCCCTGGGTGTCGCTGGTGCTCGCGCTGACTTTCGGTTTCTACGGACTGATCCGCAAGCAGGCACCGGTCAAGGCGTTGCCGGGACTGGTGGTGGAAACCTGGATGCTGGTGCCGATTGCTATTGCCTGGCTGCTTTTCAATCAGACGGCCACAAGCGCTCAGCCCGAGTTCTGGACCACATCCGAAGCCTGGTGGCTGGTAGCCGCCGGTCCGGTGACGCTGGTGCCACTGGTGTGTTTCAACGCCGCTGCACGGCACTTGCCCTACACGACTTTAGGATTTCTCCAGTACCTGGCGCCGACGCTGGTGCTGCTGCAGGCCGTCCTGCTGTTTGGCGAGCATTTGTCGTCGAGCACACTGGTAGCGTTCATCTTTATCTGGGCGGGCCTGGCGGTTTACAGCGTCGACGCGTGGATAAGTCTGCGCCGCCGCAGCTGATCAAAAAACGCACAAACCTCTGCAAGCCACGGCTCACGTGGCCTGCATCGATCCTTCCCAAGGTTATCCACAACGTGATCCCCGGCGTTTGTGCGCAAGTCCCTGAAACTGCTGGTTTTTTGATCAAATCCTGAAGAACCCCGGCCGACCTGGCCTGGCGGGCTGTCTCTACAGGTTATCCACAGGCAGGTGCACGTATAACTTGGATAACCTTTTCAGGGATCACTGCGCAGCACCAATTCGACCATCAAATCATCCGCCAGGGTTTCCAGGCGCGATTGCAGCACGTCCAGGGACAGCGTCAGCGGCACGGCCAGAATCGCTTCAGCGTGAAACAAAGGCTCGCTGCTCATCGGCGCCGGACGTACTTCGGTGACCAGACGCTCCAGGTTCACCCCCTGCTCACTCAGCAGACGCGTGATGTCGCGTACGATCCCCGGGCGATCATTGCCCACCAATTCCATGGCAATCGGTTTCCAGGTGCAGGATTGCTCGATGCCGCTTTCGGCAATCAGCACGCGAATGCCATGGGCGGACAATGCCTGTAGGGCATCCACCAATTCATCGTAGGCCTCGGCCGGCACGCCCACACGAAGAATCCCGGCGAACTGCCCGGCCATGCGTGACATGCGGCTCTCCAGCCAGTTGCCGCCGTGCTCGGCGATGCATTGGGCAATGCGCTCGACCTGCCCTGGCTTGTCCGGAGCGAATACAGTGAGTACGAGGTGGTCCATGGCGCAGCCCTCTTGTCATGACTTTTGTTATAGAAAAGCAAGTATAGGCAAGGGGCGAGAATCGGCTCGGAGTCTCGGAAAAGCAAAGCCCCATAGCAGGGCACGGAAGATTATGTGTACAAGTTTTGATATTTAACTGGAACAATCCAATAGTTTTTTGAGAACATCCCGATCCCCGACGTGACTGCAATGCGTCATGGGGTCGCAGAACGACGTAATTAGTCTAATTTTCACAAGCGCAATTCATCATGTAGTATGCCGCAGCGCGCACTACATAACGCTGGATCGATGTCTGCCGCAGGTGCAGCCACAACCCTGAAAGCCCCGTCAGCAAGGCCTCAACGCCGTTGATTGGTCATAACCCAGCCGCCCGCAATGGCATGTACTGGTCAAAAGGTTTGTGGTTTAAATGCCAGAGGCTTCATTGTTAAATTGAAGAGCTGAAAAGCGAAATAGCTGAGCAGAGTGAGGCAAGCAATGACTGAACACGTTCAAGTCGGTGGCCTGCAGGTCGCCAAAGTCCTGTTCGACTTCGTGAACAACGAAGCCATTCCCGGTACCGGCCTCACCGCCGATAAGTTCTGGGCCGGTGCCGATAAGGTCATTCATGACCTGGCGCCGAAGAACAAAGCCCTACTCGCCAAACGCGATGATTTCCAGGCTCGTATCGATGGCTGGCACCAATCCCGTGCCGATCAGGCGCACGATGCCGTGGCTTATAAAGCCTTCTTGCAAGACATCGGTTATCTGCTGCCAGAAGCGGCCGATTTCCAGGCAACGACGCAAAACGTCGATGACGAAATCGCCCGCATGGCCGGTCCACAACTTGTGGTTCCGGTGATGAACGCCCGTTTCGCGCTCAATGCCTCGAACGCCCGTTGGGGTTCGCTGTATGACGCGCTCTACGGCACCGATGCCATCAGCGAAGCTGACGGCGCGGAAAAAGGCAAAGGCTACAACAAGGTTCGCGGCGACAAGGTTATCGCCTTCGCCCGTGCCTTCCTCGACGAAACCGCGCCATTGGCTGCCGGCACTCATGTCGATTCCACCGGCTACAAGATCGTTGATGGCAAACTGGTGGTCGCCCTTAAAGGCGGCAGCAACACCGGCCTGCGCAACGATGCACAGCTGATCGGTTTCCACGGCGATACAGCCGCACCGACCGCGATCCTGCTGAAAAACAACGGCCTGCACTTCGAAATCCAGGTCGACGCCAGCACCCCGGTCGGCCAGACCGACGCTGCCGGCCTCAAAGACATCCTGATGGAAGCCGCGCTGACCACCATCATGGACTGCGAAGACTCCGTTGCCGCCGTCGATGCCAATGACAAAGTGGTGATCTACCGCAACTGGCTCGGCCTGATGAAGGGTGATCTGTCGGAAGAAGTCTCCAAGGGCGGTCAGACCTTTACCCGCACCATGAACGCCGACCGCACCTACACCGCTCTCGATGGCAGCGAATTGAGCCTGCACGGTCGTTCGCTGTTGTTCGTGCGCAACGTCGGTCACCTGATGACCATCGACGCGATCCTCGATAAGGATGGCAACGAAGTGCCGGAAGGCATCCTCGACGGTCTGGTCACCAGCCTCGCGGCAATCCACAGCCTCAATGGCAACAACTCGCGCAAGAACAGCCGTACCGGCTCGGTCTACATCGTCAAACCGAAGATGCATGGCCCGGAAGAAGCGGCGTTCACCAACGAGCTGTTCGGTCGCATCGAAGAAGTACTCGGTCTGCCGCGCAACACGTTGAAAGTCGGGATCATGGACGAGGAGCGCCGTACCACGGTCAACCTCAAGGCCTGCATCAAGGCTGCCAGCGAGCGTGTAGTGTTCATCAACACCGGTTTCCTCGACCGCACTGGCGATGAAATCCACACCTCCATGGAAGCCGGCCCGATGGTGCGCAAGGCGGACATGAAGGCTGAGAAATGGATCGGCGCCTACGAGAACTGGAACGTCGATATTGGTTTGAGCACCGGCCTGCAAGGTCGCGCGCAGATCGGTAAAGGCATGTGGGCCATGCCGGACCTGATGGCAGCGATGCTCGAACAGAAAATCGCTCACCCGATGGCCGGCGCCAACACCGCATGGGTTCCATCGCCGACCGCTGCCGCGCTGCATGCGCTGCACTACCACAAGGTCGATGTGTACGCCCGTCAGGCCGAACTGGCCAAACGTGCGCGCGCTTCGGTGGACGACATCCTGACCATTCCATTGGCGGTGAACCCGCAGTGGACTGCAGAACAGATCAAGAACGAACTGGACAACAACGCCCAGGGCATTCTCGGTTATGTGGTGCGCTGGATCGACCAAGGCGTCGGTTGCTCGAAAGTGCCGGACATCAACGACGTCGGCCTGATGGAAGACCGTGCGACGCTGCGGATTTCCAGCCAGCACATCGCCAACTGGCTGCGTCACGGCATCGTCACCGAAGAGCAAGTGATGGAAAGCCTCAAGCGCATGGCGCCAGTGGTTGACCGTCAGAATGCCAATGACGCGCTGTACCGTCCGCTGGCACCACACTTCGACAGCAACATCGCCTTCCAGGCGGCGGTCGAACTGGTGGTCGAAGGCACCAAACAGCCGAACGGCTACACCGAGCCGGTTCTGCACCGTCGCCGCCGCGAGTTCAAGGCTGCCAATGGCCTGTAACTAAGCGCTGACGCCGGACAAAAAAAGCCCTGATCGAAAGATCAGGGCTTTTTTGTTTCAAATCGATTCCTACACATCCATTCCCAACTCATGCTTGACCAGCGTCAACAGCTTGCCGGTATCGACAGGCTTGAGCAGGAAGTCGACCACGCTCAAGTGCATCGCAGCGATCGCATCTTTCACGTCGGCGTCACCGGAAACGATGATGATGGGCATTGCCGCTCGAACCGACTCACGAACCTGCCGAATCAGATCCAGCCCATCGACAGTTCCCATCCGCAGATCGGTAATCACCAGGCCAATCGATGGCATCGTCTCCAACATCTTGAGTGCCGTTTCGCCACTGGCGGCAGTCATGCAGCGCACCCCGTCCAGCGCCATAATCTCCGACAGCAACTCACGCGAGTCTTTATCGTCGTCGACGATCAGCACCCGCTGTGGCGGCAGGTCAGGTTCCAGCATGACGTCACTCAGCGCCTTGCGCTCGGCGTCACTCAAAATATCGTGGTCGGACATGGCTTACTCTACATTTTCATTTTCTATTCCCTAGCACATCCGTCAGACATCGCTAAGCAGACCTTCAATGTGCACTTCGTCGGAAAAGTTTCCTATAGCCAATGTAGGAGGTTTTTCTCACAGTTGCGTCAGACATTTCCCAAATACCGACATGCGTACTGCCTACCTAGACTTACGTCCAATGGGCACCCTCCGCGCAGGGGCCGACCATGGCTGAGTCATCCGACAACAACAATTCAAAAAAGACTGCGGTAATGGTTATGAGTAAAGCGGACGCCTTCACACAGGCAGGGAAAACCGCGGTGTTGCAGAACATCCAGGGCACTTTGCAATTCCTTCAGCGCTTCCCGCCCTTCAATCAAATGGAACACGCCCACCTGGCGTACCTGGTCGAGCAGTGTCAACTGCGTTTTTATGCACCCGGCGAGAGCATCATCAAGCCCGCCGACGGCCCGGTTGAGCATTTCTACATCGTCAAACAAGGCCGGGTCGTGGGTGAGCGCCCCCATACGGCCAAGGGCGGCACCGAAACCACCTTCGAAATCACCACCGGCGAGTGTTTCCCCCTTGCCGCGCTGCTGGGTGAGCGTGCGACCCGCACCGAGCACCTGGCCGCCGAAGACACCTTTTGCCTACAGCTGAACAAGCTGGCGTTCATCAAACTGTTCGCGCTTTCCAACGCGTTTCGCGACTTTGCCCTACGCGGCGTCAGCAGCCTGCTGGATCAGGTCAACCAGCAAGTCCAGCAAAAAGCCGTGGAAACCCTCGGCACCCAGTACTCGCTCAATACTCGCCTGGGTGAATTGGCCATGCGCCACCCGGTGACCTGCAGCCCGGCCACGCCGCTGCGTGAAGCCGTGACCCTGATGCATGAGCAGCAGGTCGGCAGCATTGTGGTGGTCGACGAACATAAAGCGCCGCTGGGCATTTTCACCCTGCGCGACCTGCGCCATGTAGTGGCTGACGGCACTAACGATTTCAACGAAGCTATTGAACGGCACATGACCCAGGCGCCGTTTTACCTGTCGCCGGACCACAGCGCCTTCGATGCGGCGATTGCCATGACCGAGCGGCATATCGCCCACGTCTGCCTGGTCAAGGATCATCGCCTGTGCGGCGTGGTCTCGGAACGTGATCTGTTTTCCCTGCAACGGGTCGATCTGGTTCATCTGGCGCGGACTATCCGCAGCGCCCAACGCGTGGAAAACCTGGTGGCGATGCGCGGCGAAATCGGCCAACTGGTGGAGCGCATGCTGGCCCACGGCGCCTCTTCAACCCAGATCACGCACATCATCACCCTGCTCAACGACCACACCGTGTGCCGGGTGATCGAACTGACCCTTGCCGAGAAAGGTGACCCCGGCATTGCGTTCAGCTGGCTGTGCTTCGGTAGCGAAGGCCGCCGCGAGCAGACGCTGCACACCGATCAGGACAACGGCATTCTGTTCGAAGCCCGGGACGCGGCCCACGCCGCCGAGATTCGCGGCAAATTGCTGCCCATCGCCCAGCAGATCAACCAGAGCCTGGCGCTCTGCGGTTTCACCCTGTGCAAGGGCAACATCATGGCCGGCAATCCGGAGCTGTGTCTGTCCCGGGCCGAATGGTCGCGACGTTTTGCGGCGTTTATCCGCGAGGCAACGCCGGAGAACCTGTTGGGTTCGAGCATCTATTTCGACTTGCGCGTGGTCTGGGGCGACGAGCAAGGCTGCGAGCAGCTGCGTCAGGGCATTCTCGATCAGGTGAATGACAACCGACTGTTCCAGCGGATGATGGCCGAGAACGCCTTGCGCAACCGTCCGCCCGTGGGACGTTTCCGTGAGTTCGTACTGGCTCGCAAGAATGGCGAGAAAGCCACTCTGGACTTGAAAGTCCAGGGGCTGACACCGTTTGTCGACGGTGCCCGACTACTCGCATTGGCCCATGGGATCGAGGCGAACAACACGCTGGAGCGCTTTCGCCAGCTGGTGGAGAAAGAAGTCATCGAACGGCTGGACGGTGCGGCGTACGAAGAGGCCTATCACTTCATCCAGCAAGCCCGCATGCAGCAACATCAGCTACAGACCCGGGAGAACTTGCCCTACTCCAACCGCGTCGATCCGGACAGCCTCAATCATCTGGATCGACGGATCCTGCGTGAATCCCTGCGCCAGGCACAACGCCTGCAAAGCAGCCTGGCCCTGCGGTATCAGCTATGAGCCTGTTTTCATGGCTGCGCCCGGCAGGTCCGAGCCTATCCGGCGAACTCCAACAACGTCTGCAACGCTTGCCCCCGGCAGCAGAGCTCGGCGAATGCAGCCTGCGCGAACAACGCTGGGTGGTGCTCGACCTGGAAACCACCGGGCTGAACCTGAACAAGGATCGGGTGTTGTCCATCGGCGCGGTGGTGATCGAGGACGGGGCCATCGACTTCAGCCAGCAGTTCGAACGCACGTTGCAATGCGCCGATATGAAGTTGGCTCCCAGTGTGTTGATCCATGGCCTGGGGCCGAGTGCGATTGCCGCGGGCAGTGATCCGGCTCAGGCCCTGGTCGAATTCATGGAGTTCGTCGGCGACAGCCCGGTGCTGGCATTTCACTCGCCGTTCGATCAGCACATGCTCGGGCGCGCGCTGAAAGACCATCTGGGCTACAAGTTGCAGCATCCATTTCTGGATGTGGCTGATATCGCGCCGTTGCTTTGCCCTCAGGCGCACATTCGCGACGCCGGGCTGGATCAGTGGATCGACTGGTTCAAACTGGAAGTGTTCGAGCGCCACAATGCCAGTGCCGATGCGTTGGCCACCGCTGAACTGGCGTTGATTCTGTTCAGCCGGGCGCGACAGATGCAGATTCATAGCCCGTTGAATTTGCAGCAGCGGTTGAGTCAGTGGAAGCGCAGGCAGCGAGCGCCTTCGTTTTGAAATAGTGGAAAATTCAAGAGCCACCCCTCACCCCAGCCCTCCCGAAACGTCGGACCGCCCCTCGGGGAGAGGGTTAGGGTGAGGGGGATCGATTTTGACCCGACCAGCGCCAATTGCTTACCTCCCCCGCCTCTGACACAATCGCGAACAATTCTCGTTAGTTAATACTTCCCAATCGGTGATGCTACGTGTCGTCAGTCCAAAGCCCTCAAAGTGAGCTCGTTGGTGCGTTGTATCGCGACCATCGCGGTTGGCTATTGGCCTGGCTGCGGCGCAATGTGGCCTGTCCGCAACGAGCCGAAGACCTGAGCCAGGACACGTTCGTGCGTTTGCTGGGTCGTGAAGAACTGAAGGAGCCGCGTGAACCGCGCGCGTTTCTGGTGGCGATTGCCAAGGGTCTGCTGTTCGACTATTTCCGCCGCGCCGCGCTGGAACAGGCCTACCTCACCGAACTGATGCTGATCCCCGCAGGTGAACAACCGTCGGTGGAGGAACAGCAGCTGATCCTCGAAGACCTAAAAGCCATCGACCGCCTGCTCGGCAAGCTCTCAAGCAAGGCCCGGGCAGCGTTTCTCTATAACCGTCTCGACGGCCTCGGCCACGCCGAAATCGCCGAGCGCCTGGGCGTGTCAGTACCGAGGGTGCGTCAGTATCTGGCCCAAGGCATTCGTCAGTGCTACATCGCGTTGTACGGTGAGCCGGTATGAGTCCGGTCAGTTCCAAACCCGTCTCGGCGCAGGTGCTGGATGCCGCGATTGCCTGGCAATTGTCCCTGGACTCCGGCAACCCGGTGGAGCGCGAAGAGTTCGCCAAATGGCACGCTGCCCACGAAGAACATGCGCGGGCCTGGCGCCAATTGGGCATGCTCGACCAGCGCTTCAGCGTTGCCAGCGGCCCGGCTCGTACTGCTTTACTGCAATCGCGCGAAAGCATTCGCCGGCGTGTGCGCAAACTCGGCAGCGGCGTGGCCAGCATCGTCGCGGTGATCGGGTTGGCGCTGTTCGCCGGTGATCGTTATCTGCCGATCGACTATTGGCTGGCCGACCAGCGCACCGCCACCGGTGAGCAACGCACCCTGCGCCTGACCGACGGCACGCTGATCAACCTCAACACCCACAGTGCCGTGGATGTGCGTTTTGATGAAAAACAACGGCTGATCATCCTCCAGGAAGGGGAAATCCTCGTCGAAACCGGTCATGGCGACGCCCGGCCGTTTATCGTCGAAACCCGCGAAGGCAGCATGCGTGCGCTGGGGACAAGGTTCCTGGTCAAGCGCGAAGAAGAAGGTACGCGCCTGAGCGTGCTGAAATCGGCGGTAGCCGCCCATCCCGAGTCGAGCCCTGAAGAACAGATTCTGCGTGAAGGCCAGCAAGTCATGATGCGCAGCAATGGCCTCGGGCCGATCCTCGCGCTCAGCCTCGGTGCCGATGCCTGGACGCGCGGCATGCTGGTGGTGGACAACGCGCGGCTGGAGGACCTGGTTCATGAACTCGGTCGCTATCGCCGCGGGCATCTTGGCGTTGCGCCGGAAATCGCTGACCTGCGAATCACCGGCAGCTTCCCGCTGCACGACACCGATCTGGCCCTGAGCGCCCTGCTGCCGACCCTGCCGGTGCAGATCGAACAGCGCACGCCGTGGTGGGTGACCGTGGCAAAGGCTGAAGCCAAACCCTGAGGCATATACAAAACCCTGTAGCGAGGGAGCAAGCTCCCTCGCCACAACGCGAATGGCTGAATCGAAATTATTTTCAATCAGGCCTATCACTTTTGAATTCTCGTCCGGCACCTAGGCAATTGAGAAATATTTCCATTCAGGAGCCGCTGTATGTCCCGTTCGCTAGACACCTTGTTGCGCCCCGGTTTGCTGGCGATTGCCATTGCCCTTTGCGCCCCTCTGGCCAGCAGTCAGCTGATCGCCGCTGAACAGGCATCCAGCGTTCGCGCCTACAACCTGCCGGCCGCGCCATTGGCCAGCACCCTGAACCAGATCGCCAGCCAGGCTGGCCTGGCGCTGTCGTTGAATCCTTCACTGGCGGCAGGCAAGACCTCGGCGCCGGTCAAAGGCCAGTTCGACGCTGCCGGCGCGCTGCGCGAAGCCTTGCGCGGCACCGGTCTGCAACTGGAACAAAGCAGCGCTGGCACTTATAGCCTGGTGGCCGTGCCCGAAGGTGTGATGGCTCTGCCAGAAACCGCCGTCATTGGTGTGGAAAACACCGAAAGTGCGTGGGGACCGGTGCAAGGTTACCTGGCGACCCGCACCGCCGCCGGCACCAAGACCGATACCGCGCTGGTCGAAGCACCGCGCTCGATTTCGATCGCTACTCGCGAGCAAATGGACGATCGCAATGTGCACAGCCTCGATGACGCGGTGCGCTACATGCCCGGCATCACCGCCAGCAGCTACGGCAGCGACACCCGTGCCGACTGGTTGCGCGTGCGGGGTTTCGAACCGACGCAATTCCTCGATGGCCTGCCACTGCCAAAAGGCGTGTACGCCAACCCGAAACAGGAAACCTGGAACCTCGACCGCCTCGCCCTGCTGCGCGGCCCGGCTTCATCGGTTTACGGTCAGACCCCGCCAGGCGGCTTGCTGGACATGGTCAGCCGTCGCCCCAGCGCCGAGTCGAGCAGCGAAATCCAGGTGCAATACGGCAGCGACAATCATCGTCAGATCAACTTCGCCAGCACCGGCAAGATCGATGAAGAAGGCCAGTTCCTCTACGGTTTGAGCGGTGTAGTTCGCGACAGCGGTACGCAGATCGACCACGTCGACAACAAGCGCTATAACATCGCGCCGAGCCTGACCTGGAACATCGACGAAGACACCAGATTCACCCTGCTCACCCAGTTCACCCGTGACGATACTGGCATCACCAGCCAGTTCCTGCCGGTACAAGGCACCAAGATCCATTCGCCGCTCGGCAAGATTTCCCATCACAAAAACCTGGGCGACCCGGACTGGGAATTCTACGACCGCACCTACTACGCACTGGGCTACGCCTTTGAACATCGCTTGAACGATGTCTGGCAGTTCAAGCAGAACCTGCGCTACACCAAATCGGACCTGTCCTTCCAGGCCCTCACCCCCGGCGCCTATCCGTTCACCCAGGTCGATGCCGAAGGCAACGTTGGGCGCTCGAGCACCAGTGTCGACGAGGACATCAGCCAGTTCGCCGTGGACAACAATTTCCAGGGCGACTTCGCGACCGGCGACATCCGTCACACCTTGTTGATCGGCCTCGATCACCAGCGCACCAACACCAACTACACCTCGATCTTCGGCGACGGTCTGACCACCAACGTCATCAACCCGATCTATGGCCAGCCCATCGTTCGTCCGCCACGTTCGGCGGCGTTTTATGACTACGACCAGAAAACTTACCAGACCGGCCTGTACGTCCAGGACCAGATGGCCCTCGATCAATGGCGTCTGACGCTGGGTGGTCGTGAAGACTGGGTCCACACCGGCACCAGGTTCTTCAACAAGGGCGACGCCACCAACACCGAGCGCGACAAGAACTTCAGCGGTAATGCGGCGATCAGCTACGTGTTCGACTCGGGCTTCGTGCCCTACCTGTCTTACGCCGAGTCGTTCCAGCCGACCAGCAACGCCACGGCATCGCCGACCGATTCGTTCAAGCCGACTGAAGGCAAGCAGTGGGAACTGGGCATCAAGTACCAACCGCCCGGCAGCAGCACCCTGCTGACCGCTGCGGTCTACGACCTGACCCAGAAAAACGTCTCCGTCACCACGACCAACTCGGAGAACGTTTCGATCACCAGCCAGACCGGTGAAGTGAAAGTCAAAGGCCTGGAGCTGGAAGCCGTCTCCGACGTGAACGAGAACCTCAAGGTCATCGCCGCTTACACCCTGGCCAAATCCGAAGTGCAGAAAGGCGATTTCAAAGGCAATCGCCTGCAACTGATGCCCAACCAGCAGGCTTCGCTGTGGGCCGATTACACCTGGCACAACGGCGTGCTGGACGGTTTCGGCATCGGCGCCGGCGCTCGCTATACCGGCAACACCTACGGTGATCAGGGCAATACCTCGCTCGGCAAGGCTGACGCCTACACCGTGTTCGACGCTGCGGTTCATTTCGACTTGGGCCGTCTGGACAACAGCCTCAAAGGTGCCTCCCTGGCACTGAACGCCACCAACCTGTTCGACAAGGACTACATCTCCACGTGCGACAGCTTCTACTGCTACTACGGCGACCAACGCAGCGTCGTCGCCAGTGCCACTTACAAGTGGTAATGGCCTGACCTGACACGCCCAAATCCCGAGCCGTCCGACATGGACGGCTTTGGTATTTCTGAAGGCTATGAAATGAAAAGCAAAACAATTCGCCGCTGGTCCTTCGTCCACACCTGGACCAGCCTGATCTGCACCGTGTTCCTGCTGATGCTCGCGCTGACCGGCCTGCCGTTGATTTTTCATCACGAAATCGACCACTTGCTGGGCGATGCCGCTGAATTGAAGGCCATGCCGGCAGACACCCCGCTGCTGAATTTGCAACAGTTGGTGCAGGCGGCTGAAAAGCATCGGCCTGGCGAAGTCATGCAGTATTTCGGCTTTGACGAAGAAGAGCCCAACGCCGCGATTACGATCATGGCGGCCACCGCCGGCACTGAACCGAATTCGTCTCACACCTTCATGCTCGACGCCCGCACCGGTGAAGCGCTGGAAATGCCGTCGGCCAATGGCGGCTTCATGATGATCATGTTGCGCCTGCACGTGGACATGTTCGCCGGTCTGCCGGGCAAGTTGCTGCTGGCGTTCATGGGCATTCTGTTCGTGGTGGCGATTGTCTCCGGGACGGTGCTGTACCTGCCGTTCATGCGGCGCTTGAAATTCGCCACTGTGCGCCAGGACAAATCCACCCGTCTGCGCTGGCTCGATCTGCATAACCTGATCGGTGTGGTGACGTTGACCTGGGCCTTGGTGGTCGGCGTCACCGGTGTCATCAGCGCCTGCGCCGACCTGTTGATCGCTGCGTGGCGCAACGACAGCCTGAGCGCGATGGTCGCGCCGTATCGCGATGCGCCGCCACTGACACAACGGGCGCCCGCGACCCGCTTGCTCGACATCGCCAAGGAAGTCGCACCGGGCATGCAGCCGGACTTCATCGCCTTCCCCGGCACACGATTTTCCAGCGAACACCATTACGCGGTGTTCATGAAAGGCAGCACTCACCTGACCTCGCACCTGCTGACACCGGTGCTGATCGACGCCAGCACCCTGCAAGTCACCGCCGTGGCCGAACGCCCGTGGTACATGGACGCCATGGGCATGTCACAACCGTTGCACTTCGGCGATTACGGCGGCTTGCCAATGAAGATCCTCTGGGCGACGCTGGATGGTCTGACCATCATCGTCCTCGGTAGCGGGGTTTACCTGTGGGTGGTGCGGCGCAAGGCTGCCAAACCTGTGTTCGAGAATGCGGAGAGCCCCGCATGAGGCCAAGGCAGTCGAATTTCTGGAAGGTGTTCTCCACCCCTACAGTCATCGCCCTGCTCAGCGCGGCGGGGTTGTTTTCCGCGTTGCTGGGGGATGGCGTGTGGGACGCGCTGAGCTGGTTGGGCCTGGGCATTCCCGCAATCCTCGCCTTGCGCGGTCTGCTGCAACGCCGCTAACAACCTGTGGGAGCGGGCTTGCTCGCGAAGGCGGTGTGTCAGCCAGCATCAATGTTGACTGATACACCGCCTTCGCGAGCAAGCTTCGCTCCTACAAGTTGCGTGATCCACGCGCTATGCTGCCCAGCACTGCCCACTCCGAGACGCTGCCATGTCCGCCCCCAGCATGACCTTGTTCCACAACCCGTTGTCGCCCTTCGTTCGCAAAGTCATGGTGCTCCTGCACGAAACCGGTCAACAGGACCGCGTGGCGCTGCAAGACTGCGTGCTCACACCCGTCAGCCCGGACCTGATACTCAACGAAGACAACCCGCTGGGTAAAATTCCGGCCTTGCGCCTGGCCGATGGCAACGTCATCCATGACAGCCGGGTGATCCTCGATTACCTCGACCACCAGCACGTCGGCAACCCGCTGATACCGCGCGACGGCTCAGCCCGTTGGCGGCGCCTGACCCTGGCCTCCCTGGCCGACGGGATCATGGACGCTGCCGTACTGATTCGTTATGAAGTCGCCCTGCGTGCCCCGGAAAAACACTGGGACGAGTGGCTTGATGGCCAGCGCGAGAAGATTCGTCGCGGCCTGGCATTGCTGGAAGCGGACGCGATTGCCGAGCTGAGCAGTCATTTCGATGTGGCGGCGATCAGTGTCGCGTGTGCGTTGGGTTATCTGGATTTGCGCCATCCGGATCTGGAATGGCGCACGACGAATCCGAAGCTGGCGGACTGGTATTTTGAGGTGAGTCAGCGGCCTTCGATGCTGGCGACTATGCCGAAGGTTTAGATTTTCGCTGACTCTACGGGCCTCATCGCGAGCAAGCTCGCTCCCACAGTTGATCGGTTGTGGGCACAAATTTTGTGTTCACTGGAGATCCCTTGTGGGAGCAAGCTTGCTCGCGATGGCACCACAGCGGATCTAACGGAAACAACTCGACTATCAGCGTCGCCAGTAATTCGCCCTCCCGCTGATCCTCACGCAACCCCAACGACCGGCTCATTCCACAGCCCCGATTTCAAACGCCAGCGGCTTGGCCGACTTCTGCCCGATCCCATACCAGTCCAGCTTGCGGGTCAGCACCATAAACACGCCCAGCAATCCGAACAACAGCAGCGACCCCATCAACAACGCGTAATCCTCGGCACTCAACAAGCCATAGAGCAAGCCATACAACGCCGCCAATCCCGCCGAAAAACTCAAGCCGTGGCGCACGCTGCGCAGCACATGGCAGACATAAAAACCGATCAACAACACACAGCCGCTCGCCGATAGCAGGTACGCCAGGGCAAAACCGATGTGCTCGGACAGCGACAACAACAGCAGGTAGAAAAACGCCAGGGCCACGCCGACCAGCGCGTATTGCACCGGGTGTACCGCCAGGCTTTTCAGCACTTCGAAGAGGAAGAAACCGGCGAAGGTCAGGACGATAAACAGCAACGCATATTTGATCGCCCGATCGCTCTTCAGGTACTGATCCACCGGATCGATGAAGCTCACTCCAAAACTGCGGCCGGTGTAGGCTTCGCAACCGCCGCCGGACACGCAGCTGCTCAAGGCTTCTTGCAAATTGGTGGAGAAAAACGAGGTCTGCCAATTGGCGGTGAAACCCTGATCGCTGACTTCACGCTGGGCCGGCAGGTAGTTGCCGATGAAACTCGGATGCGGCCAGTTGGCGGCCAGCGATACTTTGCTGGTTTTACCCACCGGAAGAATCTGCAACTGGCCAGTGCCTTGCAGACGCAGGTCAAAACCGAAAGCCAGTTCTGTGGCTTGCTTGGCGTCGAGCGCCGGCAACGTCACATGCACACCCTCCCCCAACCAGCCCACCTGGCTACCGGGGACGAAGTCGAGTTTCTGGCCATTGAGCTCGAGTTTCAGAGCATTTTCGATGCCGCGAATGTCGCTGATCCCGACCGCCAGAAACGGCTGGTCGAACTGGTAATCGGCGAAGTCGTCCTTGATACCCAATTGAGCCGGGAGCGAGAAATGCCCGCTGATGCGGTTGTCCGCATGAAACAGACGCGCCTCATAAATGCCCCGGGAACGTAGTTCGGTCTGAACCTGGCCGTCGAGTTCAAAGTGCTCCGGGAGGAAATACAAACGGCCGCGTTCTTCACCCACTTCCTGGTAACGCGCGTTGGTTTTCTCGTTGAGCTTCCAGGTGCGCACCACTTTGCGGTACGGCACCACCATCAGCGGCCCGCTCAGTTGCTGGCTGTAACTGGAACTGCGGGCGATGTCTTCGAGGACACCGTCGCGCAGTTGCTGACGCTCCTGAATCACGCCGTTAATCATCAGGAGCGGGATCAGCAACAACAGAATCAGAAGGGCAATTGCCCCGAGTTTTATGGTCAGGCTGCGGTTCATGGGACTCTCCCTGTTTGGATGGGGAGAGTCTGGGATGGGTGTGTGGGGGTTTTGTGGGGGGAATGTGGAGAGTGTGTGAGAAGTTCAAGAACCACCCCTCACCCCAGCCCTCTCCCCACAGGGGAGAGGGGGAAAGGGAGCTGATCTCCATGGTTTTCAAATCCTGAGTTCGACTCAAACTTCCCCGGTCGCAAACTATCTAAAAAACACCTCGGTCAGTCCCCTCTACCCCTTGGGGAGAGGGTTAGGGTGAGGGGTGGTTCTAAGCAGGCATACACAATTTGACTTCAACACCGCCGTCAACATTGCCGATGTTCAATGACCCACCATGCAACTTCACCACCTCTTCAACAAAATTCAGCCCCAACCCCGTACTCTTGCGCCCGCTGTCCGGACGGGGCAATGAGTAAAACCGTTCACTCAACCTAGGCAACGCATAGCCAGGAATCGCCTCAGCCTGATTGAACAGCCTGAACTCGATCTGCTCCCCAACGCGTTCGGCACTGAATCGCAGCAAGCCCTGAGCCGGGGTGAAATCCAAAGCGTTCTCCAGCAGATTGCCCAGCGCCTGACGCAACAGGAACGGTTCACCGGTCAGCACCAGATCCGCTGCAATGGTTTGTTCCACGCGCAACTGCTTGCCTTCGATGCGAGCCGCCTGAGCGCTCAGCAATTCATCTACCAACTTCGCCAGCGGCACCGCCACCCGTTCCTCCAGCCCTTGGCGTTGCTCGACCAGGGCCAGATTCAACAGGCGTTCGATCAACTGCTGCATCCGCGCGCTTTCGCTGTCGATGTTACTGACAAAACGCTGTTGCTGGGCCAGCGGCATCTCGCCTTGCAGCAACTCCGCCGCGCCGCGAATCGCCGCCAACGGGCTTTTCAGTTCGTGGGTCAATGTGTGCACGTAACGCTCGACGTAGGCTTTGCCTTCGAGCTGCGTGCGCATCTGCTCCACCGCCGTCGCCAGTTGTTCCAGCTCGCCGCCACGGTAATGCGGGACCTCGACCCGCCGGCCTTCACTCACGGCCTGTGCATAAGCCGTCAATCGCCGCAGCGCCGCGCTCAACCACCAGGACAACAACGCGCCAAACAGCAGACCGAGGCCGATCAACCCGGCCCCCCAGGCAAGCAATCGCCGTTCGGTGCGATCAACGTATGGCTGCAACGAGCTGTTGGGTTTGGCCACGGTCACCACGCCGATGATCTGGCCGTTGTCGCGAATCGGAGCGCCGACGTGCATCACTGAGGAGTTCGGATCGTCCGGATTGCTGCGGCTGGAACGAGCGCCGTATTCGCCTCGCAAGGTCAGTAAAACATCGTTCCAGCGCGAGTAATCCTGCCCCACTGCCACACCGCTGGAGTCCAGCACCACAACGCCCTTGGCATCGGTGACGTAGATCCGGTGATTGACCTGGTTCTTCGGCAATCCCCAGATGCTCGCCTTCGGTTGCCGTTCGCCATAAGCCTTGAGCAGCTCGGGCCAGCGGTTCTGATTCAGGGTGCCGGCCTTGAAGTCGTCGCGCAGGATTTCGGCCATGAGATTGGCGGTGTCGACCAGTGTTTCTTCGGTGGACTGGCGCACGCCGGGACGGATTTCTTCCATCACGGTGTTCAGCACGAAGTAACCGGTCAGGCCGATGAACAGCACGTAGACCAGGAATATCCGGATCCCCAGCGGCATCAGCTACGCCCCGGGCTGTAGCTGTAACCGAGGCCGCGATGGGTCTGGATCGGTTCCGCGTCGGCTTTCACCTGGCGTAGTTTGGCGCGCACGCTTTTGATGTGGCTGTCGATGCTGCGCTCGTACCCGGCATCGGCAGCGACGCCCAGCGCATCGAGCAACTGTTCGCGGCTGAAGACGCGTTCGGGTTGGTCCAGCAGGCATTGCAGCAGACGGAATTCATGGCGGGTCAGGGTTAGCAGCTGACCGCGATAGCTAATCTGCACCCGTTCGCTGTCAATGCGAAACAGCGCCGATGACACCTCGGCGGTCGCTCGCGGCGCCATGCGTTTGAGAATTGCCCGGACCCGCGCCGCCACTTCCCGTGGGCTGAACGGCTTGACCACGTAATCGTCGGCACCGATTTCCAGGCCCACGACGCGATCGATTTCAGCATCCCGGGCGCTGAGGAAGATCACCGGCACTTCGCTGAAACGGCGCAATTGCTTGCAGGTCTCGAAGCCGCTGATGTCCGGCAGACCAATGTCGAGAATGATCAGGTCGGCCGGCGTCTGGCGCTGATGCTCAAGCGCAGCGGCGCCAAGGTTCAGCCAGGTGGTGGTGAAGCCCTCGCCCTGCAAGGCGAAAATCAGGGTGTCGGCAATCGCCGCTTCGTCTTCGACAATCAGGATATGAGGCATGGCGTCCGAGCCCGGGAGTTAAGTGGGCGAACGGTGCCCCAAGGCTCACGTCACGTCAATGAGACCACTTGAAATCAGCAGTCGGGTTTGTCCGCGGTAAAGCGCCGTGCCGGGTTCACCGCCGCGCCGAACTCACGCAAGGCTTTGGCACCGATCAACAAAGGGTAGTTGAAGCTGCTGCGGTCGGTGAGATTGACCTCGACGGTGCGTTTGACGTTGCCCAGGCACAGTTCCAGATCGACCACCGGACGCTTGGTGGGTGCGACCGCTTCGCTGTCGTCGTCTTCTTCGGAGCGGGTCTTGATCTTGCTGATCCGCGAGACCTTGTGTTCGTAGACCTTGTTGCTCGCGCCTTTGGTGGCGAGGCGGAAGCGCACCCACTCGTCGCCATCGCGAGTGAAGGTTTCGATGTCTTTGGCCGACAGCGACGCGGTCAGGGCGCCGGTGTCCATCTTGGCCTTGAGCACTTCGCCACCGATTTCCGGCAGCGCGATGTATTCGTAGCGCCCGTACAGGGTCGGCTCAGCAGCCAGGACCGGCAGGGCCACGAGGGAAAGCAGTGCAAGGAGGGATTTCACGTAATGGGATTCCTTGAGGAGTGGGCAGCGGAATTTTAGACCGTTGTACGCATGATCGTTCCCACGCTCTGCGTGGGAACGATCGGTGTAGAGAGGTTAGCGGTTTAAAGGTGAAACATTCGTCGTAGCCGATTTGGCCTGCCGTCCGAAGCTGCTTATCATTGCGCGCCCAAATGCGTTCAAGAGTTATTTATGCGCCGCCTGCTCACCGGCTGTTTCGTTACCCTGCTGCTGTTGCTCAACACCCTGGTCCTGTTCGGGCCGCTGATGGTGTTCGCCTTGCTCAAACTGGTCCTGCCCGGGCGCTTGCGTGATTACGCCTCATGGACAGTGATGGGGATCGCCGAGACCTGGGCCGAAATCGACAAGCTGATTTTCCGCCTATGCATCCCCACGCAATGGGACATCCGTGGCGGCAATGACCTGCGGGTCGACACGTCGTATCTGGTGATCAGCAACCATCAATCCTGGGTGGATATCCCGGCACTGATTCAAACGCTGAACCGGCGCACACCGTTCTTCAAGTTCTTCCTCAAGAAAGAGCTGATCTGGGTGCCGTTCCTGGGGCTGGCGTGGTGGGCGCTGGATTACCCGTTCATGAAACGCTACACCAAGGCATTCCTGGCGAAGCACCCTGAGCTGGCCGGCAAGGACCTGGAGATCACTCAAGCGGCGTGCGAGTTGTACAAACGTCAGCCGGTGACGGTGGTTAATTACCTGGAAGGCACACGCTTTACCGCCGCGAAACGTGCCCAGCAGCAATCACCCTTCACCCACCTGCTCCGGCCCAAGGCGGGTGGCGTGGCGTTTGTTCTGGCGGCAATGGGTGAACAGCTCGACGCCGTTCTCGATGTGACGGTGGTGTATCCGCAGCAGTCGATTCCGGGGTTCTGGGATTTACTCAGCGGCAACGTGCCGAGGGTCATCATCGACATCAAGACCCGCGAACTCGACCCGGCGCTGTGGCAGGGCGATTACGAAAATGATCCGCAGTTTCGCGAAACCATCCAGAACTGGGTCAACCAGCTCTGGATCGAGAAGGACCAGCGCATCGACGCATTGCGCGCCGAGCGCCGCTGAATCAGGTGCCGGTGCCTGCGCCCCAGATCCCGCCCAGGTTTGTCAGCAGCGAACTGCCAACGCCCTGCTGACCGAAAAATTGCAGAAGCACGGGGGCAAACAGGCCGACCATACTCGTGTCCATGCCCAATGCGCTGAAGGCACTGTTCAGGTCGTTGGCGTTCTTCACGTTGCCCAGGACGTTGTTCAGACCTGCCGCTGTACCGGACGAGCCAAGCAAGCCGCTGAGGACACCCAGTCCACCGCCACCGGACAGCAAGTCGATTCCGGGCACGCTCTTGGCCAACTCCGAGTAGTCGGTCGAACTCAATTGATTCTTCGCCAGACCGAGCATCGCCCCGGCACCGCCAATGGCTTGTTGTGACGTCACGTTCAATTGGCTGAGCGCACTCAGCAGATCGGCCGTCTGCGCGGTTGGCGCGGCCGCGGCGGCGTCATCGTCCTGCGTGCCGGAGATGGCATTGGCCGCATCGAACAGGCTGTACTGAGCAAAGACCGGACCGGCCGCCAGACACATCAGCGAAGCCAGAGCAAAACCGCGTGAAATCTTCATTCAGACATCCTCATGTGCCATGAAAACCGCCCGGCAATGGACGGCGGAAAATCGTGTGTTGGACTGGCATCCTGGAGGATTGTTCCGAGTCTTGGCGAGCCCCCGACGAACAGCAGAAAAACAATTGTCCGGCGCTGCATCCAGTTTGGTCCCGCCCGCGTATATCAAGCACGGACAGACATTCCTGGCCGATTCCCATCACGAGGATCATCACCATGAAACGCACTTCGATCAAAACGCCGCTAATTGCCGGCCTGCTGACCCTGGCCCTTGGCGGCGGATTCGCCCTGAACACTGTGCAAGCGGCAGACACCAGCCACTCGGTCATCGTCGGCGGCCAAAGCATGATGCCGAGTAAAGACATCATCGATAACGCGGTGAACTCCGCCGACCACACCACCCTGGTCGCCGCCGTGAAAGCCGCAGGCCTGGTGGACACCCTCAAGGGCAAAGGCCCGTTCACCGTGTTCGCCCCGGTCAACTCGGCCTTCGCCGCCCTGCCGGCGGGCACTGTCGATACCCTGCTCAAACCCGCCAACAAGGCGACCCTGACTCACGTCCTCACCTACCACGTGGTCGCCGGGAAACTCGACATGACAACCCTGGCCGAGAAGATCAAGGCCGGTGGCGGCAAGGCCGAACTGACCACCGTCGCAGGCGGCAAGCTGTGGGCGATGATGAACGGCCCGCACAACATCACCATCAAGGATGAAAAAGGTGACGTCGCCGACATCACCACCTATGACGTGTACCAGTCCAACGGCGTGATACAGGTCATCGACAAAGTACTGATGCCGAAAAGCTGAAGGGTGCCGCCGACCCCGCCCATCGGGGTCGGCGGTTTCCGAGGTGGCCGCCCGTGAATGGAACAACGACGCACCGTGAACTAACCTCTGCCTGCAAACGTCACCTCACGCAGCCCACCTTCATTACCTGGAGAACTGCCATTCCCATCGCCGACGCCGATCAGCTCAGGCAGCTTCTGGCCCAGTGTTCACTGGGCGACCGCCGTGCTTTCGAGACGCTTTACCGCAGCGTCGGCCCACGACTGCATGGCGTAGCGCTACGTTTCATGGGGCGGCCGGATCTGGCTGAAGAAGTGCTGCAGGAAAGCTTCGTGCGCATCTGGAACAACGCCTCGCGCTACGAGGCGCATCTGTCGGCACCGCTGACCTGGATGATCAACATCACCCGTCATCAGGCCATCGATCAGTTGCGCAAACACCGCGACCAGCCGTTGAGCGACCTTGAAGAACAGGCGCTGGTGGATGAAAGCCCATCGGCCCACGAACAACTCAGCAGTGCCCGTGAGGCCAAGGCCTTGAACCGCTGCCTGGAAAGCCTCGAGGGCATGCAGCGTCAATCGATCACCGTGGCCTACTTTCAGGGGTTGTCCTGCTCTGAACTCGCCGAACACCTGGCCGCGCCGCTGGGCTCGGTGAAATCCTGGATCCGCCGCGGTATGGAGCGACTGCGCAGGTGCCTTGAATCATGAACTATCAAACCCCGTCCCTGCGCCGCGCCCTCGCCGCCGATTACGCCATTGGTTTGATGCCTTCTGCTGCTCGTCGGCGTTTCGAACAGTTGTTGTTGGAGGACGCAGCACTGCGCGCGGAACTGGCTCAGTGGCAGGAAAACCTGACCAGTTTGACCGACGCACTGCCCGAGCAGCCGGTGCCGGAGCGGGTGTGGCAGGGCATTACGGCGCGGATTGAGCCGCAAGTGCTGCACATGCCGGAAAAACGTCGGTTCTGGAACTGGTTGCGAGTGACGGCGGCGGTTTGCTCGCTGGTGATCGCCGTGACATTGGGTGTGATTTATAACCGCGACAGTGCGCGTTACAGCGCCACGCTGCTGACCGCGGACGCGAAGCCTGCGCTGAAGGTTGAAGCGCATGAGGAGTATCTGAAAGTCGAGCCGCTGACGCTGGCAGCGGTTGATCCAGGGCGCAGTCTGGAGTTGTGGGCGATTCCGGCGGATGGCAAGCCGATTTCGCTTGGGGTGATTCCAGCGGGCGGCAAGGGGCGCGTAGAGCTGAGCGATGCGCAGAAGACGTTGATCGGCAAGCCGATTGCGTTGGCGGTCAGTCTTGAACCGAAGGGCGGTTCGCCGACGGGGCAACCGACGGGGCCGGTGTTGTATCAAGGGGCGTTGGCTGCATTGTAACCCCCCCCTCACCCTAGCCCTCTCCCGGAGGTAGAGGGGACCGACCGAGCTGTTCTTAGAGCTACATCGACCTGAAATTCCTGAGTCGAACTCAGGTTTGAAAAGCATAGAGATCGGCCCCCTTTCCCCCTCTCCCCGCTGGGGAGAGGGCTGGGGTGAGGGGTGGCCCTCAGACTCACCAACAATCTTAGCCAAAAAAAACGGCGACCCTGGGGTCGCCGTTTTGTGTTGCCTGAAGCCTTACGCTGCGCTGAACAGTTTGTGCGGATCGATCACAAACTTCTTCGGCACGCCCGCATCGAACTCGCCATAACCACGCGGCGCATCATCGAGGCTGATGACTTCCACGCCAACGATGTCGGCAATGTGGATACGGTCCCACATGATCGCCTGCATCAGCTGGCGGTTGTACTTCATCACTGGCGTCTGACCCGTGTGGAAGCTGTGGGATTTAGCCCAGCCCAGACCGAAGCGGATGCTCAGGCTGCCCATCTTCGCAGCAGCGTCCACAGCACCCGGATCTTCGGTCACGTACAGGCCTGGGATACCGATTTTGCCGGCCACCCGTACCACGCCCATCAACGAGTTCAGCACGGTGGCCGGAGCCTCGTGTTTCACGCCGTCATGGCCGTGACCACGCGCTTCGAAGCCCACGGCGTCGACGGCGCAATCCACTTCTGGCTCGCCCAGCAGTGCAGCGATTTGTTCGTGCAGCGGGGTGTCCAGGGACAGGTCGGCGATTTCGAAACCCTGAGCCTTGGCGTGCGCCAGGCGGACGGTGTTGACGTCACCGATGATTACCACGGCCGCGCCCAACAGGCGAGCGGAAGCGGCGGCGGCCAGACCGACCGGGCCGGCACCTGCGATGTACACGGTGCTGCCCGGGCCAACGCCGGCCGTCACTGCGCCGTGGTAACCGGTCGGCAGGATGTCGGAGAGGCAGGTCAGGTCGCGGATTTTTTCCATCGCGCGATCGCGATCCGGGAGTTTCAGCAGGTTGAAGTCGGCATACGGCACCATCGCGTATTCAGCCTGGCCACCGGTCCAGTCGCCCATGTCGACATAACCGTAAGCACCGCCCGGACGCGCCGGGTTAACGCTGAGGCAGACACCGGTGTGCATCTCTTTGCAGGAACGGCAGCGCCCGCAAGCGACGTTGAACGGTACGGAAACCAGGTCGCCGATCTGAAGGTTCTCGACGTCGCTGCCCTTCTCGATCACTTCACCGGTGATTTCGTGACCCAGTACCAGGCCGGTTTGAGCGGTGGTACGACCGCGCACCATGTGCTGGTCCGAACCACAGATATTGGTGGAAACCACACGCAGGATGACAGCATGGTTAATCTTCCTGCCGCGCGGGTCCTGCATTTTCGGATAGTCGATTTTCTGAATTTCGACTTTGCCATCGCCGAGATATACCACACCACGATTGCCAGACATGCTTTCACCTCGCTGTTGTTTTTATGTAGCGGTCGCGTCGCCATGAAGCGGCGGCGCGTTGATTGCTCGGGTTGTTGCTTGTGTCTTTTTGCGTTGTTTGTCAGGGCCTCTTCGCGGGCAAGCCTCGCTCCTACAGGATTGAGGTTGTCTCCATCTCCGCGATCGACCTCAATCCTGTAGGAGCGAGGCTTGCTCGCGATAGCGATCTAGAGAACGACCGTGCGATTGGCGTTCAAAAACACGCGTCTTTCAATGTGATAACCCACCGCCCGGGCCAGGGTCAGCCCTTCGATATCCCGCCCCTTGGCGATCAAATCTTCCGGGTAATGACTGTGGTCCACAGCCTCTACGCCTTGGGCGATGATCGGGCCTTCGTCCAGGTCGTTGTTGATGTAGTGCGCCGTGGCGCCAACCAGTTTCACGCCCTTGTTGTAAGCCTGGTGATAAGGCTTGGCGCCTTTGAAACCGGGCAGCAGGGAGTGATGGATATTGATCGCCTTGCCGTCGAGTTTGCGGCACAGCTCGGGCGACAGGACTTGCATGTAGCGGGCAAGAATCACCAGTTCGGCGCCGGACTCTTCGATCACCTGCCAGACCTGACGCTCCTGCGACGGCTTGTCGTTCGGGTCCAGCGGGAAGTGGTAGTACGGAATCTGATGCCAGTCCGCCAACGGCTTGAGGTCCGGGTGGTTGGAAACCACGGCGGCCACGTCCATCGACAATTGACCGATGCGCTGGCGGTAGAGCAAATCGTTGAGGCAGTGATCGGCTTTGGAAACCATGATCACCACTTTCGGGCGGTAGTTCGGCGCGGTCAGTTCGAAGATCATGCCAAAGGCTTGGCCACGCTCTTCGAGCCCTGCGCGGAAAGCTTGTTCGTCAAAGCCGTCGGGCTGACGGAATTCCACACGAATGAAGAAACGGCCCGAGAGCCGATCATCAAAGGAATGGTGTTCGGTGACGTAGCAGCCCTGCTCGAACAGAAAGCGGGTCACCGCGTCCACGGTGCCGAGAACGCTTGGGCAGTCGGCGGTCAGAATCCATGTGTCTGGGGCGCGGCTCATAGTGCGGTGACTCCTTGGTTGCGGGGTGTCAGGAGGATCGCCCCCTCACCCTAACCCTCTCCCCAAAGGGGCGAGGGGACTGACCGAGTTGTTCTTGGAGCTACATCGACCTGAAGTTCCGAGTCGAACTCAGGTCCTGAAAACAGCGGAGATCTGCCCCCTTTCCCCTCTCCCCCGTGGGGAGAGGGTTGGGGTGAGGGGTCGATCTCAAGCCTGAACACTAAGCCCGTACTCAGCCGCAGCATCCTGCAACCACAACCACCAGTAATCCGAGAAGCTGCGACGAATCAGCAGTTCCCAGGTGTCTTCGGCGGTGTGGCGGATCACCAGTTGCGACTTGGCAAACACGGTGCCCACAGCCTTGCCTACCGGGAAGCTGTTGGGGTGCACGTCATAGCTGGTGGACTTCATCAGCACCTGGCGCACGTTCGGGCCGCTCAGTTCGAGGAGCTGCTGGCCGCCGCTGACGTTGGTGATCGCGATGTGCAGGCCGCCCAGCGCTTCACGCAGTTTCTTCTCGGCGGCGAATTCTTCACCGGTCGGCACGATCAGTAGCCATTCATCCGGCCCCATCCATTGCAGACTGGTTTCGCCTTTGACGATGACGGTCAGCGCGCCCGGCAATTCGATACCGAGGGCTTTGTGCACGCCGGCAGCAAACGCAGCATCATGACCATCGCCACGAATGGTCAGGTGGCCGAGGAGTTTTTTCTCACGCACGATCACGCCGGCGCTTTTGCGACCCTTGCCCACCAGGCTGGCGAGGTCGGCGTGATGCAGCGACGACTCGGCCTTGGCCCCAGTGGTTGGGCGTTGTTGGTAAACATTGGCTGCGGTCATAAAGCACCTTTCCTGAATTCTGACTTGAGCCCTGTGCAAGCAGATCTACCGCTATCGCGAGCAGGCTCACTCCTACAAGGGGTACGCGATTACCTGTAGGAGTGAGCCTGCTCGCGATGAAGTCACCACGGTGCAACTGCACTCCACAGGATCCGAACCATCAAATGTTCTGGCGATCACCCTTCGGATCGAAGAACACCGAAGAAACGATTTCCGCTTCGATCACGCTGCCATCGGCCAGCGGTGCGAACACCCGCTCACCCATGCGCTTCAAGCCGCCCTTGACCACGCCCATGGCAAACGAATAGCCCAGGGAGTTGTGCAGGTAACTGGAAGTCACGTGACCCACCATGGTCATCGGGATGGTTTGCTTGGTGTTGAACACCAGTTGCGCACCTTCCGGCAGCCATTTGGTCGGATCGATCGGCTTCAGGCCAACCAGCTGTTTGCGCTGATCACGCACGCAGTCTTCACGGTTCATGCCACGCCAGCCGATCCACGAGAACGGTTTGGTGCGACCGACACACCAGCCCATGTTCAGGTCGTCCGGGGTCATCGAGCTGTCAGTGTCCTGACCGACGATGATGAAGCCCTTCTCGGCCCGCAGTACGTGCATGGTTTCCGTGCCGTACGGGGTCAGGTTGTACTTCTTGCCGGCCTCGACGATTTTCTCGAGCACGCCCATGGCGTAGTCGGCTTGCACGTTGACTTCGTACGACAGCTCACCGGTAAACGAAATCCGGAACACCCGCGCCGGCACACCGCCGACCAGGCCTTCTTTCCAGGTCATGAACGGGAAGGCTTCGTTGGTCAGGTCGATGTCAGTGACTTCGCTGAGCAGCTTGCGGCTGTTCGGCCCGGACAGGGTCATGGTTGCCCAGTGATCCGTCACGGAAGTGAAGTACACCTTCAGGTCTGGCCATTCGGTCTGGTGGTAGATTTCCAGCCATTGCAGCACGCGTGCAGCGCCGCCGGTGGTGGTGGTCATCACGAAGTGGTTGTCGGCGAGACAGGCGGTTACGCCGTCGTCGAAGACCATGCCGTCTTCTTTGCACATCAGGCCGTAGCGCGCCTTGCCCACGTCGAGCTTGGTCCAGGCGTTGGTGTAGATGCGGTTGAGGAACTCACGCGAATCCGGGCCCTGGATGTCGATTTTGCCCAGGGTCGAGGCGTCCAGCAGGCCGACGCTGTCGCGCACGGCTTTGCATTCGCGCTTCACGGCGGTATGCAGGTCTTCACCGTTTTTCGGGAAGTACCACGGACGTTTCCACTGACCGACGTCTTCGAACTCGGCGCCGTTCTTCACGTGCCAGTGATGCAGCGCGGTGAAACGAACTGGCTCGAAGATGTGCCCACAGTGACGGCCGGCCACAGCACCGAAAGTTACCGGCGTGTAGTTCGGACGGAACATGGTGGTGCCCATCTGCGGGATGGTCACGTTCAGCGAACGGGCGGCGATGGCCAGGCCGTTGACGTTGCCGAGCTTGCCCTGGTCAGTGCCGAAGCCCAGTGCGGTGTAGCGTTTGACGTGCTCGACCGACTCGAAGCCTTCGCGGGTCGCCAGTTCGATGGCAGCGGCGGTGACGTCGTTTTGCAGGTCGACGAATTGCTTCGGCGCACGTGCGGTGTTCTTTTCGTGTGGCACCTGGAACAGCGCCAGAGTGGGTTCTTCCAGACGGCTCAGGGCTTTCGGCAAGGTGCCTTCGACCACGCTGAAACCGGCTTCGCTGGCTGCGCGAGCGCCGCCTTCAAAACCATCTGCCAGGGAATCGCCGAGGCCGTAGACGCCGTTGATGCCACCGACGCACACGCGTTTCTGCGGTGCTTCGCCCGGTACGAAACCGAGGATGTCTTCACGCCAGATCGGCTTGCCACCCAAGTGCGACGCCAGGTGAACCACCGGGCTGTAACCGCCGGAGCTGGCAACCAGGTCGCATTCAAGCCACTCACCTGGACTGGTCACGGTATGCGCTTTGACATCGATAGCGGCAACGCGAGCGGCGGTCACGTGCTTGCTGCCACGTGCCTCGATCACGGCGCTGCCGGTCAGGATGCGAATGCCTTTGGCGCGCGCTTCTTCAACCAGCGCACCGCGCGGATTGCTGCGAGCATCGGCGATGGCGACGACTTGCAGGCTGGCGTCGAGCCAGTCCAGTGCCACGCGATAGGCGTGATCGTTGTTGGTCGACAACACCAGTTTTTTGCCCGGTGCCACGCCGTAACGACGCACGTAAGTCGACACAGCGCCGGCGAGCATGTTGCCCGGCACGTCGTTGTTGCCGTAAACCAGCGGACGCTCGTGAGTGCCGGTCGCCAGCACTACACGCTTGGCGCGAACACGGTGAATGCGCTGACGCACCTGGCCAATCGGGGCGCGATCGCCGAGGTGATCGGTCAGGCGCTCGTGAATGGTCAGGAAGTTATGGTCGTGGTAGCCGTTGACCGTGGCGCGCGGCAACAGCAGCACGTCCGGGGTGTCCTTGAGCTCGGCGATGACACTGGCAACCCATTCGGTGGCCGGTTTGCCGTCGAGGCTTTCGCGGGAGTCGAGCAGGCTGCCGCCGAACTCTTCCTGTTCATCGGCGAGGATCACACGGGCACCGCTGCGGGCAGCCGCCAGCGCAGCGGCCAGGCCAGCAGGGCCAGCGCCGACGATCAGCACGTCGCAGTGCTGGTTCATGTAGTCGTAGGTGTCCGGATCGTTCTCGGTAGGCGAGCGGCCAAGACCGGCGGCCTTACGAATGTATTTCTCGTAAGTCATCCAGAACGATTGCGGGTACATGAAGGTTTTGTAGTAGAAGCCCGGCGGCATCAGCTTGCCGCCGACCTTGCCGAGAATCCCCATCATGTCGTTGTTCACGCTCGGCCAGCCGTTGGTGCTGGTGGCGACCAGACCTTGATACAGCGCTTGTTGCGTGGCGCGTACGTTAGGGATCTGCGTGGCTTCGGTCGCGCCGATTTGCAGCACGGCGTTCGGCTCTTCGGCGCCCGCAGCGAAAATGCCGCGCGGACGGGAGTACTTGAAGCTGCGACCGATGATGTCGACGCCGTTGGCCAGCAAGGCCGCGGCCAGGGAATCGCCTTCAAAGCCTTTGTAGGTCTGGCCGTTGAAGGTGAAGCTCAGCACTTTGTTGCGGTCGATCCGTCCGCCGTTGGACAGGCGATTGATCTGGCTCATACCTTCTCTCCCAGAGCCGTGGCGGCCGCTTTCGGGCTATCGGTCTTGTCGGTGAATTGTGGCTTGGCGCCGATCTTGTAGGTTTCGAGAATCTCGTAGGTCACGGTGTCACGGGTGGCGTTGAAATACTGACGGCAACCGGCGACGTGATCCCACAGCTCGTGGTGCAGACCGCGAGGGTTATCGCGGAAGAACATGTAGTCGCCCCACTCCTCGTCGGTGCAGCTGTTCGGATCCAGTGGACGCGGGATATGCGCCTGGCCGGATGCGTGGAATTCCTCTTCAGAGCGCAGCTCGCCGCAGTGAGGACAGAAGATATGCAACATGGGGATTTCTCCTGTTAGTGGGCAACCGCAGCAGCGCCGTGTTCGTCGATCAACGCACCGTTGTGGAAACGGTCGATGGAGAAAGGTGCAGCCAATGGGTGCATTTCACCCTTGGCCAGACTCGCAGCAAACACGTTGCCCGAGCCAGGTGTGGCCTTGAAGCCACCGGTGCCCCAACCGCAGTTGAAGAACATGTTCGGGACCGGGGTTTTCGAAATGATCGGGCACGCATCCGGGGTGGTGTCGACGATGCCGCCCCACTGACGGTTCATGCGTACGCGGGACAGCACCGGGAACATCTCGACGATGGCCTGGATGGTGTGTTCGATCACCGGGTACGAACCGCGCTGGCCGTAGCCGTTGTAGCCGTCGATACCGGCGCCGATCACCAGGTCGCCCTTGTCGGACTGGCTGATGTAACCGTGCACGGCGTTGGACATGATCACGCTGTCGATAATCGGCTTGATCGGCTCGGACACCAGCGCTTGCAGCGGGTGGGATTCGATCGGCAGGCGGAAACCGGCGAGTTTGGCCATGTGCCCGGAGTTACCCGCAGTGACCACACCGACGCGCTTGGCGCCGATGAAGCCCTTGTTGGTTTCAACGCCGATACACACGCCGTTTTCCTTGCGGAAACCGATCACTTCGGTCTGCTGGATCAGGTCCACGCCGAGTGCGTCGGCGGCACGGGCAAAACCCCAGGCCACGGCATCGTGACGGGCCACGCCGCCGCGACGCTGGACGGTGGCGCCCATCACCGGGTAGCGGGTGTTCTTGGAGCAGTCGAGGTACGGAATCTCGTCGGCCACTTGCTTGGCATCGAGCAGTTCGCCGTCCACGCCGTTGAGGCGGTTGGCGCTGACCCGACGCTCGGAATCACGAATGTCCTGCAGGGTGTGGCACAAGTTGTAGACGCCGCGCTGGGAGAACATCACGTTGTAGTTCAGGTCCTGGGACAGGCCTTCCCACAATTTCATCGCGTGCTCATACAGGTGCGCCGACTCGTCCCACAGGTAGTTGGAGCGAACGATGGTGGTGTTGCGCGCGGTGTTACCGCCGCCCAGCCAGCCTTTCTCGACCACGGCCACGTTAGTGATGCCGTGTTCCTTGGCCAGGTAGTAAGCGGTCGCCAGACCATGCCCGCCACCGCCGACGATGACCACGTCATAGACCTTTTTAGGGGTCGGCGTGCGCCACATTTTCTGCCAGTTTTCGTGATGGCTGAGGGAGTGTTTGAAGAGGCCGAAGCCCGAGTAGCGTTGCATAGTCATTTACTCCAAAACCGCGCTCAGCGATAAACCGGGAAGTCCGCGCACAGGGCCGAAACTTGCTGCGCAACATTGGCCTCTACGTCGGCGTCGCCGAGGTTGTCGAGGATGTCGCAGATCCAGCCGGCAAGCGTGACGCACTGGGTAACCTTGAAGCCGCGAGTGGTCACCGCCGGGGTGCCGATGCGCAGGCCGGAGGTCACGAACGGCGACTGCGGATCGTTCGGGACAGCGTTCTTGTTCACGGTGATGTGGGCGCGACCGAGTGCTGCATCCGCCTCTTTGCCGGTGAGGCCCTGACGGATCAGGCTGACCAGGAACAGGTGATTGTCGGTACCGCCGGACACTACATCGTAGCCGCGTTTGATAAATACGCCCGCCATGGCCTGGGCGTTGTCGATCACTTGTTGCTGGTAAGCCTTGAAGCCAGGCTCCAGCGCTTCCTTGAAGCACACCGCTTTACCAGCGATCACGTGCATCAGCGGGCCGCCCTGGGCACCGGGGAAGACTGCCGCGTTGAGCTTCTTCTCGATTTCTTCGTTGGACTTGCACAGGATCAGGCCGCCACGTGGACCGCGCAGGGTCTTGTGGGTGGTGGTGGTAACCACATCGGCGTAAGGCAGCGGGTTCGGGTACAGGCCGGCAGCGACCAGACCGGCGACGTGCGCCATGTCGACGAACAGCAGGGCACCGACTTTGTCGGCAATCTGACGGAAGCGTGGGAAGTCGAGGGTCTTGGAATAGGCCGAGAAGCCAGCAACGATCATCTTAGGCTTGCACTCGACGGCCAGACGCTCGACTTCGTCGTAGTCGATCAGCCCGGTTTTGGTGTCGATGCCGTACTGCACGGCGTTGTACAGCTTGCCCGAAGACGACACTTTGGCGCCGTGGGTCAGGTGACCACCGTGGGCCAGGCTCATGCCGAGGATGGTGTCGCCGGCCTGCAGCAGAGCCAGGTAAACGGCGCTGTTGGCCGAGGAGCCGGAGTGCGGCTGAACGTTGGCGTAATCAGCGCCGAACAGTTGCTTGGCGCGTTCGATGGCCAGCGCTTCAACTTTATCGACGTGCTCGCAGCCACCGTAGTAGCGCTTGCCCGGATAGCCTTCGGCGTATTTGTTGGTCAGGCCACTGCCTTGCGCTTCCATGACGCGTTTGCTGGTGTAGTTCTCTGACGCGATCAGCTCGATGTGATCTTCCTGGCGTTGCTCCTCGGCATTCATCGCCGCCAGCAGTGCATCGTCGTAACCCTGGATCTGGTCTTGCTTGCTGAACATCGCGTCTCTCCCAGCGGCATCTATGCGCCATTCGTCTCGGTAAGGCACTGGTGTTTCGACAGTGCCCTTTGAATGCGATGGTATGACCGGCGCAGACAGGCCAAATGCCTACGGACGCCACGCAAAGGTGCGTTTACGACATAGGCAGGCGCACAGGGATAAATGAACTCAACCGGACAGCTTCGCCAACCCTTCGCGTAGAGCCAGCAATAACAGGAAATGCGCGGGATAGAGCACGTAAGCCCAGCGACGCATCGGCGGTGGAGGTTTGAGCCGGCCGGCATGGCGTAGCAAAAGCAGGCCGGCCAGTGGCGCGATCAGACAAGCGGCGATGCCGAGGATGGCTTCAACATTGTGAAACTGCGCGGAGGAATACAGCACTGGCCACTGATTGGCTGCCAGACAGACCACTCCCGGTAACAGGCTGAAGTACCAGGGCCGCTTGATCACCAGCAACATCGCCAGCGGCAACAGCACGCCGAAGAAGCCGAACATCAGTCGCTCCGGGAACAGCGCCGCCAGCAGCAAGGCGCTTGCCGCTAATAGCCGCGCTTGCAGCGCTCGGTCCTGCCAGCCACGGGCCACCAGCAATCCCAACGTCAACGTGGGCAGCACGTTGAAGGTGTCGGGAGCAGGAATGTACATCCGGTAGGGAATTTCGCTGATGGCGCTAAACAACAGCAACCACCCCAGATAACGCCACTGGCCGTCCGTCGTCACCGAGCGGGCCCGCGCCAGGTTTGCGGCCATTGCCAGACAGAACCACGGGAACGCCAACCGCCCCGGCACATACAGCAGATCGACGGAATAACCGACATATCGCAGGTGATCGAGCACCATGCTCAACAGCGCCAGCCACTTGAGCAGATCCAGTGCCCCATCCCTTTGCGTCATGTGCATAATTGCCCGGCGTCTTTGTATTTTTCTGACAGCATCATCGCGTGTGCTCCCCGGACGATCTTCGGTAAAGTGCGCACCATCATTGACCACGAGGCCCTTCACCATAAGAGCCTCGACCACGGAAGCCGGCCATGACCGATAAGAGCCAACAATTCGCCAGCGACAACTATTCCGGTATCTGCCCTGAAGCCTGGGCGGCCATGGAACAGGCCAACCACGGCCATCAACGCGCCTATGGCGACGACGAATGGACCGCACGCGCGTCCGACGATTTCCGCAAACTGTTCGAAACCGACTGCGAAGTGTTCTTCGCGTTCAACGGCACCGCAGCCAACTCCCTGGCCCTGTCGTCGCTGTGCCAGAGTTACCACAGCGTGATCTGCTCGGAAACCGCCCACGTCGAAACCGACGAATGCGGCGCACCGGAATTCTTTTCCAACGGTTCCAAGCTGCTCATCGCCCGCACTGAAAACGGCAAGCTGACCCCGGAATCGATCCGCGAAATCGCGCTCAAGCGCCAGGACATCCACTACCCGAAACCGCGCGTCGTGACCCTGACCCAGGCGACCGAAGTCGGCAGCGTCTACACCCCGGAAGAAATCCGCGCCATCAGCGCCACCTGCAAAGAGCTGGGCCTGAACCTGCACATGGACGGCGCGCGATTCTCCAACGCCTGCGCTTTCCTTGGCTGCACGCCGGCCGACCTGACCTGGAAGGCCGGTGTCGACGTGTTGTGCTTCGGCGGCACGAAAAACGGCATGGCGGTAGGGGAAGCGATTCTGTTCTTCAACCACAAACTGGCCGAAGACTTCGACTACCGCTGCAAACAGGCCGGGCAGCTTGCTTCGAAGATGCGTTTCCTGTCGGCGCCGTGGGTCGGGATTCTGGAAAACGACGCCTGGCTCAAATACGCCCGCCACGCCAACCACTGCGCGCAGCTGTTGGCTGAACTGGTCAGCGACATTCCAGGCGTGGAACTGATGTTCCCGGTACAGGCCAACGGCGTGTTCCTGCAACTGTCGGAACCGGCCATCGCCGCACTGACGGCCAAGGGCTGGCGCTTCTACACCTTCATCGGCAACGGCGGCGCACGCTTCATGTGCTCGTGGGACACCGAAGAAGAGCGCGTACGGGAATTGGCGGCGGATATTCGCGAAGTCATGTCCCGCTAACGCGCACAACTCCTGTGGCGAGGGAGCTTGCTCCCGTTCGACTGCGCAGCAGTCGTGAGATCAAACAATGCGGTCTGTCAGGCAGACCGCATTTTCAGAGTCTGGGGCTGCTTCGCTGCCCAGCGGGAGCAAGCTCCCTCGCCACAAAAATCTCCTGACGCTGCCTCCTGATTTCGACTCTCATACTCTTGGTCTACATTGTTTGGCGAGCCTCTGCTCACATAAAAACAATCAGGAGCGCACGCATGTCCTTACAAGGCAAAACCCTGTTCATCACCGGCGCCAGCCGTGGGATTGGTCGTGAGATCGCGCTGCGCGCCGCGCGGGATGGGGCCAATATTGTGATTGCCGCTAAAAGCGCCGAGCCGCACCCCAAGTTGCCGGGCACGATTTTCAGTGTGGCGAAGGAAGTTGAAGCCGCGGGCGGCAAGGCGTTGGCCTTGCAGGTGGATGTGCGTGATGAAGTCGCGGTGCGTGAGGCATTGGCCCAGGCCAACGAGCATTTCGGCGGCATTGATGCGCTGATCAACAATGCCGGCGCGATCAAGCTGACCGGGGTTCAGCACATCGAACTCAAGCGCTTCGACCTGATGCACCAGATCAACACCCGCGCCGTGCTCCTATGCAGCCAGGCCGCCCTGCCCTATCTGAAGAAAAGCGCCGGACACATCCTCAGCCTTTCCCCACCGCTGAATCTGGCGACCAAGTGGTTTGCTCAATACAGCCCTTACACCGTGACCAAATACGGCATGAGCATGCTGACCATGGGCATGAGCGAGGAATTCAAGAACTACGGCATCAGCGTCAATTCCCTGTGGCCGCAGACGATGATCGCCACCGCCGCCATTGAATTTCAGCTGGGGTCACGCGAGTCGTTCAAGCATGCGCGTACGCCCGCGATCATGGCCGACGCCGCCCACGTAATTCTGAGCAGCAGCGGTCGCAGCATTACTGGTCGCTTGTTGATTGATGAGGAGATTCTGGGTGAAAACGGGATGACGGATTTTGAACAATATCGGTTTGCGCCCGACACCACCGACCCGCTGATGCCGGACCTGTTTGTCGACTGAGTGGTTTAGGGTGTCAGCTAGATCCACCCCTCACCCTAACCCTCCCGAAACGTCGGACCGCCCCAGAGGGTAGAGGGGACTGACCGAGGCGTTCTTGGAGCTACATCGACCTGAAATATTGGAGTCGAACTCAGGTTCTGAAACCAACGCAGATCTGCTCACTTTCCCCCTCTCCCCTGTGGGGAGAGGGCTGGGGTGAGGGGTGGATCTTGAAGTTGACTACCCCTCCACACTTACATCAGAACTCGATGCGCACATCCCCTTTCGGCACGCTGCAGCACGAAAGAATGAACCCTTCGGCTTCGTCTTCCTCGGTGATCCCGCCGTTGTGGTCCATTTCGACCTCGCCACCCAGCTTCATCACCTTGCACGTCCCGCAGATCCCCATCCCGCACGCTTTCGGAATCAGCAGGCCAAGCTTGGCCGCCGCCGCATGCACGGTTTCACCCGGTGCAACACGAATGCTCTTGCCGGACGCAGTGAATTCCACCTGGTGCAGATCCGCCGCGTCGACTTCCGGTGCATCCGCCGCTTGTTCGGCTTGCTCCACCGCATCGGCGCGGGCTTCCGCTGGCGTGGCCCCGAAAGATTCTTCGTGATAACGCGACATGTCGAAACCGGCGGTTTCGAGCATGCGCTTGACCGCGGTCATGTACGGCGTCGGGCCGCAGCAGAACACTTCGCGCTCCATGAAGTCCGGCGCCATCAGTTCGAGCATCTTGTGGTTCAGGTAACCGCGATAACCGGCCCACGGCTCACCCAGACCATGTTTCTCGCAGATCAGGTGCAGGCTGAAGTTATCGATCCGCGACGCCATGTGTTCCAGCTCGCGGTGATAAATGATGTCTTTGGGCGAACGGGCGCTGTGGATAAACACCATGTCGACGTTGCCGTTGGTGTCGTAGAACCAGCGAGCCATCGACATGACTGGCGTGATACCGACACCGCCGCTGAGGTACAGCACCTTCGGCGCGGTGAAATCCATGGCGTTGAACAGCCCGACCGGCCCGTGCACGGCCAGCTCCTGGCCTTCGTGCAGGGTGTCGTGCAGCCAGTTGGAGACTTTGCCGCCCGGCACACGCTTGATGGTCACCGAAAAGCTGTACGGCACCGATGGCGAGCTGGAAATGGTGTAGGAGCGCATGATCGGCACGCCTTCGATTTCCAGCTCCAGGGTGACAAACTGCCCCGGCTTAAAGAAGAACAGGATTGGCTGGTCAGCCATAAAGCAGAAGGTGCGCACATCCCAGGTTTCCTGGATGACTTTGACGCAACGGACGATGTGTCGACCATTGGCCCAGGTCTGGGTGGTTACCGGATTCAGGAAGCTGTTGGACATGCTGTTCTCCACCGCCGATGGTCGGCCTTATGTTGGCGATTCTGCGTAACGTGCGAACCACCCATTTACCTATCTGCGACATTCACATACTTATCGCGACCAGCCTGCATCTACCGGGGGTTGCGCGTCGGGAACAGATTGGGCCATGTCGCCCATGGATAAGGTTCTGCCCAGCGCCGGCCCCACACTCGCTCCATACCAAGACACAATCCTTTACACCTTGCGTAGCAAACCTGATTAGCCACTTTCGCCGGCCACACAGAATGGCCTTGAGGATTAAATGATGGACGTCACCACTACCCTGAGCCTGGGCGATCCACTGGAACCCGCACGCAAGGCCACCGCGCAGATGCTGCAAGAGCGCGAGCGTACTTTCTCGCTGCCGCAGCCGTTTTACTCTGACGAGCGGCTGTTTGATATCGACATGCAGGAAATCTTTCAGAAAGAGTGGTTGATCGCCGGCATGACCTGCGAAATCCCTACCAAGGGCAACTTCCTGACCCTGCAAATCGGCAAGAACCCGATCATCGTGATTCGCGGCGCTGAAGGCGTGGTTCACGCGTTCCATAACGTCTGCCGTCACCGTGGTTCGCGGCTGTGCACCAGTGAAAAAGGCAAAGTCGCCAAACTGGTTTGCCACTACCACCAGTGGACCTACGAGCTGGACGGTCGCCTGTTGTTCGCCGGTACCGAAATGGGCGACGACTTCGACATGAAGCAGTACGGCCTCAAGCCGGTGAACGTGAAGACCGCTGGTGGCTACATCTTCATCAGCCTGTCGGAGAACCCGCCGGCCATCGATGACTTCCTGTCGACGCTGAACCATTACATGGAACCGTACGACATGGAGAACACCAAGGTGGCGATCCAGACCACCTTGTTCGAAAAAGCCAACTGGAAACTGGTGCTGGAAAACAACCGCGAGTGCTACCACTGCAACGCGTCGCACCCGGAACTGTTGAAAACCCTGCTGGAATGGGACGACGTGACCGATCCGCGTGCCGACCAGGCCTTCAAGGATCACGTTGCCGCCTCCGCCGCAGCGTGGGAAGCCGAAAAGATTCCTTACGCCCACGCCAGTTTCGGCCTGCGTAACCGCATCGTGCGCATGCCACTGCTCAAGGGCACCGTGTCGATGACCATGGACGGCAAACAAGGCTGCGCCAAGCTCATGGGCCGCATCAAGAACCCGGACCTGGGCTCGATGCGCATCCTGCACCTGCCGCACTCGTGGAACCACTGCATGGGCGACCACATCATTGTGTTCACCGTGTGGCCAATCAGCGCTCAGGAAACCATGGTCACCACCAAGTGGATCGTGCACAAGGACGCAGTCGAAGGCGTGGACTACGACGTGGAGCGCATGCGCAAGGTCTGGGATGAGACCAACAACCAGGACCGTCGCCTGGCCGAAGAGAACCAGCGCGGTATCAACTCCACCGCTTACCAGCCAGGCCCTTACTCCAAGACCTATGAGTTTGGCGTGGTGAACTTCGTGGATTGGTACAGCGAGCGTTTGCTGAGCAACCTGGGCGCGGAACCTGCGCCTTACCTCAAAGGGGTTCCGGTTCAAGGCTGACCGATCCGCAGAGACAAAAAACCGCGAACCTGTTTCGCGGTTTTTTATTGTTCAAATTTCGATCAATCGCTTTAGAGCTGCCGCTGGCATGGGGCTGTAGAGGTTCGCGAACAAGTTATCCACACCTTCGCCCACAGCAAATGGGGACAACTCAGTTTACCGCGCAAAATTTCTCCACAGAAACTGAAGAAAATCCGTGACTTATCCAGAAGCAGGGTTTTTAACAGTGATTGGTTGTTTTTTGATCGAAAGCTTGAAAGCCACGTCATACGTGGCTTGCAGAGGATGGCGAACACCTTATCCACAGAAGCGCCAACAGACTTTGGGGGCAACTTGGCCTGATCTGTGGAAAACCGTTGGAAGCCGCGATAAATCTGGGTTTGCGCGAGGTTTCCCGGTCTAAAACGACGATTTGATCGTTTTTTGATCACAAGCCTGGAAAGCCCGGTTTATATGGTCTGTAGAGGACAGCGAACATCTTATCCACAGATGCGCTAACAGAGATTGGGGGCAAGTATTGGCTCGCGCACAAAGTTATCCTCTGGAAAAAGCCTGAAAAAACCGCAAGTTAGGCTGGTTGTTTTTTGTACGAAGGGTTGCAGGGCTTGATCTGTATGGGGTGTAGCGAAGGGCGAACATGTTATCCACAGAAGCGCTAATAGGGATTGTGGGTAACCACGCTCAGGTCCTGTTGAAACACGACCAGCCTGAGTCGATATCCAGATTCAACTCATAGTCATTGAATGCCCCCCACCCAAGCAAAAGCGAAGGCACGTACTGACCCAGCAGCAACGACGGAGGAATCGTAAAGTCCGGGTAGTAGTTGTAGGTGATCGATTGGATATGGCCCGCCAGGCTCAATTCACCCTTGAAGGTTTGGGAACGCGGCTTATCGGTGACATGAATGGGTGAGTTGCCCGGCGCGGAAGACGTCAAGTAATCAACATTGCCGGTGTCGATTATCGCCGGCGTGGCCCGACGATCCAGGCGTGCGGCAATGGTCAGCCGTTGATTGATGTCGATGCGCGCATAGGTGATTCGCGAATCGCATCGCGCGGGAGGTTCGGCGTTAAGCTCCAGGGTCTTTTGGGTGACCTTCAAACGCCCCAACTTACCGATCAGATCAAGCCCCAGTAAGTTTTCCCGGTCGCTGACAAACACCAGGACGTTTCTGAACTCGCTTGAGCCTATCTTTAAAGACTCAAAGATCCCGAGTTTGGCAGACAGGTCTCTTTCGCCATAAAACGTGCTGTAGCCATAGTGAGAGTCGGTTAATAACCTGATTCCCATCAGCTTCGCGGTGTCGTGGTTGACCCGGGTTTGTGGCGCGCCGGTGTCCAGAATGAAGCGTGACGAGACACCATTGGCCGCTTTGACATCGAGGTAGGGCAGCACCTCGTCTGTCACGTGACCGTCACTGGCATAGGGATGGATCTCGAGCACTTCGTGCCGCGTCGTTCTTTTCACCGAGAAATCGGCGAGCGATCTGAGGGTCGCGAGGGATTCGTTGCCGAACATGGAAAACATTGCGTTGAGTTCAGGATCATTCGCGATTGCCTGAGCGTGACGTCGCTTGATCGCCAGATAGTATTCGGGAATCTGGTTTGCGGTTTTGGCCTCGAACATTCGGGCGAGAACAGACACTGAACAATTCAGGTTTTTTTCAGCATCCAACACCTTGGCGCATTGCTGTTTCAGCTGCGCCAAGGACGCCTTTTGTCCCTGTTCGGTCTCTAACCATGTGTAGAAATCCGGAGCTGCCGGCCGGGTATCAGCTATCGCACTGGTGGCTGCACAGATAAAAAAGGCAAGCAGCACCAGAGACGACTTTGAATACACCCCGCCGATCAGACATGTCTCACGCCGACTGACCGCTTTCATGTTCAACCCATTCTGAAAACGAGTTTTATGAACTAGCGCTGCGGCCCCCCTGAGCAGCTCATAGAGGAATGTAGCTCACTAGGGCCGATACATCAGATAGGCCTCACCCGTGACCCGAATCATCGGATGGGGAGTAATCAGGCAGGTATCGACGACACGAAACCCATGCCGCTCGTAAAACCGACGGGCGCCGGTGTTCACGGCGTAGTCGATCAGACTCAAGCCATTGAGCCCCAGCTGGTTGGCACGGTCGTAAGCGTAGGCGAGGAATTGCTTGCCCAGGCCCTGGTTTCGCCAGCCTTCATGGAGCGCCAGGCTGGAAATATAGAGGGTGTCGGGAATTTCCATCTTGGCGTACGGAGCCAGGACAGGATCGGTCACTGGAGGCGCCAGTGGTTCGTGACGCATCACGTAGCTGTGCATCATGCCAATGACGTTTCCATCAACCTCAGCGATGAGGCAGTTCTGATACGAAAAATCTACGTTGTCACGAGCGTAACGACTGGCGCCCACGTCCAGTAAATCCTGACCGGGTTGCGCCAGTTGGCTCCAGATGTAATCCGCAGCACCTTCTGACGAAATCTGGAACAAGCGAGCAATCTCCCGCGCATCACTGCGCAGAGCCGAACGAAACTCTACTGCCATTTACCGCCCCCCACAGGACCGCTAGCGGACCACGCCTTCTTCGATCAGTAACTTGAGAATCGCCTCGGCCCCCGCCTCGGCACTCAACCCTTTAAGCACTTGTCCGCCGCCACCGCTGGCCTTGGCCGTCGCGGCTTTCATCCGGTCTGCGCCGCTCTTGGCCTTGATCACCTTCAAGCGTTTAGGCCGTGGCTTGGCCGGTTGCAGGGTGGCGACCGCCAGCAGCTCATCGTCGATCACTTCGACTTCATCCGCCTGCAGCACACCGCGTCGGGCCGGGCCATAAGCGCTCTGCCGAGGCTTCGGCGCGGCGTTATCCACAGTCGCGAGAAACGGCAGCCGTACTTTCAGGCGACGGCGCTGACCGCGCGGCAAGGCTTGCAGCACCAACGCTGAATGACCGTCGATGGATTCAACTTGAGCCAGCCCTACCACCAGCGGCCAGCCCAGATTTTCCGCCAGCAGGAACGGCAACATGCCCGAACCTTCACCGGTTTCTGCCTGGCTGCCGGTCAGCACGACCTGAGCCCCGGCGTCACGCAAATACGCGGTCAATGCCGGCAATGCATCGGCGCCTTCCGGTTGCTCAAGCACATGCAGCTGTTCCAGGCCCATGCCCAGATAGGCGCGTAGTGCAGGTTCCGCGACGTCGCCGGCATGCAGCACTTGCAGGTTATCCCCAGCCAGTTGCAGGCCCAGCTCCACCGCCCGCGCATCTTGCTCCGCACGACGTGGCCGGCCGGAGGTCGGGTGGGCGCCGATGGACACCAGGCTGATGATTTTCGTGCTCATAACCCTTTCCTTTCCTTAAGCCGCATCGCGCTTGGCTTCGTTGCGGTAAGCCTCTACCGCATCGATCAAGGCTTGAAGAATCTCTGCACTCTCGCCGATTACCGACAGGTCGGCCCGTTTGATCATGTCGCAGCCAGGATCGAGGTTGATCGCCACCACCTTGTCGCAGGCACCGATGCCTTGCAGGTGCTGGATCGCCCCGGAAATCCCCACCGCCACGTAAACCCGCGCGGTGACCCAGGTGCCGGACGCACCGACCTGACGGTCGCGCGCCATGAAGCCATCGTCCACTGCCACACGGGACGCGCCTTCGGTAGCGCCCAGCGCTTCGGCGGTCCTGTGGAAAAGTCCCCAATCCTTGACCCCGTTACCGCCGGAGAAGATGAACTCGGCTTCGGCCATCGGAATCGCCGCCGGGTCCACTGCCACCGCGCCCAAATCCTCGATGCGCGACAAGCTTCGTGCGACCGCTGTGGATAACTCCACCGGCAAGGCTTCGTGACGGGTTTCGCTGACCGGCTCGGCGCATTCGACGGCAGCCAGAATCAAGCGTGCCACCGGGCGCGCAAGGTCTTGCAAACCGGCACCGGCGCGACCGATACATTCCTGATCCTTGACCTGCCAGACCCGCGTGGCCGGGCGTTCGCCCAGTGCGGCGGCAAAGCGTCGACCCAATTCACCACCACCGCTGCGGCTGTCCGGCAGCAACCAGTGACGCGGGCTGAACTGGTTATCCACAGCCCGCAGGCCCTGGACCCGTTGTTCCGGTGCATAACCACTGAATTCGTCGCCATCCAGCACCAGCAAGCGATCGACGCCAGCGGTGGCGAAGGCATTTTCTTTATGTTCACCGAAGACCACGGCCAACACCGCGCCATCATTACCGGCCAACTGATGAGCCAGACCCAGCAAGTCGCGGTCGTGGCTGCTCAAGCGGCCGCCGACCATGTCCGGCACCACGCTGATGTAAAACGCGGGTGCAGGCACTTGATGCAGTGGCAACTGGACTTCAACCGCGGCCGAGCGTTTAGTCGCCCCGCCCTGTTGAGCGCCGCTGCGGTCGATCCGCTTGATCCCGTTGGGACCGATAAAACCGATGCCGTGAGGATTCTTGCGGATGACACCGTTAGGCCCCATCCAGCTGTGTTGCGCCGGTTGCATGGCCGCGTGCAGCGGGTGCAAGCGGTTACGGGCGATCCATTCGGCGCGTGGGTCGCGGCGGATAATGTCGCTCATCAGTGGGCCTCCGCAGGTTCACGTTGGGCCGGTTTGGTCGGCTTGCTCGGGGCAGCGTCTTCGAGCAACGCGTCCGCCACCAGTTCGGCGATGTCCTTGATCAGCGGCCGGGGTTCGACCACGCCTTCGAGCATCGCGGTGCACTGTGGACAACCCACGGCCACCAGTTCGGCGCCGGTTTCGCGGATGTCTTCCATGCGCATGTCGGGGATCCGTTGCTTGCCCGGGATGTCGGTGATCGGCGCACCGCCGCCACCACCGCAGCAGCGCGAGCGGAAACCGGAGCGTTGCATTTCCTTGATCTCGATACCCAGGGCGCGCAGCACTTCACGCGGTGCCTCGTACTCGCCGTTGTAGCGGCCGAGGTAGCACGGATCGTGATAAGTCACGCTGCTGCCTTTGTGCTGACCGAGGTTCAGGGCGCCAGCGCCGATGATTTCTGCCATGTAAGTGCTGTGGTGCTGCACGACGTAGTTACCGTCGAAGGCGCCGTACTCGTTTTTCAGCACGTGGAAGCTGTGCGGGTCGCAGGTGACGATGCGATTGAAGCTGTACTTGGCCAAGGTCTGAATGTTGCGTTTGGCCAGCAACTGGAAGGTGGCTTCGTCGCCCAGACGTCGAGCCACGTCACCGCTGTCGCGTTCTTCAAGGCCCAGCACGGCGAAGTCGACCTTGGCCGCTTTCAGCACTTTGACGAAGGCGCGCAGGGTGCGCTGGTTGCGCATGTCGAAGGCACCGTCGCCGACCCAGAACAGCACGTCGACCGACTTCTTCTCGCTCATCAGATTGAGGTTCAAGTCCGCCGCCCAGTTCATCCGCCCGCCCGGGGCGAAACCGCCAGGGTTGTCGGTGGCGATCAGGTTTTCCAGGACTTCGGCGCCCTTGTTCGGGGTCGCACCTTTTTCCAGGGTCAGGTGACGGCGCATGTCGACGATGGCATCGACGTGCTCGATCATCATCGGGCACTCCTCGACGCAGGCACGGCAGGTAGTGCAGGACCACAATGTTTCAGCATCCACCAGACCGTTGACGATCGGTTGATGCGGATTACCGGCGTGCTCGCCGATGGCCTTGCCCGGATACGGGCTGCCGGCGAATTTGGCGTCGGTGCCACCGGCCAGGCCAACGACCATGTCTTGAATCAGTTTTTTCGGGTTCAGCGGCTGGCCGGCGGCGAACGCCGGGCACGCGGCTTCGCACTTACCGCACTGCACGCAGGCATCGAAGCCGAGCAGTTGGTTCCAGGTGAAATCCTTGGGTTTTTCCACACCCAGTGGTGCGTTTGGATCGTTCAGGTCCAGCGGTTTCAAACCGGTGGAGCGGCCGCCACCAAAGCGTTCGGCGCGACGGTGCCAGGCCAGGTGCAAAGCACCGGCGAAGGCGTGCTTCATCGGCCCGCCCCAGGTCATGCCGAAGAACAATTCCGATACGCCCCACAGCACACCTACACCGAGGATTGCCGCGACCACCCAACCACCGAAGTTTTCCGGGAGGATGCCGGCGACCGGCAGGGTCAACAGGAAAAAGCTTACCGAGAACGCCAACAGGCTTTTCGGCAGGCGCATCCATGGGCCTTTGGACAAACGGGCCGGCGGGTTGCGACGACGCAGGTACACAAAGATCGCACCGACGAACATCACCGCCGTCATCAACAACAGGGCATAGCCGAGGATGCGGTTATGCAGGCCAAAACCGTGCACCAGAATCGCCAGCACGATAGACGCCACCGCACCACCGGCCGTGGCAACGTGGGTGTTGGCGATGTATTTGTCCCGCGCGACCACATGGTGCAAATCGACCATGTAGCGCTTGGGCATGGCGAACAGGCCGCCGATCAGGTCGACTTTCGAAGCCCGGCCTCGGCGCCACATAGCCACCCGCCGCAACGCGCCCAGAACCGCAAGGCCCAGGGCGGCGAACAACAGGATTGGAAGAAGGGTGTTCAACATGGTGGAGCTCCCAAAGACCGCAGGGTCTTGCAGGCCAAACTACCTGGATGCCTTGCCCGATTCCTGTAGGAGCGAGGCTTGCCCGCGAAGGCGATGGATCAGCCGACATCAATGTTGAATGTCAGGACGCCTTCGCGGGCAAGCCTCGCTCCTACAGGGTTATCCACAAGCTCTTAGAAATCCTTGCACAACCGCAGCGCGTCGTAGATCGCCGCGTGGGTGTTGCGCTGCGCCACGCAGTCGCCGATGCGGAACAGCAAGTAGCCGTCGCCCGCCTGGCTCAGCGAAGGTTGCGGCTTGATCGCGAACAAGGCTTCGATGTCCATCTGGCCTTTGTTGCGCGAGCCTTCCTTCAGGGCGTAGTAGATTTCTTCGTCCGGACGCACGCCGTTTTCGACGACGACCTGGTCCACCACCCGCTCCTCTTTGGCGCCGGTGTATTCGTTTTCCAGCACCGCCACCAGCTTGTCGCCTTCGCGGTAGACCTTCTCCAGCATCATGTCCCCGGTCATGATCACTTCTTTGGGGTACATGCTGCGGTAGTACGTCGGGAACGAAGTGCCGCCAATCGCTACGCCCGGCTTGATGTCGTCAGTGACGATCTCGACCTGGCTGCCCTTGTCGGCGAGGAAGTCGGCGGTCGACATCCCGGTGAACTCGCAAATGGTGTCGTAGACCAGCACGTTTTTGCCCGGTGCAACCTTGCCGTCGAGGATGTCCCAGCTGCTGACGACCAGGCCTTCAGCCGCGCCCCAGTGTTCGTTCTGCTCCAGGAATGGATGGCCGCCGACGGCGAGTACCACCACGTCCGGACGCAGGTCGAGAATGGTTGCCGCATCGGCCGCCACGCCCAGGCGCAGGTCGACTTTCAAACGCGCCAATTCCAGTTGGAACCAGCGAGTGATACCGGCGATCTGGTCCCGTTGCGGGGCTTTCGAGGCGGTCGTGATCTGGCCGCCGATGAATTCTTTCTTCTCGAACAGGGTCACGTCGTGGCCACGTTCGGCGGACACACGTGCAGCTTCCATCCCGGCAGGGCCGGCACCGACCACCACAACTTTGCGCTTCACACCAGCCGATTTCTCGATGATGTGCGGCACGCCCATGTATTCACGGGAGGTCGCAGCGTTCTGGATGCACAACACGTCCAGACCCTGATATTGACGGTCGATGCAGTAGTTGGCACCGACGCACTGTTTGATCTGGTCGACCTGGCCCATTTTGATCTTGGCGATCAGGTGCGGGTCAGCGATGTGGGCGCGGGTCATGCCGACCATGTCCACATAGCCGCCTTCCAGGATACGGGTCGCCTGGTTCGGGTCCTTGATGTTCTGCGCGTGCAGTACCGGGGCCTTCACCACTTCCTTGATACCGGCGGCCAAGTGCAGGAATGGCTCCGGTGGATAACTCATGTTCGGAATAACGTTGGCCAGGGTGTTGTGGGTGTCACAACCCGAACCGACCACGCCGATGAAGTCGATCATGCCGGTGTCGTCGTAATACTTGGCGATCTGCTTCATGTCCTCGTGGGACAAGCCATCCGGGTGGAATTCATCACCGCACAGACGGATGCCGACGCAGAAATCCGGACCCACTTCCTTGCGCACAGCCTTGATCACTTCCAGGCCGAAACGCATGCGGTTCTCGAAACTGCCGCCCCATTCGTCGGTACGCTTGTTGACGCGCGGGCTCCAGAACTGGTCGATCATGTGCTGGTGCACGGCGGACAGCTCGACGCCGTCCAGGCCACCGGCCTTGGCCCGCGCGGCGGCGCTGGCGTAGTTGCCGATCACCCGCCAGATTTCTTCCGGCTCGATGGTTTTGCAGGTCGCACGGTGCACCGGCTCACGGATACCCGACGGCGACAGCAGGGTTGGCCAATGCTCGCCGTCCCATCGGGAACGACGACCCATGTGAGTAATCTGGATCATGATCTTGGCGCCATGCTTGTGCATGGCATCGGCCAGGTTCTGGAAGTGCGGGATGATCCGGTCGTCGGCCAGGTTGACCGACTTCCACCAGCCTTGCGGGCTGTCGATGGCCACACTGGAGGAACCGCCGCAAATCGCCAGGCCGATCCCGCCCTTGGCTTTCTCTTCGTAATACTTGACGTACCGGTCGGTGGTCATGCCGCCGTCGGTGGCATAGACCTCAGCGTGCGCGGTGCTGAGCACGCGGTTACGGATGGTCAGTTTGCCGATCTGGATCGGCTGAAACATTGCTTCGAAAGCCATGGCGGGTTCCTCGACTTACAACGGCTTGACGGTGAACAAACCGTCGTCGTGGCCTTCTTCGGAGCCACCGTAAACTTGTTCGGCAACCGTGCGGATCTTGCTGCCGCGAGCTTGCAGAATCTGATCCATCGCGCCGGCAAACCAGCCCGTGAACATGTAGTCGACTTTGCGGCCGACCTTGCCGTAGACATAAACAAACGCAGAGTGTTCGAGCTTGACGCTGGCAGTGCCTTTGTCGAGGTCGATGTCCTGGATCTTGAACAGGCCCCAGCCGCGCTGCGACAGGCGCTTCATGTAGTGCTCGAACACCGCGACGCCTTCCAGGCCGTGGCACTCAGCTTCTTTTTCACACCAGTGCCAGGCGGATTTGTAGCCGGCCTTGTAGAGGATTTCGGCGTAGGCGTCGGCGCCCAGCACTTCCTCGATGCCCATGTGGTTGTTGACGAAGAAATGACGCGGTACGTACAGCATTGGCAGGGCGTCGGAGGTCCAGACACCGGTTTCGCTGTCGACTTCGATTGGCAATTGCGGGGCGATCTTGGCCATGGAAACTTAACTCCAGAAAAATTTTGGTGTTGCCCCCGGCACGAATGGCCGGGGGAAAGGATTCAGAGGTGCTGTGGCTTACTCGCCCCAGACGTCCTTGAGGACGTTGACCCAGTTCTCGCCCATGATCTTGCGAACCACGCGCTCGGAATGACCGCGCTTGAGCAGGGTTTCGGTCAGGTTCGGGAACTCGCCGACGGTGCGGATGCCCAGCGGGTTGATGATCTTGCCGAAGCTGGTCAGGCGGCGGGCGTAGCCCTTGTCATGGGTCAGGTATTCGAAGAAGTCCTGGCCATGGCCCTGGGTGAAGTCGGTGCCGATACCGATGGCGTCTTCACCGACGATATTCATGGTGTATTCGATGGCTTCGGCGTAATCGTCGATGGTCGAATCGATACCCTTGGCCAGGAATGGCGCGAACATGGTCACGCCGACGAAACCGCCGTGATCGGCGATGAACTTCAGTTCTTCATCGGATTTGTTGCGCGGGTGGACTTTCAGACCCGACGGCAGGCAATGGGAGTAGCAGACCGGTTTCTTGGATTCGAGGATGACTTCTTCGGAAGTCTTCGAACCTACGTGGGACAGGTCGCACATGACGCCGACGCGGTTCATCTCGGCGACGATCTCACGACCGAAGCCCGACAGGCCGCCATCACGCTCGTAGCAACCGGTACCGACCAGGTTCTGGGTGTTGTAGCACATCTGCACGATACCGACGCCCAGCTGCTTGAACACCTCGACGTAGCCGATCTGGTCTTCAAAGGCGTGAGCATTCTGGAAGCCGAACAGGATGCCGGTCTTGCCCTGCTCTTTGGCTTTGCGGATATCGGCGGTGGTGCGCACTGGAATCACCAGGTCGCTGTTTTCGCGGATCAGCTTCTGGCTGGCGGCGATATTGTTCACAGTGGCCTGAAAGCCCTCCCACACCGACACGGTGCAGTTGGCCGCGGTCAGACCGCCCTTGCGCATGTCTTCGAACAGCTCACGGTTCCACTTGGCAATAATCAGGCCGTCGATAACGATGCTGTCGGCGTGTAATTCGGCTGGGCTCATCAGGCTGTCCCCTATTAGCGATTCATGCGCCGAATCGTGTGCCGGCGCTTTGGGGCCAGCATATGCCTGAGGGAGGGGGCAGCCGGGTGCAAAAACGACAGGGGGTTTGCCGAAAGCGTCAATCCGCGACAAAGGGTCGTCGTCGGACGTCATGAGCCACCTGTTCAAGGGCCTGCGCATGGGCCAGAATTCGCGCCACTACTGGATGTTTCACTGGATGCTTTACTGGAATAAGGGGCGGCGGCGCAATGAAATCGATCTTCCTGGCATTGGCACTGATAGCGACCGGCGTACACGCGGCTGAAGAAGCCGACGATAACCCCTGCGACAAAGTCGAAAACGAAGTCCAGACCCTGGAATGCTCGACCTACAGCAGAACCACCGCCGAAGACCTGCTGAGCGAAAACCTCAAAAGCCTGACCGAGCGCATGCAAACGCTCTACGGCAAGAACCCGGCGCAACTGACCGACATCACCGCCAAACTCAAGGCCTCTCAGCAGCAATGGCTGAAGACCCGGGATGCGGACTGCGCGGTTGAAGCGTTCCCGGCGACGAGCGGTAGCAAGGCATTCACGATTGCGCAGAATGATTGCGTGGCGCGGATGAGTGATGAGCGGTCGGAGTTTTTGGAGTCGATTGGGCAGGAGTAAACCTTATCGTCCGTCGGAAGCTGGTGCTGTCGCCAGCTTTCTAACCGCAAGAAATGACCTTTCCCACAAGCAGTTTTCATCACGCCTACAACCGCCCTTAGCTCAATAAACGACCGTTTCAGTCGGGCAACATGCCGACACGGTTCGCTTGTTTGCGACCTGAAAAATATAAGCAAAGATTCGCAAATCTTATAAAAGACTTATATCCTCCTATGAATAGCATCCACTGGACTCGAAAGGCCGTTAAGCAGCTTCTGAAATTGCATTCCGCTCATCAGATCCAGGTTCGTGATGCCGTCACGGTGCTGGCTGGAATGCCGGATGTAGGCAATGTCAAAGCACTGACTGGTCATGACTACGCCTATCGGCTACGAGTAGGTAACTATCGGGTCATGTTCGACTGGGATGGCGCAATCAAAGTGGTCAGTATTCAAGAGGTCAAAAAACGCGATGAACGCACCTACTGACGTTCAAATAATCAATGATGCAGACGGAAACCCTGCGTTCGTGGTCATTCCCTACGCGCAATACGTCGCGCAGAAGATAGAGCCCGATCTGATCCCTCACGAGGTGGTCAGCCGCATCGTCGACGGCGCGACGCCTATTCGTGCCTGGCGTGAACACTTGAACCTTACACAGGATGAAGTGGCCAAACGCATGGGCATCTCCCAACCGGCGTTCGCCCAGCAGGAGACTGTTGCCAAGCCCCGCAAGGCCACTCGCGAAAAAATCGCCGCAGCTTTTGGCATCAAGCCCAATCAACTCGAGCTGTAAGCTGCACTCCACCAACAAGGAAAGGGATTTACATGAAAATCTGCGGCATCGAAATCAAAGGCAGCGAAGCCATCATCGCCGTGGCCTCTCTCGACGGTCAGGCGCTGAGCCACGTCGCCCTGGCCACCAAGAAAATCGCCCTCGACGATGATGACGAAGCCGCTAACGTCAAAGTCTTTGCCGCTCAGGTGGCGTCGTTTGTGCGTGAAAATTCGATTGATCGGATCGCGATCAAAAAACGCAGCAAGAAAGGCGAATTCGCCGGTGGGCCGACCACGTTCAAGATCGAAGGCGTTTTCCAGTTGCTGGAAAATTGCGAGGTCACGCTGCTGTCGCCACAGACGATTAATGCGCAGAACAAGAAGTTCGACTTTGAACTGCCGGGTACGCTGAACAAGTATCAGCATGAAGCCTACAAGGCGGCCTGTTCGGCCTTAATGAAGAAGTAACGCCCAAAGCAGATCAAAACTGTGGGAGCGAGCCTGCTCGCGATGGCGGTCTGTCATACAAGTTGATGTCTACTGATCCACCGCCATCGCGAGCAAGCTCGCTCCCACAGGGTTTTCTGTTGCTGTCGAAATCGGCGCTTAGACCAGTTCCCGGCCATCTCCCAACCGCCGCCGATCTTCCCGCGGACACCGCGCAAACTTCGCCCGATAGCTTCGGGTGAAATACGACGGCGATTCAAACCCGCACGCGATACTCACTTCCAACACGCTCATGTCCGTCTGCCGCAACAACTGCCGGGCTTTTTCCAGCCGCAGGCGCAGGTAGAAATTGCTCGGCGTGTCGTTCAAATGCAGGCGAAACAATCGCTCCAGTTGCCGCCGCGTCACCTTGATCGACTCAGCCAACTCAAGCGTGCTCAGCGGCGGTTCGCTGTGCTGCTCCATCTCGCCAATCACCTGCACCAGTTTCTTGTTGCTGATGCCATAACGCGTGGCGACTTCCATGCGCTGGTGGTCTTTGCGCGGGCGGATGCGGCCGAGCACGAATTGTTCGCTGACCTGGATCGCCAGTTCCGGACCATGGGCCTGGCTGATGAGGTCGAGCATCAGGTCGATGGAAGCGGTGCCGCCGGCGGAGGTAATGCGTCGGCGGTCGATCTCGAACAGCTCCTGGGTAACGCTGAGCTGTGGATAAGATTCCTTGAACGCGTCGATGGCTTCCCAGTGCAGGGTCAAGCGATGGCCGTCGAGCAGGCCGGCCTCGGCGAGGATGAAGCTGCCGGTGTCGATGGCGCCGAGGGTCACGCCTTCGTTGTCCAGGCGGCGCAGCCAGTGTTCCAGCGCCGGAGTGGTGAATTTCAGCGGTTCGAAGCCGGCGACCACCAATAGCGTTGCACCTTTCTTCAGCGGTTCCAGCGCCGCATCGGCGTTGACCGACATGCCGTTGCTGGCCAATACCGCCCCGCCGTCCGCGCTGAGCACATGCCAGCGGTAGAGCTCGCCACGAAAGCGATTGGCGACGCGCAACGGCTCGATGGCCGAGATAAATCCAATCGCCGAGAAACCCGGCATCAACAAGAAGTAGAAATCCTGGGACATGGAGCGCACTCGACTGGCAGGTAACGAGAGGGCGGGTAGCGTGTGGACGTTGATACGCCACTTGTCGATGGCATTCAAGAGCGCAGGTCGCTGCAGTGCAAGAGCTGGTCGCCGCAGTGCGCTTTCACCGGGCCTTAGCTGCGTAACTTGGCATCACCGGCGCACAAAGACGACCGGACCCACAATAACGAACTGCCGAGGAACCTGAGATGAAACGACTGATCAGCAGCTGTGTTCTTGCACTCAGCGGTACCGCTTTCCTGAGCGCCAGCGTCATGGCGGCCGAACCTGCTTCATGCCAGAACGTACGCATGGGCGTCGTGAACTGGACCGATGTGATCGCCACCAGTGCCATGACCCAAGTCCTGCTCGATGGCCTCGGCTACAACACCAAACAAACCAGCGCTTCCCAGCAAATCATCTTCGCCGGGATCCGCGACCAGCGCCTGGACTTGTTCCTGGGCTACTGGAACCCGCTGATGACCCAGACCATCACGCCGTTCGTCGATGGCAAGCAGGTCAAAGTGCTTGAAGCACCAAGCCTGAAAGACGCCCGCGCCACCCTCGCCGTACCGACGTATCTCGCCGACAAGGGCCTGAAAACCTTCGCCGACATCGCCAAGTTCGAGAAAGAGCTGGGCGGAAAAATCTACGGCATCGAGCCAGGCTCGGGCGCCAACACCCAGATCAAGGCGATGATCGCCAAGAACCAGTTTGGCCTTGGCAAGTTCCAGCTGGTCGAATCCAGCGAGGCCGGCATGCTCGCGGCGGTGGATCGCGCCGTGCGCCGCAAAGAGGCCGTGGTGTTCTTCGGCTGGGCGCCGCACCCGATGAACGTCAACGTGCAGATGACCTATCTCACTGGCAGTGAAGACGCTCTGGGCCCGGACGAAGGCATGGCCACGGTCTGGACCGTCACCGCGCCTAAATACGCCGAGCAATGCCCGAACATCGGTCGTTTGCTAAGCAACCTGACCTACACCGCCGAAGACGAGAGCCGGATGATGCAGCCGCTGCTGGATCACAAAGACGCCTTCGAGTCGGCCAAGCAATGGCTGAAAGATCACCCGCAAGACAAGCAACGCTGGCTCGAAGGCGTGACCACCTTCGATGGCAAGCCCGCCGCTGAAAACCTGCAACTGACCACCAAATAAACCCGATTGAACCACCGACTCGCAGCCCGACAGGGCTGCGAATCGACTAATCACGTCTGTAAGGAACCGCCTCATGAACCACGACGTCATCATCACCTGCGCACTCACCGGTGCTGGCGACACGACCAGCAAGAGCCCACACGTGCCGGTCACCCCGAAACAAATCGCCGCAGCCGCCGTGGAAGCTGCCAAGGCCGGCGCTACCGTGGTCCACTGCCACGTGCGTAACCCCGAAACCGGCAAATTCAGCCGTGATGTAGCGCTGTATCGCGAAGTGATGGAGCGCATCCGCGAAGCGGACGTCGACATCATCGTCAACCTCACCGCCGGCATGGGCGGCGACCTGGAAATCGGCGCTGGCGAGAACCCGATGGAGTTCGGCCCGAACACCGACCTGGTCGGCCCGCTGACCCGGCTGGCCCACGTTGAAGAGCTGCTGCCAGAAATCTGCACCCTCGATTGCGGCACCCTGAACTTCGGCGACGGCGACACCATCTACGTGTCCACCCCGGCTCAGCTGCGCGCTGGCGCCAAACGCATTCAAGAGCTGGGCGTGAAAGCCGAGCTGGAAATTTTCGACACCGGTCACCTGTGGTTCGCCAAGCAGATGATCAAGGAAGGCCTGCTTGACGACCCGCTGTTCCAACTGTGCCTGGGCATCCCGTGGGGCGCGCCGGCCGACACCACCACCATGAAAGCCATGGTCGACAACCTGCCTGCCAATGCGGTCTGGGCTGGCTTCGGCATCGGTCGCATGCAAATGCCGATGGCCGCGCAAGCGGTGCTGCTCGGCGGCAACGTGCGGGTCGGTCTGGAAGACAACATCTGGCTGGACAAGGGCGTACTGGCGACCAACGGCCAACTGGTCGAACGCGCCACGGAAATCCTCAGCCGTCTCGGCGCCCGTGTTCTGACCCCGGCGGAAGGCCGGGCAAAAATGGGCCTGACCAAGCGCGGTTGACCCGCACCTACACCTAACCCTGTGGGAGCGGGCTTGCCCGCGATAGCGCCGGTACTACCGATACATCTTCTTCGGCAGGAATACCGTCATCGCAGGCAAGCCAGCTCCCACAGGGATCACCGAACTCTTTAGGAAGTCGCCATGAGCTTTATCACTGAAATCAAAACCTTCGCAGCCTTGGGCAGCGGTGTCATCGGCAGCGGTTGGGTGTCCCGCGCCCTCGCCCACGGCCTCGACGTGGTGGCCTGGGACCCGGCGCCCGGTGCCGAAGCCGCGCTGCGCAAACGCGTCGCCAATGCCTGGGGCGCGTTGGAGAAACAGGGCCTTGCGCCAGGCGCATCGCAGGATCGGCTGCGCTTTGTCGCAACCATTGAAGAATGCGTTCGCGACGCGGATTTCATTCAGGAAAGCGCCCCTGAGCGTCTGGACCTGAAACTGGAACTGCACAGCAAAATCAGCGCGGCGGCCAAGCCCAATGCCTTGATTGGCTCCAGTACTTCCGGCCTGTTGCCGAGCGAGTTCTACGAGAGTTCGACGCACCCGGAACGCTGCGTGGTCGGGCACCCGTTCAACCCGGTTTACCTGCTGCCGCTGGTGGAAGTGGTTGGCGGCAAAAACACCGCCCCGCAAGCCGTTCAAGCAGCAATGAAAGTCTACGAGTCCTTGGGCATGCGTCCGCTGCATGTGCGCAAGGAAGTACCCGGCTTTATCGCCGACCGCTTGCTCGAAGCGTTGTGGCGTGAAGCGCTGCACCTGGTCAACGACGGTGTGGCGACCACCGGCGAGATCGACGATGCGATTCGCTTTGGCGCGGGCCTGCGCTGGTCGTTCATGGGCACATTCTTGACCTACACCCTGGCCGGTGGCGATGCGGGCATGCGGCACTTCATGGCGCAATTCGGGCCGGCGTTGCAGCTGCCTTGGACGTATCTGCCGGCGCCGGAGCTGACCGACAAGTTGATTGATGATGTGGTGGATGGCACCAGTGATCAGTTGGGCACGCACAGCATTTCGGCGCTGGAGCGCTATCGTGATGATTGCTTGCTGGCGGTGCTGGAGGCGGTGAAGACCACCAAAGAGAAGCATGGGATGGCCTTCAGCGAATGATTGCACTTGGTTTGAGATCCACCCCTCACCCTAACCCTCTCCCCAAGGGGTAGAGGGGACTGACCGAGGTGTTCTTGGAGCTCCATCGACCTGAAAGTCCGAGTCGAACTCAGGTTCTGAAAAGCCCCCGATCGGCCCCCTTTCCCCCTCTCCCCTATGGGGAGAGGGCTGGGGTGAGGGGTGGATCTTGAATTACAACCAAATCCTCAAGCGGATACCCATCATGCCCACCCTCACCACCTACCAAACCAAAATCATCCCCGACTGGGTCGACTACAACGGCCACCTGCGCGACGCCTTCTACCTGCTCATTTTCAGCTACGCCACCGACGCGCTGATGGATCGTCTGGGCATGGACAGCAACAATCGCGAAGCCAGCGGCAACTCGCTGTTTACCCTCGAACTGCACCTCAATTACCTGCACGAAGTGAAGCTCGACGCCGACGTCGAAGTGCACACCCAAATCATCGGCCACGACAGTAAACGCCTGCACCTCTACCACAGCCTGCATCTGGTTGGAGATGAGAAGGAGCTGGCGGGCAACGAGCAAATGCTGCTGCACGTCGACCTCGCCGGGCCGCGCTCCGCACCGTTCAGCGAAGACACCTTGAGCAAGCTGCAAGCCATCGTCGCCGAGCAAGCCGACCTGCCCGCCCCGGCCTACATGGGCCGAGTGATCGCGTTACCCCCTAAAAAATAACAAGGAGATCGCCATTGAACACCGCCGCCGCTTTTGCCGACTTCCGTACCTACCCGTTGATCAGCGCGTTGACCGCCGTGCAAACCCTGGCGGACCGAATTCAAGTGACATGGGCCGACAACAGGGTCAGCCCTTTTCATCATCAGTGGTTGCGCGACAACTGTCCGTGCCCGCTGTGCGTCTACACCGTGACCCGTGAGCAAGTGCTGGAAATCGTCGACGTCGCCGAAAACCTGAAGCCCTCGCACGTCAGCATTGATACCGAAGGCTGCCTGCGTGTCGACTGGCAAGACGGCCATCTCAGCCGCTTCGATCCTGGCTGGTTACGGGCCCACGCCTACGACGATGAGTCCCGCGCCGAACGTCGGGCCGCCAAGCCAAAAAGCCAGCTCTGGAACAGCGACCTGACGCTGCCGGTGTTCGAATACCAGGCGTTGATGAACGACAACGATGCCCTGCTGCAATGGCTGCTGGCCGTGCGCGATACCGGCCTGACTCAGGTCCGCGGTGTGCCCACCGAACCGGGCTCGTTGAAACTGATCGCCCAGCGGATTTCATTCATTCGCGAGAGCAATTTTGGCGTGCTGTTCAACGTGCAATCCAAGGCCGATGCCGACAGCAATGCCTACACCGCTTTCAACCTGCCGCTGCACAGCGATTTGCCGACCCGGGAGTTGCAACCAGGACTGCAATTCCTTCATTGCCTGGTGAATGACGCCGAGGGTGGCGAGAGTATTTTCGTCGACGGTTTTGCCATTGCCGAAGCCTTGCGCAATGAAGATCCCGAGGCGTTTAAAAGCCTTTGCGAAATCCCTGTGGAGTTCCGCAACAAAGACCGCCACAGCGACTACCGCCGTCTCGCACCGATCATCGCGCTGGATGCCTTTGGGCAGGTGTCGGAAATCCGCATGGCAAATTTTCTGCGCGGGCCGTTCGATGCGTCGGCCGAGCAGATGCCCGCGCTCTATCACGCCTACCGCCGCTTTATTGCAATGACCAGGGAAACGCGATTCCGGGTGATGACGCGGCTGAATCCCGGCGAAATGTGGTGTTTCGACAACCGCCGCACCCTCCACGCCCGCAACGCCTTCGACCCCGCCACCGGTGCCCGGCATTTTCAGGGTTGCTATGTCGACCGTGATGAGTTGTTGTCGCGCATCCTAGTCCTGCAGCGTTAAACCTCAGGCAAAAAAAACCCCGATCAAGCCGTGACAGGATCGGGGCAGAGGTGGGTACTGTTGAGGAGCCGTTGCGCGAGGGTGACCAAACCTTCGTGAAGCCAGCTGACCTCAGTGTGCCCACTCTCATCCTGCGTAAGTTAGTCGAAAACGACCTGTTCATAGGTATTGCGGCCATTGCGACAAATCGTCCTTGCCGCCACCCCGCACCCCTACGAGAATCGATCCACGACACCGTTCCCTGAAGAAGGATTGCGTCATGATGTACGCCGATTTGATAGACCAGGAAGACCTGTTGAGCCAGCTGAAGGCGTTGGGATTTTCAGTGCCCCCTGGCGCAACCGCCGAGCAGGCCTGCGAATGCGCAGTACGGGGCTTGAACAACGACCGGGCAATGGAACTGCGAACCATGGTCAAGCAGATGTACACCAGCAGCGCGTCCATCCAGCCGGCCGTGCGCCAGGCCATCGACAAGCAACTGCTGCCAGCGTTGGCGGAGTATCAGCAGAGCCGTAGCGCCTGATAGATCCAATCGTCGGATCGCCGCCCGGAGCAAGCTCGCTCCCACAGTTGACCGCATTCTTCTGAGAGAACTCGGTCAATGTGGGAGCGAGCTTGCTCGCGATGAAGGCGCCTCGGTTTAAAGCCTTACGCTGGCGAACGTCGACTCGTTACGCGCCTGGCTCAACGCCGACAACGGCCCGGACAACGGCGACAGCACCAATGCTTGCGGCAGCGGCATCATCGCCACTTGTTGCGTGGTGTTGGAACCTACGCGTTCGTCACGCGGCGGAATGCCGAAGTATTCGCGGTAGCACTTGGAGAAGTGCGGCGTGGACACGAAACCACAAACAGACGCCACTTCGATGATCGACATCGGCGTTTGCTTGAGCAGCTGCCGGGCGCGGATCAAGCGCAGTTTCAGGTAGTAACGCGACGGCGAGCAGTGCAGGTATTTCTGGAACAGCCGCTCCAGCTGACGACGCGACACGGCGACGTACACCGCCAGCTCGTCGAGGTCGATCGGCTCTTCGAGGTTGGCCTCCATCAGCGCGACAATTTCCTGCAACTTCGGCTGGTTGGTGCCGAGCATGTGCTTGAGCGGCACACGCTGGTGATCCTGCTCGTTGCGGATACGCTCGTAGACAAACATCTCCGAAATCGCAGCGGACAGTTCACGGCCGTGATCGCGGCTGATCAGGTGCAGCATCATGTCCAGCGGCGCGGTGCCACCGGAGCTGGTGAAACGGTTACGGTCGAGGGTGAACAGACGGGTACTCATGGCCACACGCGGGAAAGCTTCCTGCATCGAGGCCAGGCATTCCCAGTGCACGCTGCAATCGAAACCATCCAGCAGGCCGGCGCACGCCAGGGCCCAGCTGCCGGTGCAGACCGCACCGAGACGACGGGACTGACGCGCCTGGCTTTGCAGCCACGAAACGTGTTCCCGGGTAACAGTACGCTGGATGCCGATACCGCCACAGACAATCACGGTGTCCAGGGGTGGCGCTTTGTGCATGGAGCAATCGGGAGTGATCTGCAGACCGTCACTGGCCCAGACCTGACCGCCGTCGACGGTAAGCGTGCTCCAACGATACAGCTCGCGACCGGACAACTGGTTGGCCATACGCAGGGGCTCTACTGCGGAGGCCAAAGAAATAAGCGTGAAATTGTCCAGCAGCAGAAAGCCGATGGATTGAGGCGCACGGTTCTGGGGTTGGGCCCCGGAGTTGAACGTCGTCATCGCGGTATCTCCTCACACAAAGCGGGTGATGGCCTCAGGCGGAGGCTCTTGTTATTGCCATCGTTCTCGCGTGGGAGACGGGCTTTGTAATGACAGAGCAAATGCCATGCCTAAAGTTGAATAGCCGTTCAATAACTCCTGAAAACGACGTCGCGATGTGTCTAAATGTGACGCGCGGGGAGTAGGGGCTATAAGTGCCATTATCGGCGGAAGGCGCTCTGCCCCGTTGGGCGTGAGCAAATCGGTAGCACTTGTGGGAACAGGGCTACAGCGACTTGAGGGAGAGTGTCACCGAAGGCACAGGTGACAGGCGGTAATGGCCAACCTGGATCCCGGATCACGGACACGTCGCTTATCTGTAAGCGACGCTCCAAAACGTGGCGCGTTTAGATTCCGGTGTTCACTTAGCGCGCAGTTTTGACTGGTCTGGTGTGGCGAGGGAGCTTGCTCCCGCTGGGGCGCGAAGCGGCCCTAAAATCTTTACGACTGCTGCGCAGCCGAACGGGAGCAAGCTCCCTCGCCACAGGTCAGCATTCCACCGCGCTAACCGCCAACCCACCCCGCGATGTCTCTTTGTATTTGTCATGCATATCGGCGCCGGTATCACGCATCGTGCGGATCACCCGATCCAGCGAGATAAAGTGCTGACCGTCGCCACGTAGCGCCATCTGCGCCGCGTTGATGGCTTTCACCGCGGCAATCGCATTGCGCTCGATACACGGCACTTGCACCAACCCGCCCACCGGGTCGCAGGTCAGGCCGAGGTTGTGTTCCAGACCGATTTCCGCCGCGTTACACAGCTGCTCCGGCGTTGCCCCCAGAATCTCCGCCAGCCCGGCCGCCGCCATGGCGCAGGCCGAACCGACTTCGCCCTGGCAACCGACTTCGGCACCGGAAATCGAAGCGTTCTTCTTGCACAGAATCCCTACCGCCGCCGCACTGAGGAAATAGTCGACCACGTTGGCGTCGGTCACCACCTCACTGAACTTCATAAAGTAGTGCAACACCGCCGGAATGATCCCCGCCGCGCCATTGGTCGGCGCCGTCACCATGCGCCCGCCAGCGGCGTTTTCTTCGTTGACCGCCAGGGCGAACAGGTTGACCCACTCCATGGCGCTCAAGGTCGAGCCGATCACGTTAGGCTTGTTCAGTTCTTGCAGGCTGCGGTGCAACTTGGCCGCGCGACGGCGCACATTCAAGCCGCCGGGCAAGATGCCTTCGTGCTTGAGGCCTTGTTCGACGCAATCCTGCATGGCGCGCCAGAGTGTCATCAGGCCAGCGCGGATTTCCTCTTCGCTGCGCCAGACTTTCTCATTGGCCATCATCAACTCTGCAACGCGCAAGTTGTGCTGCTTGCAGAGGCTGAGCAATTCGGCAGCGCTGGAGAAATCGTACGGCAGCACGGTGCCGTCCAGATCGACCACACCACTTGAAGCCTGTGCCTCATCAACGACAAAACCGCCGCCGATGGAATAGTAGGTGTCGCGATGCAGCTCACCGTCATCGCCTTCGACGATCAGCGTCATGGCGTTGGGGTGGAACGGCAGGTTCTCGTCGATCAGGCGCATGTCCCGGGCCCAGATGAACGGGACCGACAAGCGGCCGTCGAGGAGCAACGTGTGGGTTTCGCGCAGGGTTTCGATGCGAATGCCGATTTGCGACGGATCGATCGCGTCCGGCCACTCGCCCATCAGGCCCATGATCACCGCGTTGTCGCTGCCGTGACCGATGCCGGTGGCCGACAACGACCCATAAAGCTGAACTTCGACGCGCCGTACTTGTTCCAAAAGACCCTGCTCACGCAAACCTTGCACGAACAACGCCGCGGCCCGCATAGGCCCCACGGTGTGCGAACTGGAAGGGCCGATGCCGATTTTGAACAGGTCGAAAACACTGATAGCCATTACTGCCGAACTCCTGGATGTGCCAACTCCAGACGCAAAAGCGCCCAGTGACGGAGCTGCTACGCTCAAGCTGCAATCCGCCGAGATGGCCGCATCATCAGGCTTTTGTCATGTCGTTCGACGTCTCACACCGACGCACTCATGCTCACCAACGCCGCGAGGCTTTGACGCTGCGTTTTCGCCGTTTTTTTGCGGATCAGAGGAGCAAAGGGGGCTGAAAAAAGCTGTAAACGACGTCACCGACACTGGATGCGACCATCCCTGTACTGGTTACGACGCACCCTGTAGGCGTCAGATTTTCACTGGTACATGATCGTATCGACTCGATTGCAAGGCGCCGTGGTAGAGATGTCTCCAAAACGCCATCCAACCGCAACCTATAAGTGCGGTGGTCCAGTCGGAACACTGCCAAAAAAAACACCAAGGAGTCCATCCATGAAAGGTTCCCCGTCGTTGTTGTTGGCCGCCATGCTGAGTCTGCCGTTTCTGGCTCAAGCCGCCGAACCGGCTCAATGCAGCACCGTAAACTTCTCCGATGTCGGCTGGACTGACATTACTGTCACCACCGCCACCACCAGCGTCGTCCTCGATGCCCTCGGCTACAAGACCAAAACCACGATGATTTCCGTACCGGTGACCTACAAGTCCCTGGCCGACGGCAAGAACATGGACGTATTCCTGGGTAACTGGATGCCGACCATGGAAAACGACATCAAGGCCTACCGAGATGCCGGCACCGTGGACACCCTGCGCGCCAACCTGGAAAACGCAAAATACACACTCGCCGTCCCCGAAGAGTTGTATAACAAAGGTCTGAAAGATTTCGCCGACATCGCCAAGTTCAAGAAAGAACTCGACGGCAAGATCTACGGTATCGAACCAGGCAACGACGGCAACCGCCTGATCCAGAGCATGATCGACAAGAACGCCTTCGGCTTGAAAGACGCCGGCTTCAAGGTGGTCGAGTCCAGCGAGGCAGGCATGCTCTCGCAAGTCGATCGCGCCCAGCGCCGCAACACCGCCGTGGTGTTCCTGGGCTGGGAACCACACCCGATGAACACACGTTTCAAGATGAAGTACCTGACCGGCGGCGACGAGTATTTCGGCCCGAACTTCGGCCAGGCAACCATCTACACCAACACCCGCAAGGGCTATGCGCAGGAATGCAGCAACGTGGGTCAGTTGCTGAAAAACCTGCAGTTCACGCTGAACATGGAAAGCACCCTGATGGGCAACGTCCTGGACGACAAAATGAAGCCTGACGCGGCCGCCAAGGCCTGGCTGAAAAAGAATCCACAGGTCCTCGATACCTGGCTCGCTGGCGTGACCACCATTGACGGTAAACCAGGCCTGGAGGCCGTGAAAGCCAAGCTCGCGCAGTAATCGCTTACGCCGGGCGAGTTCGCTCGCCCGGGCTGTTTATTTCCTTGCATGCGGACGTTCACTACCATGCTGATTGATCAGAAAATACCTTTAGGCCAGTACATCGCGGGCTTCGTTGAATGGTTGACGCAACACGGCGCCAGCACCTTCGACGCAATCGCCGTGTCACTGGAAACGATGATCCACGGCGTGACTTTTGCGCTGACCTGGTTCAACCCGCTGGCATTGATCGGCCTCATCGCGCTACTGGCTCACTTCATTCAACGAAAGTGGGGGCTGACCGTTTTTGTCATCGCCTCCTTCCTGCTGATCCTCAACCTGGGGTATTGGCAAGAAACCATGGAAACCCTCGCCCAGGTGCTGTTCGCAACCCTGGTCTGCGTGGTCATCGGCGTGCCGTTGGGTATCGTCGCCGCGCACAAACCGATGTTCTACACACTGATGCGTCCGGTGCTCGATCTGATGCAGACCGTACCGACCTTCGTGTACCTCATTCCTACCCTGACCCTCTTCGGTCTCGGTGTGGTCCCGGGCTTGATCTCGACGGTGGTGTTCGCGATTGCCGCGCCTATCCGCCTGACCTACCTGGGTATTCGCGATGTCCCGGAAGAATTGATGGACGCTGGCAAGGCCTTTGGCTGCTCGCGACGTCAGCTGCTCTCGCGAATCGAACTGCCCCACGCCATGCCAAGCATCGCGGCCGGTATCACCCAGTGCATCATGCTGTCGTTGTCGATGGTGGTGATCGCGGCACTGGTGGGCGCCGATGGCCTGGGCAAACCCGTGGTCAACGCACTGAACACTGCTGATATCGCCCTGGGCTTCGAAGCAGGCCTGGCGATCGTACTGCTGGCGATCATGCTCGACCGTATCTGCAAACAACCCGAAGCTAAAGTAGGGGGTGACGCATGAGCATTATTCGCTTCGAAAACGTCGACGTAATCTTCTCCAAGGATCCACGCGAGGCACTCAAGCTGCTGGATCAAGGCATGACCCGTAACGAGATCCTGAAAAAGACCGGGCAGATCGTCGGGGTCGAAAAGGCCAGCCTGGACGTCGAAAAAGGTGAAATCTGCGTACTGATGGGCCTGTCCGGCTCCGGCAAGTCCAGTCTGCTGCGCTGCATCAACGGCCTCAACACCGTCAGCCGCGGCAAACTGTTCGTCGAGCACGAAGGCAAGCAGATCGACATCGCCTCCTGCACCCCGGCAGAACTGAAAATGATGCGCACCAAGCGCATTGCGATGGTGTTCCAGAAGTTCGCCCTGATGCCTTGGTTGACGGTGCGCGAGAACATCAGTTTCGGTCTGGAAATGCAGGGTCGCCCTGAGAAAGAACGCCGCAAACTGGTGGATGAGAAGCTTGAGCTGGTGGGCCTGACCCAATGGCGCAACAAGAAACCCAACGAGCTGTCCGGTGGTATGCAACAACGCGTGGGCCTGGCCCGTGCTTTGGCGATGGACGCCGACATCCTGCTGATGGACGAACCGTTCTCGGCACTCGACCCGCTGATCCGCCAAGGCCTGCAAGACGAACTGCTGGAACTGCAACGCAAGCTGAGCAAGACCATCGTTTTCGTGAGCCACGACCTCGATGAAGCCCTGAAGCTCGGCAGCCGTATTGCGATCATGAAAGACGGTCGGATCATTCAGTACAGCAAACCTGAAGAGATCGTGCTGAACCCGGCGGACGACTACGTACGGACCTTCGTGGCCCACACCAACCCGCTGAACGTTCTCTGCGGTCGCAGCCTGATGCGCACCCTGGACAATTGCAAACGCATCAACGGCTCCGTCTGCCTCGATCCGGGCGGCGATTCGTGGCTGGACCTGGCCGAAGGCAACACCATCAAAGGCGCCCGCCAGAACGGGGCGATTCTGGACCTGCAGAACTGGATTCCAGGGCAAGCGGTTGAAGGCCTGGGTCGTCGTCCAACGCTGGTGGATTCGAACATCGGCATGCGCGACGCGCTGCAGATTCGCTATCAGACGGGTAATAAGCTGGTGCTGCACGACAACAACAAGGTTGTCGGGATTCTGGGTGATAGCGAGCTGTATCACGCACTGCTTGGCAAGAACCTGGGGTAAGGCAACACACACAAAAACGCCGCGAGAGGATCGCGGCGTTTTTGTTTGTGCAGATATTCAGCTTGGAATGCTGACAACTGTGGCGAGGGAGCTTGCTCCCGCTTGAGTGCGCAGCACTCACAATTTCTTGGGGTCGCTTCGCAACCCAGCGGGAGCAAGCTCCCTCGCCACAACAGCTTTACCGCATCACTTCTGTTCTCAGCTATAAACCCGGCCAAGGAGCTGCCGATGGCTTTCAAACTGATCGAGCACGTCACGGGTGATCTGATCCTGAGTGAAGCCCATCAAGTCGTAGTCCTGGCTGCCGTTGTGCAGGTACACCTCGGCGCGGTAGTAACGTGCGCGCGGTTCATCAGCGCTTTCGGCCGACACCGTGTCACTCGCCGCTGCCAGATAGCCGTCCAGGCTGACTTCGTAGACAAAAGGGTTGCCCTCTTCCATCTCGATCCGCAGGCCCATGCAGCGTTTCGACTTGCCCAGCAACGTCTGTACATCCAGACCCTGACCACGCAATTGCACCGCCGCATCTTCCAGCGCCGGGCTGACTTGCTTGTCCATGAAGCGCTGAACAATCGACTGATTCGGCTGCAAGTCCAGCTGCGTCAAACGCTCGCTGAAACCACGACGACCGCGGGCTGCGAGCTCCGCTTGTTCCTGTTCGATCTGCACGTCCTGGCGCATCGCCTTGTGCAGGCCAAACATGAAGAACACCAGCACCACCGAGAACGGCAGACCGGCCAGCACTACCATGGTTTGCATGGCTTCGAAGTTACCGGCGAACAGCAGGCCGATGGTCACCAGCGTGATCACCGCCGACCAGAAGATCCGCAGCCAGTGCGGGGCGTCTTCGTCGACGTTGCCGCCCTTGCACGAAAGGTTGGCCATCATCACCGCGCCGGAATCCGCCGGGGTCAGGAACAGCACGAAACCGACAAAGATCGACACGCCGATCACGATTTTCGACGCTGGGTAATGCTCAAGCAGTTGGTAGATCGCCATGGACGGCTGTTCCAGCGCCGTCTTGCCGAGTTCCACCGCCCCATGGTTCATCACCAGGTCCAGGGCCGAGTTACCGAAGATCGACAACCACGCCAGGGTGAAACCCAGTGGAATCAGCAGCACGCCGGCCACCAGTTCACGCACCGTGCGACCACGGGAGATACGCGCGATGAACATACCCACGAATGGGGCCCAGGAAATCCACCAGGCCCAGTAGAACAGGGTCCACAGGCCCAACCAGCGATCAGACTTCTCAGTGTCGCCTTCGTACACATAGAGGTCGAAGGTCTTCAGCACCACGCCGTTCAGGTAGTCGCCGATGTTTTGCACGAAGCCGTTCAGCAGGTGCAAGGTTGGGCCGAACAGCAACACAAAAATGAGCAGGCCGCTGAACAGCACGATGTTCAGGTTGGACAGACGGCGGATGCCGTTTTCCACACCCGACACAGCCGCGATGGTCGCCACGGTGCTCATTACGATGATCACGATCAGCAGGTTGGTGTTGCTGTGTTCCATGCCGAACAGGTTTTCAAGGCCCGACGACACTTGCAGCGAACCAATCCCCAGGTTCGTCACCAGACCCAGCAGGGTCACGAACATGCCAAAGCCGTCCACCGCATGACCGGCCGCGCCTTTGACCCAACGCTCGCCCACCAGCGGATACAGCGCCGAACGCAACGCCAGCGGCTGGTTATGACGGTAAGCAAAGTACGCCACGGCCAGGCCGACCAATGCGTAGATCGCCCAGCCATGCAGGCCCCAGTGCAGGAACGTCAGCTGAACGGCCTGACGGGCGGCCATGTTGCTGGCAGCCACGCCTTCCGGCGGATTGAAATAGTGGTCCAGCGGCTCGGATGCACCGAAGTACAGCAGCGAGATGCCGATACCCGACGAGAACAGCATCCCCGCCCAGGCGCCGTAGCTGAAGTCCGGGGTGTCGTCCTTGCTGCCCAGTTTGAGCTTGCCGTAGGACGAAAACGCCAGGCCGACCACGAAGACCAGGTAAGCGGCGATCACCACCATGTAGTACCAGCCGAAGCTGCGGGACAACCAGGCCTGGGCAATACCGAGCAATCTGCCGGCCTCTTGCGGGGCGATGATCAGAATGGCGGTCAACAACAGGATCAACGCGGTAGAGGTGTAGAACACCCAACCGTTGACCGTCACCTTCTCGGGTGGGGTCTTTATAAGAGAGGCAGAACTCATGGCACAGATGCTCCAGGCAGTGCGAGAGAAAAACACAAGGCAACGCGTTACCCGACCAATCGCTTAGTTGGCAGCCGACCAGCGGGTGATATAAAGACAGCCCGAAAAAAGCCCGAAGCCCGGGAGCGCCAGTGCGCATGGGTTTCGAGCGTTTTGGGATGTCGTTTTTCCGCCCACTACATGTAGGAAAAACCTGTAGGCAGCGACGAATTGTCGCAGATCTTATTCTTTGTTGATTGAACGTTCAATCAAAACAAAATAGACTGGCCTTCAATCCGATAGACGTTTCACGTCCACCGGAAGGCCTAAGGAGATGTGCAAGATGCCCAAGGTCGGTATGCAACCCATCCGCCGCCAGCAATTGATCGAAGCCACATTGCAGGCGGTCGATCAGGTCGGCATGGGGGACGCCAGCATTGCGCTGATCGCCCGTTTGGCCGGTGTCTCGAATGGCATCATCAGTCACTATTTTCAGGACAAAAACGGCCTGATTGCTGCCACGGCGCAGTACCTGATGAGTGTCCTCAGCGAGAACGTCACCGCGCGCCGTCAGGCGCTGGAGGACAGCAGCCCGCGGGCGCACCTCCAGGTGATTATCGAAGGCAACTTCGACGCCAGCCAGGTCAATGGCCCGGCAATGAAAACCTGGCTGGCCTTCTGGGCCACCAGCATGCACCACCCGTCTTTGCACAGGTTGCAGCGGATCAACGATCACCGTCTGTATTCCAACCTGTGCTGCCAGTTCCGCCGTGTATTGCCGCTCGATGACGCGCGCAGTGCAGCCCGCGGCCTGGCAGCCCTCATTGACGGTTTGTGGTTGCGCGGCGCGCTGTCGGGAGATGCTTTCGACACCGGGCAAGCGCACCAGATCGCTTACGAATACATGGATTTCCAACTGGCCAAGCAGGTGAGTTAGAGCACACAGAACCGCTCAGCACCTGAACCGCCACTGACCAGCGTTGCCCAAGCTATAAGGCACGCCCAGTGGTTACCGCCAACCCACTTATGCTCTTGCGAGGACTATATGGCCCGTTTCGAACTGCAAAAACTCTACATCGATGGCGGCTACTCCGACGCCAGCAGCGACGCCACCTTCGAAGCCATCAACCCGGCTAACGGTGAAGTCCTCGCAACCGTACAACGTGCGACCAAAGAAGACGTTGAGCGCGCCGTCGTCAGCGCCGAAAAGGGCCAGAAAATCTGGGCTGCAATGACCGCCATGGAGCGTTCGCGCATCCTGCGTCGTGCCGTCGACATCCTGCGCGAGCGCAACGATGAACTCGCCGCCCTGGAAACACTGGACACCGGCAAGTCGTTCTCCGAAACCAAGTACGTCGACATCGTCACCGGCGCTGACGTGCTGGAGTACTACGCAGGCCTGGTTCCGGCCATCGAAGGCGAGCAAATCCCGCTGCGCACCACTTCGTTCGTCTACACCCGTCGCGAGCCGCTGGGCGTCGTGGCCGGTATCGGCGCGTGGAACTACCCGATCCAGATCGCCCTGTGGAAATCCGCACCTGCCCTGGCGGCCGGTAACGCGATGATCTTCAAGCCAAGCGAAGTCACTTCCCTGACCACGCTGAAACTGGCCGAGATCTACACCGAAGCAGGCGTTCCGGCTGGCGTGTTCAACGTACTGACCGGCAGCGGCCGTGAAGTCGGCACCTGGCTGACCGAACACCCACGCATCGAAAAAATCTCCTTCACCGGCGGCACCGACACCGGCAAGAAGGTCATGGCCAGCGCTTCTGCCTCGTCGCTGAAAGACGTGACCATGGAACTGGGCGGCAAATCCCCGCTGATCATTTTCGACGACGCCGACCTCGATCGCGCTGCTGATACCGCGATGATGGCCAACTTCTACAGCTCCGGTCAGGTCTGCACCAACGGCACTCGCGTGTTCGTGCCGAGCCACCTGAAGGCTGCGTTCGAAGCCAAGATCGTTGAGCGCGTTGCGCGCATCCGCGTCGGCAACCCGGAAGACGAGAACACCAACTTCGGTCCTCTGGTCAGCTTCGCCCACATGGAAAGCGTGCTGGGCTACATCGCCAAAGGTAAGGAAGAAGGCGCTCGCGTTCTGTGCGGCGGCAGCCGTCTGACCGAAGGCGAATTCGCCAAAGGCGCATTCGTGGCACCGACCGTGTTCACTGACTGCACCGACGAGATGACCATCGTTCGCGAAGAAATCTTCGGCCCGGTGATGAGCATCCTGACTTACGAAACCGAAGAAGAAGTGATCCGTCGCGCCAACGACACCGAGTTCGGCCTGGCCGCCGGTGTCGTCACCAAGGACCTGAACCGCGCCCACCGCGTGATTCACCAACTGGAAGCCGGTATCTGCTGGATCAACGCCTGGGGCGAATCCGACGCGAAGATGCCGGTCGGTGGCTACAAGCAGTCGGGCGTGGGCCGTGAGAACGGCATCAGCTCGCTGAACAACTTCACACGCATCAAATCGGTACAGGTCGAACTGGGCGATTACGCCTCGGTGTTCTAAGCCCCGGCTGAAAACCCTGTAGCAGCTGCCGAGGCACGAGGCTGCGTTGCGCGTCCGCAGGACCGCCCTCAGAGGGCCGCTGCGCGACCCAACGCAGCCTCGTACCTCGGCAGCTGCTACAGGTGACCTGAGACCAACTTCAAAGAGGGTGCATTCAATGTCCCAAGAATTCGATTACATCATCATCGGTGCCGGCTCGGCCGGTAACACCCTGGCGACCCGTCTGACTGAAGACGAAGGCGTCACCGTCCTGCTGCTCGAAGCAGGCGGCCCGGACTACCGGATGGATTTCCGCACGCAAATGCCGGCCGCCCTGGCGTTCCCGCTGCAAGGTCGTCGCTACAACTGGGCCTACGAAACCGATCCAGAGCCACACATGGACGGTCGCCGGATGGAATGCGGTCGCGGCAAGGGCCTGGGTGGTTCTTCGCTGATCAACGGCATGTGCTACATCCGCGGCAACGCGATGGACTACGACAACTGGGCCAAACTGCCAGGTCTGGAAGACTGGGACTACCTGAACTGCCTGCCGTATTTCCGCAAGGCTGAAACCCGCGACATCGGCCCGAACGACTACCACGGTGGTGACGGTCCGGTCAGCGTGACCACGCCAAAAGCCGGCAATAACCCGCTGTTCAACGCAATGGTTGAAGCCGGCGTGCAAGCCGGTTACCCGCGTACCGAAGACCTCAACGGTTACCAGCAGGAAGGTTTCGGTCCGATGGACCGCACCGTGACGCCGAACGGCCGTCGCGCCAGCACCGCTCGCGGTTACCTGGACATCGCCAAGAAGCGCTCGACCCTGACCATCGTCACCCACGCCCTGACCGACAAGATCCTGTTCGAAGGCAAGCGTGCGGTCGGCGTGCGTTACCTGATCGGCGCCGCTGAAGAGCGCGTTGAAGCCCGCGCCCGCAAAGAAGTGCTGCTGTGCTCCGGCGCCATCGCTTCGCCGCAGATTCTGCAGCGCTCCGGCGTCGGCCCGGCCGAACTGCTGAAAAAACTCGACATCCCGGTGGTCCATGACCTGCCGGGCGTGGGTGAAAACCTGCAGGATCACCTCGAGTTGTACCTGCAATACGCGTGCACCCAACCGGTCTCGCTGTACCCGTCGCTGCTGCTGCACAACCAACCGGCCATCGGTGCCGAGTGGCTGTTCAAAGGCACCGGCATCGGCGCCAGCAACCAGTTCGAAGCCGGCGGTTTCATCCGTACCCGTCCGGAATTCGATTGGCCGAACATCCAGTACCACTTCCTCCCGGTCGCGATTAACTACAACGGCAGCAACGGTGTGAAAGAGCACGGTTTCCAGGCGCACATGGGTTCCATGCGTTCGCCGAGCCGCGGTCGCGTCCAGGCCAAGTCCAAGGATCCGCGCGAGTACCCGAGCATCCTGTTCAACTACATGGCCACCGAGCAGGACTGGCAGGAATTTCGCGACGGCATCCGCCTGACCCGTGAAATCATGCAACAGCCTGCACTGGATGCTTTCCGTGGCCGCGAAATCAGCCCGGGCATCGAGGTGCAAACCGATGAGCAGCTCGACAAGTTCATCCGTGAACACGCCGAAACCGCGTTCCACCCGTCCTGCTCGTGCAAGATGGGCACCGACGAAATGGCCGTGGTTGACGCTGAAGGTCGTGTGCACGGTATGCAGAGCCTGCGTGTGGTCGATGCCTCGATCATGCCGATCATCACCACCGGCAACCTGAACGCGCCAACGATCATGATCGCCGAGAAAATCGCCGACAAGATCCGTGGTCGCAAGCCATTGCCGCGTAGCAAGGCCGCCTACTTCGTGGCCGGCGATGCGCCGGTGCGTGGCAAGCCGTTGCGGGATGTGAGCCTGACTGCTCAGTAAGACCGTTACACCGAGGCGCGCCCTTCGCGGGCAAGCCTCGCTCCTACAGGAGAACGCGATTCCCTGTAGGAGCGAGGCTTGCCCGCGAAGACGCCCGACCAAGCACCACACCTCCCGAAGTAATCCTTTCCTACACCGATCCAAGCTTGATCCTACCCCCCGCACAGGCCTAATCTAGCGCCACGCAAACGTTTCACCCCCCCTTCGCAACACCGCTGCACCGCCACTCCATACCAAGGAGGTTCCCGAATGTTCGATTTCCACCCCCAGCTCAAGCAGCGCTTCGCTGCCTTGCGCACGGGCGCTGAATTCTTTTCGCTGCGTTACGTGCGCGAGTCCGGCCAGTACCTGTCGGTGCGCAAAAACGTCGCTGAACCTCCCAGCCTGAGCCGTGACGAAGGCGCGATGCTGACCGTTCGGGTCAACGGCGTCGAAGCCTATGCCGCGACCAACGACCTGTCGCAATCCGGCCTGCAAGCCGCGCTGGAGCGAGCCGAGCAACAAGCCCGCCGACTCAAGCCCCACGCCCTGCTCGACCTGCGCGAGCAAGCCGTCTCCAGCGATCGCGCCGATTACTTTTCGCCGAACCTGGACCAGCCCTTCCCGTCCCTGAGCGATTGCTACCAACTGCTCGGCGCCGAATCCGCGTCCGTGCCCAAGGACGAGCGACTGGTGAACTGGCAGGTGAGCATCGGCATCACTAACGTCGAGCAGATCTACCTCAACAGCGCCGGCGCCGAACTGCGCCAGGCCCAGCGTTTCGTCTACCCGAGCGTGGACGTCACCGCCTACGACGGCAATGACAGCCAGACTCGCACCCTGGGCCGCGAAAATTTCGGCCAACAAGGCGGCTTTGATGTGATCAGTCGCTGCGGCCTGGTCGGTGCCGGCTCAAAAGTCGCCGATCAGGCGCTGCAATTGCTGCTGGCGCCGAACACCCCGGAAGGTCCGCGCGACCTGCTGTTGATGCCGGACCAAATGATGCTGCAGATCCACGAATCCATCGGTCACCCGTTGGAGCTGGATCGCATCCTCGGTGACGAGCGCAATTACGCCGGCACCAGCTTCGTCAAGGCAGAAGACTTCGGCAGCCTGCAATACGGCTCGAAACTGCTGAACGTAACCTTCGACCCGGACATTCCCGAACAACTCGCCAGCTACGGGCATGACGACGACGGCACTGCGGCGAGCAAACAGTTTCTGATCAAAGAAGGTTTGCTGCTGCGCCCATTGGGCGGCGCGCTGTCGCAATTCCGTGCCGGTATGGAAGGCGTCGCCAACAGCCGCGCTTGCGGTTGGAACCGTCCGCCCATCGACCGCATGGCCAACCTGAACATCGAGCCCGGCGATCAACCGCTGGAGCAACTGATCGGCAACATCGAACACGGGATCATGATGTCGACCAATCGCTCGTGGTCCATCGACGATGCGCGCAACAAATTCCAGTTCGGTTGCGAGTGGGCTCAGTTGATCGAAAACGGCGAACTCAAAGGCGTGGTGAAGAACCCCAACTACCGGGCGATTTCCGCTCAGTTCTGGAAAAGCCTCAGCGCCGTCGGCGATGCGAACACCGTCAAGGTCCTGGGCACGCCGAACTGTGGCAAGGGCGAACCGAATCAGGTGATCCGCGTCGGCCATGCCTCGCCGGCCTGTGTGTTCAGCAACGTTGATGTGTTTGGGGGGGATGCCTGATGAGTACTTCAAAAAGTCAGGCCGATGCGTTCAAGGCCTTGGTCAATTGGCTGCGCGATGCGATTCGCGAGCCGGAACAGTTCACTCTCAGTTACGCCGCCGAATCCTCGGCCTTCGTGCGTTTCAACCACGCCAAGGTTCGTCAGGCCGGTCAGGTGCAGCAGGCAAGCGTCGGTTTCAAACTGATCAACGACGGTCGGCATGCCGACCTGAACATCACCCTTTCCGGTGATGCGCAAGTCGACGTTCAGCGTCTGGCCGAAGGTCTGCAACAGTTGCGCGAAACCTTGCCGCTGCTGCCGCAGGATCCGTACCTGCTGCTCAACCACAACGGCTGGCAGAGCAAGAACGTTCAGGCGCATCCGCTACCAGAGACCGAGCAGGTGGTCGCTGAAATAACCCAGGCGGCCGAAGGGCTGGACCTGGTCGGTTTCTACGCCGCCGGCCCGATCAGTCGCGGCTTTGCCAGTTCTTCGGGCGCGTTCGGCTGGCATCAGGCCAACAGCTTCAACTTCGATTTCAGCCTGTTCCATGACAACGGTCAGGCGGTGAAAGCCAGTTACGCCGGGCACGACTGGAACAGCGAAGGGTTTGCCAAGCGCTTTGCGCAGGCGCGCGAGCAGTTGGCGTTTCTCGGCAGACCGCAACACACCCTCGCGCCCGGTCAGTACCGCGCCTATCTGGCGCCGGCAGCCCTGGGAGAAATCATGGACATGCTGGGCTGGGGCGGTTTCTCGGCGCAGTCGATTGCCAGCAAAAACAGTCCGCTGCAGAAGCTTTACGCGGGCGACAGTGCGTTCAGTCCGTTGGTGTCGGTCGATGAAAAGGTCAGCGGTTCGTTGAGCCCGGCATTCTCCGGCGAAGGTTATCCGCGCGGCGATCTGGGGTTGATCGTCGACGGCAAGGCCGGCGCGCAGATGGTCAGCTCACGCAGTGCGGCCGAGTACGGCCTGACCGCCAACGGCGCCAGCGGCGGTGAAATGCCGAGCGCAGTGAACATGGCCGCCGGCACGTTGCCAGATGCAGAGATTCTCAAGCAACTGGGCACGGGCCTGTACATCAGCAACCTCTGGTACCTGAACTACTCGGACCAACCGGCGGCACGCCTGACCGGCATGACGCGGTTTGCGACCTTCTGGGTCGAGAACGGCGAGATTCAGGCGCCGGTGAGCACCATGCGGTTTGATGACAGTGCCTACAGTTTGCTGGGATCGCAGCTGGAAGCGTTGACCGAGGAGCGAGAGTTGTTGCTGTCGGCCAGTACCTACAGCCAGCGGGCTACGGCGTCGGCGTTGTTGCCAGGTGCGTTAGTCAGCCGACTAACCCTTACGTTGTAAACACAAAACCCTGTGGCGAGGGAGCTTGCTCCCGCTGGGCTGCGAAGCAGCCCCAAACCGGTATATGCGGTTTACCAGTTAAACCGCATTCTCAGGATTTACGACTGCTTCGCAGCCGAGCGGGAGCAAGCTCCCTCGCCACAGAGTCAGTGCCAGCCTTGACCTTGCATTAATTTCAACCCACAAGAGGTCCCATGCCCAACCGCCCGCCTCTCGACGCTGTCACCGCCCGTTGGGTGCCGTGGGTCGTCGCCATCGCGTTCTTCATGCAATCCCTCGACGGGACCATCCTCAACACCGCCCTGCCCGCCATGGCCCGCGACCTGGCCGAAGACCCGCTGCGCATGCAGGGCGTGATCATCGCCTACATGCTCACCGTCGCCTTGCTGATCCCCGCCTCGGGCTGGATTGCCGACCGTTTCGGCACCAAGAAAATCTTCTTCAGCGCGATCCTGCTATTCAGCCTCGGCTCATTGCTCTGCGCACTGTCGAGCACCCTGAGCATGTTGAATGGCGCGCGGGTGATTCAGGGCCTGGGCGGTGCGCTGATGTTGCCGGTCGGACGGTTGGTGGTACTGCGTGCCTACCCGCGCTCGGATCTGGTGCGGATCATGGGTTTCATCACCATTCCCGGCCTGCTCGGCCCGTTGATCGGCCCGACCATGGGCGGTTGGATGGTGGAATACCTGACGTGGCACTGGATCTTCCTGATCAACCTGCCGGTGGGCGCTGTCGGTTGTTACGCGGTGTGGAAATTCATCCCCGACCTGCGCGGCACCGAACGCACCCGCTTCGATAGCCTGGGCTTTTTACTGTTCGGCGCGGCGATGGTGCTGATCACCATCGCCATGGAAGGCCTCGGCGAATTGCACCTGCCGCACTTGCGCGTGATGTTGCTGCTGTTCGCCGGCATGGCGTGTCTGGCGGCGTATTGGTTGCGGGCCGGGCACATCGAAAATCCGCTGTTCGCACCGTCGTTGTTCAAGACCCGGACGTTTGCCGTGGGCATCCTCGGCAACCTGTTCGCCCGACTGGGCAGCGGCGCCCTACCGTTTCTCGTGCCGTTACTGTTGCAAGTGGCGCTGGGTTACTCGCCGTCCCAGGCCGGGATGAGCATGCTGCCGTTGGCGGCGGCAGCGATGGTCGCCAAATCGGTGGCGCGACCGCTGATCGAGCGTCTGGGCTATCGCATTGTGCTGACCGGCAACACCTTGGCGCTGGGGTTGATGCTGGCCAGCATGGGGCTGGTCAGCGAACAAACGCCGTACTGGCTGCTGTTGGTGATGCTGTCGATTCTGGGGGCGATCAACTCGTTGCAGTTCACCGCGATGAACACCGTAACCCTGATCGACCTCGACGATGCCAGCGCCAGTAGCGGCAATAGCTTGCTGTCGGTGGTCGCGCAATTGTCCCTGAGCCTGGGTGTTGCGTGTGCCGGTGCGCTGCTCGGCGGCTTCACGGCGGAGATCGGCAACGACGGCGTGGACACCGTTCTGGGCGCGTTCCAGCTGACTTTTGTGACGGTCGGGATCATGGCGATGCTCGCTGCAACCATCTTCTCCCAGCTCTCAAAGGAAGACGGACGGCGCGTCAAGCGTCCGGAAGAACACATAGAGCCTTAGGGCGAATGGCCACCGGGCTGGTACACTGCGCGACATTTTGTTTTGCAGGCCAGTCCCGTGACCACCATCGCCACCGCTTTTAATACTTTGCCGCTGTCCGCCGCCATGCTGGCTAACCTCGACTCCCTCGGTTATGCCCAGATGACGCCGATCCAGGCGCAAAGCTTGCCGGTGATCCTCAAGGGGATGGACCTGATCGCCCAGGCCAAGACCGGCAGCGGCAAGACCGCCGCCTTCGGTATCGGCCTGCTGAACCCGATCAATCCGCGCTTCTTCGGTTGCCAGGCACTGGTCATTTGCCCGACTCGCGAGCTGGCCGACCAGGTCGCCAAGGAACTCCGTCGTTTGGCCCGCGCTGAAGACAACATCAAGATCCTGACCCTGTGCGGCGGTGTGGCTTTCGGCCCGCAGATCGGCTCTTTGGAGCATGGCGCGCACATCATCGTCGGCACCCCGGGCCGTATTCAGCAGCATCTGCGCAAGGGTTCGCTGATTCTCCATGGCCTGAACACACTGATCCTCGACGAAGCCGACCGCATGCTCGACATGGGTTTCTACGATTCCATCGAAGAAATCATCGCCCAGTGCCCGGAGCGTCGCCAGACCCTGCTGTTCTCCGCCACCTATCCGACGGGCATCAAGCAACTGGCTGCGAAGTTCATGCGCAACCCGCAGATCGTCAAGGCCGAGGCGTTCCACGACGACACGCAGATCGAGCAGCGCTTCTACGAGATTTCCCCGGAAGAGCGCATGGACGCCGTGGTCAAAGTCCTCGCGCATCACCGTCCGGCCTCCTGTGTCGCCTTCTGCTTCACCAAGCAGCAGGTTCAGGAAACCGTTGATCACCTGACCTCCAAAGGCATCTCCGCCGTCGGCCTGCATGGCGATCTGGAACAGCGTGACCGCGACCAGGTATTGGCCATGTTCGCCAACCGCAGTACCTCGGTACTGGTCGCCACCGACGTCGCCGCTCGCGGTCTGGACATCGATGCGCTGGACATGGTGATCAACGTCGAACTGGCCCGTGATTCGGAAATCCACATCCACCGTGTCGGCCGTACCGGTCGTGCTGGTGAGAAAGGGATTGCGATCAGCCTGGTCGCACCGTCCGAAGCGCACCGCGCCCAAGCCATCGAGCTACTGCAGAAGTCGCCGTTGAGCTGGGACCAGCTGGATAACCTCAAATCCCAGGGCGGCACACCGCTGCTGCCGGTGATGAGCACGCTGGTCATCGGCGCTGGCCGTAAAGACAAGGTGCGTCCGGGCGACATTCTTGGCGCACTGACGGGCGATGCCGGTATTCCCGGCGCTCAGGTCGGCAAGATCGCGATTTTCGACTTCCAGGCCTATGTGGCTGTGGAACGCGGGATCGCCAAGCAAGCCTTGCAGCGTCTGAATGACGGCAAGATCAAAGGCCGTTCGCTGCGCGTTCGTATCCTGTAAAACCGCCACCGCCCCTGTAGGAGCGAGGCTTGCCCGCGAAAAACGATTACACGGTGAATCAGATAGACCAAGTTATCGTTCTTCGCGGGCAAGCCTCGCTCCTACAGGTGGCGGGTCAGCTTTGAGATTTGTGAGGACACCGTTTTGCGCTCTACCGAAGTCGTGATCATTGGCGCTGGCGCCGCAGGTTTGATGTGTGCGCTGACCGCCGCCGGGCGCGGGCGCAAGGTGATGTTGCTCGACCATGCGAACAAGGCCGGCAAGAAAATCCTGATGTCGGGCGGTGGACGCTGTAATTTCACCAACATGTACACCGAACCGGGCAATTTCCTCTCGCAGAACGAGCACTTCTGCAAATCCGCCCTGGCGCGCTACACCCAGTGGGATTTCATCGGCATGGTCGCCAAACACGGCGTGCCGTACCACGAGAAGAAACTCGGCCAGCTGTTCTGCGATAACAAATCCAGCGACATCCTTGAAATGCTGCTCAACGAGTGCGATCAGGTCGGCGTCAGCCTGCACCTGGACACCTCGATCCAGCACCTCGAGAAAATGGAAAGCGGCTACCTGCTGCAAACCACCCTCGATCAGATCACCTGCGAATCGTTAGTGATCGCCACTGGCGGCTTGTCGATCCCGACGCTGGGTGCGACCGGTTTCGGTTATCAGGTGGCCAAGCAGTTCGGTCACGACTTGCTGCCGACCCGCGCCGGGCTGGTGCCGTTCACCATCACCGATCAGCTCAAGGAGCTTTGCACCGAACTGTCCGGTACGTCGGTGGATTGCCTGGTGAGCTGCAATGAGCAGAGTTTCCGCGAGAACATCCTGTTCACCCACCGCGGCCTCAGTGGTCCGGCGATTTTGCAGATTTCATCGTTCTGGGAATCCGGCGACACGGTAGAGATCAACCTGATGCCGGACCATGACGTGCCGACCTGGCTGCAACAGCAGCAAGCCGAACGTCCGAACAGCGAGCTGAAAACCCTGTTGGGGGAAATCTTCACCAAGAAGATGGCCAACCTGCTGGCAGACAACTGGTTCGTCTCCAAACCGATGAAGCAATACACCCACGCCGAAATTGCCGACATCGCCGAAAAACTGGCGAGCTGGAAAGTGGTTCCGGCCGGCACTGAAGGCTATCGCACCGCTGAAGTGACCTTGGGCGGCGTCGATACCAACGAGGTGTCATCCAAGACCATGGAATCGCTGAAAAGCCCAGGGCTGTATTTCATCGGCGAAGTGCTCGACGTGACTGGGCATCTGGGTGGTTTCAACTTCCAGTGGGCCTGGGCCTCGGGTTACGCTGCCGCGCAATTCGTCTGAAGCAACACAAAACCCATGTAGGAGTGAGCCTGCTCGCGATAGCGGTGTAACAGTCGATAGAGATGTTGAATGTAACGCCCTCATCGCGAGCAGGCTCACTCCTACATTGATCATGTGTGATAACAGGGAACAGATTTTGCTGTCAGATGTGATCGGCGCCATTGCGTCGACGTCATTACTGGCTCAATTTAGCGTCATTGCCTCGGAAGGCCCTCGCACTTCATGTCATCGACCCCCTTAAGTCAGTCTCTGCGTCGCCTCTGGGCGCTGGATAAATTCAGCTACAGCGTGCGGGTGTTCATCGCCCTGACCGGCAGCATGGCGCTGTGTTGGTACAAGGATGAAATGGGGCTGCTGATCCCGCTGTTCCTCGGGATCATCGCCAGCGCCCTGGCCGAGACCGACGACAGTTGGCAGGGCCGCCTTAACGCACTGGCCGTGACGCTGGTGTGTTTCAGCGTCGCCGCCCTCTCCGTCGAACTGCTCTTCCCCTATCCCGTCGTTTTTGTCATCGCCCTGGCCCTGGCCAGTTTCGGCCTGACCATGCTCGGCGCCTTGGGTGAACGCTACGGCGCGATTGCGTCGGCGACGTTGATTCTGTCGGTCTACACCATGATCGGCGTGGACCAGCGCGGCGGTGCAGTCACCGATTTCTGGCACGAGCCGGTGCTGCTGGTGGCCGGTGCGGCGTGGTACGGTTTGCTCTCGGTGCTGTGGCAGGCGATGTTTTCCAATCAGCCGGTGCAGCAAAGCCTGGCGCGGTTGTTCCGTGAACTGGGTTTTTACCTGAAGCTGAAATCGTCGCTGTTCGAGCCGATCCGGCAGATGGACGTGGAAGCGCGTCGACTGGAACTGGCGCAGCAAAACGGCCGTGTCGTGGCCGCACTGAACGCCGCCAAGGAAATCATCCTGCACCGGGTCGGCAACGGTCGGCCGGGCTCGAAACTCAGCCGTTACCTGAAGCTGTACTTCCTCGCTCAGGACATCCACGAGCGGGCCAGTTCCTCGCACTACCCTTACAACGCCCTGGCCGATGCCTTCTTTCACAGCGACGTGATGTTCCGCTGTCAGCGCCTGCTGCGTCAGCAAGGCAAAGCCTGCCGGGCGCTGGCCGAGTCGATCCAGATGCGCCAGCCGTTCATCTATGACGCGAGCTTCGCCGAAGCCCTGAGCGACCTGCACGCCTCCCTCGAACACCTGCGCATTCAGAGCAACCCGGCGTGGCGCGGATTGTTGCGGTCGTTGCGGGCACTGGCGGCCAACCTTGGCACCCTCGATCGTTTGCTCAGCGACGCCAGCAACCCCGACGCCCTGGCCGACGCTACCGACAGCAGCCTGCTCGACCGTTCGCCCCGTAGCCTCAAGGATGTGTGGATTCGGTTACGCACGCAGCTGACGCCGACCTCGTTATTGTTCCGTCACGCACTGCGTTTGCCCCTGGCCCTGAGCATCGGCTACGGGATGGTGCATTTGATCCACCCGTCCCAGGGTTACTGGATCATCCTCACCACGCTGTTTGTCTGCCAGCCAAACTACGGCGCCACCCGCCGCAAACTCGGCCAGCGGATTATCGGCACTGCCATCGGCCTGACCGTGGCCTGGGCGTTGTTCGATCTGTTTCCGAATCCCTTGGTCCAGTCGTGCTTCGCGATCGCCGCCGGGGTGGTGTTCTTTATCTACCGCACCACCCGCTACACCTTGGCAACGGCCGCGATCACTTTGATGGTGCTGTTCTGCTTCAACCAGGTCGGGGATGGTTACGGGCTGTTCCTGCCGCGGTTGTTCGATACCTTGCTGGGCAGCCTGATCGCCGGGCTGGCGGTGTTCCTGTTCCTGCCGGACTGGCAGGGCCGACGCCTGAACAAAGTGCTGGCCAACACCCTCACGTGCAACAGCATTTACCTGCGCCAGATCATGCAGCAATACGCCGCCGGCAAAAGCGACGACCTCGCGTATCGCCTGGCCCGACGCAATGCGCACAACGCTGACGCCGCACTGTCGACGACGCTCGCCAACATGCTGATGGAGCCGGGGCATTTCCGTAAGGAAGCAGATGTCGGGTTCCGCTTCCTGGTGCTGTCGCACACCTTGCTCAGCTATTTGTCCGGACTGGGCGCACACCGGGAAACCCAGCTACCGCCCGACGTGCGCGAGCATTTGATCGACGGTGCCGGGGTGAAACTGGCCGCCAGCATCGATGAGATTGCCCAAGGCCTGTCGAGCAAACAGCCGATTGCGATTCAAAGCGATGAAGAAGAGGCACTGGCCAATACGCTTGAACAGATGCCGGACGAAATCGATGAAGGCCAACGGCTGGTGCAGACACAGTTGGCGTTGATCTGCCGTCAGCTTGGGCCATTGCGCACGTTGGCAGCGCACCTCATCAAGGAAACGAGTGAGGATTGAGCGTGGGACCGACGCTCACATCCCGTGTTGTTTTATCAACCGCTGATAACTCCCATCCACTTTCATTGCCGCGATCTCGCGGTCAAAACCGGCGACGATCTGTTCATGCCCGGGGTTCTTCAGGCTGACCAGGATGTGCAGGCTGTTCTCGCTCAATGGCTTGGGCAAAAACTCCACGGCATTGCGCACTTTGGTTGATTCCCGGGCCAGGAAGTAACGCGCGACGTATTCGTCTTCCAGCGTCAATTTGACCCGGTCGGCGGCGACCATGCGCACCGCCATGGAGAAGCTGTGCACCGGCACTTTCTGCAGTGAGACGTCGTCATCGAACTCCGACGAATAGGCGTAACCGCGCACTACCGCTATCGGGTAGGTATGCAGTTGTTGCAGGTTGTTGTATTCGATCGGTGTGTCTTTGCGCTTGAGAAAGCGCACCCGGTTGAGCAGGTATTCGCCGGAAAACTGGCCAAGTTTCGTACGATCATCGGTGTACCAGGCGTTGACCAACACGTCGTATCGACCCTCGCCAACCCCCAGCAAGGCCCGCGCCCAAGGCACTTGTTCAAAGTCACTGGCATAACCGGCCCGGGCCAGTGCTGTGCTGACGATGTCCGTGGCCAACCCACCGTTGACCAACGTGGCATCGGTAAAGGGCGGCCAGGCATCGGCTACCAATCGCAGCTTTTCCGCTGCCGCACTTTGAGTCAGCAACAGCAACCCAATCAAAGCAAAGGCTCGATGCAATCGCGGCATGCTAGAAAATCCTTAGCGGGCGGGACGCCCGACGTGTTTTCAGCCAAAACTCCAAGGCCCCCGTACTGCCAAACCCAGGTACTAACACTAGCTCATCGAAGCCAACGCACAGCGCTTCATCTCAGATTACACAAACAAGACAAGGCCGCGCGAAATGAATGATGGCATTTTGGCCTTTGTCACAGATTTCTATGCAATAAAGACATCTTTCGCTTGGGCGCTTAGTATCGGAGCGACGATGTTCAAGGAGCGTGAAGATGACAATCGATTGGGTCTGCAAACACCACAGCGATCTGGGCAAAGAGCAGCTGTACGCCATTCTGCAGCTGCGCGTAGAGGTGTTTGTCGTTGAGCAGAAATGTGCCTATCAGGACGTCGATGGCCAGGACCTGGAAGGTGACACCTGCCATTTGATGGCTTGGGACGGGGATCGGCTGGTGGCGTACCTGCGGTTGCTCGACCCGGAGTTACAGGGTGGCGACGTGGTCATCGGGCGGGTGATCATTGCCCCTCAAGCGCGCGGTGCAGGGCTTGGGCATGAGTTGATGGCACAGGCGTTGAAACAGGCTGAAAAGCGCTGGCCCGAAGTACCGATCTATCTCTCGGCCCAGGCGCATTTGCAGGGGTATTACGGGCGGTATGGGTTTGTGGTGGCGGGTGAGGAATTTCTCGAGGATGACATTCCGCATATCGGGATGCGTCGTCCCTGAAGGCCCTATCGCGAGCAAGCTCGCTCCCACAGGGATCACCTCAATCCTGTGGGAGCGAGCTTGCTCCGGGCGGCGATCCGACGATGGCGTCAGCTCAGTCAGCGCAGGAACTAGGGATACTCCAGCACCGCTTTGATCTGCCGAAGATTGCGCTCGATCCACCCCCGATCAATCGCCCCCCACTCGCGAATCCGATAACGCCCGGCATGATTGCGCGCCCCCTCTTCCTGCTCGAACTCGCAAACAATGTCCAGATCCGCCAACGCGGCGATGGTGTCCTGCGCCGTGCGCCGGGGCATGCCGGTGACGTCGGTCAACGCCGGGACGCTACTGGCCAGCCCGCTATCGATCAGGTACGCCACGTACAACCGACGATAGAAGCTGCTCTTGGTCTTGCTTACATCCATCTAAACACTCCCGGCTGCGATATTTTGATCTCTATTGCATGTCCCGCCACGTCAGGTAAACCCGCACATCGAACTCCACCTGGTGATACCCCGGCAACATGTGTTCGCACAGCTTGTAGAACGCCTTGTTGTGATCCGACTCTTTGAAGTGCGCCAGTTCATGCACCACGATCATTTTCAGAAACTCGGCCGGCGCCTCCTTGAACAATGAAGCCACACGAATTTCTTTCTTGGCTTTGAGCTTGCCGCCCTGCACCCGGGATATCGCGGTGTGCAATCCGAGGGCGCGGTGGGTCAGGTCCAGGCGGTTGTCGAACAACACCTTGTCGATGGCCGGGGCGTTACGCAGATATTCCTGCTTGAGGTCCAGCGTATAGGTGTACAACGCCTTGTCGCTCTGTACCCGGTGTTTTTCCGGGTAACGCTGGCTCAGGTAGTTGCCCAGCCGACCGTCGGCGATCAGCTGGCGCACTTGGTCCTGCAGTGCTGCAGGATAGGCCTGGAGGTATTTCAACGCGGTCATTGGGGCGGCAACACGATTCACGAAAAGGTCGCCAGTGTAGCGAATTCAGGCGGTCAGCGTGTTCCAGTCGAATGGCCGCACAAAGTCGCCGACGTCCTCGGCCATCATCGGCCGTGCGACCAGAAACCCTTGCACGTACTCGCAACCATTGGCTTTCAGCCACCGATATTGCGCAACAGTTTCAACCCCTTCGGCAATCACCAGCATCCCGTACTCCTTGCACAGCTCGATCACATTGCGCACCAGCGCCGCATCGCGTGAGGACTCCGGAAGTCGGGCAATCAAATGCCGGTCGAATTTGAGCGTATCCAACTCCAGATCACGCAGATGAGACAGCGAACACAGCCCGGAACCAAAGTCATCCAGGGCCACCCGCACCCCCAGGTTACGCAGCAGGCGCAGCTGTTTGCGGGTTTCCTCGGCGTTTTGCATCAAGGCCTCTTCGGTGACCTCGACTTCCAGATGGCCCGCCTGCAAACCATGGCGCTCCAGCACCTGGCGCAACTCGGTGACCAGATTGGGCATGCCGAACTGCGTGCTGCTCAAACTGACGCCCAACACCAGGTCGTCGGCAAACAAGGTTTCCCAGGCTTTTCGCTGGCTCGCCCCTTGTTGATAGATCCAGCTGCCCAGGTGACTGATCAACCGCGCCTCTTCCAGCAATGGCAAAAACAGCCCCGGCGGTACATCGCCGACGCTCGGGTGCTGCCAGCGGATCAGCGCTTCGAACCCGCGAATCTGCCCGCTGGCAATGGCCACCTGAGGTTGATACACCAAATTGAAATCACGGTTGTCGATCGCCGCGCGCACACTTTCTTCGAGCATCAGTCGCGAGCGTGCCCGGCCATTCATTTCGTGATCGTAGAAACGATATTGCTGACGGCCGGCGCGCTTGGCTTCGTACATGGCGATGTCAGATGCGCGCAATAAACCGTCAAGATTGGAGCCGCAATCCGGGTACGTCGCAATGCCGATGCTGGCGCCCAACGCGATATCCAGACCATCGATCTGCTGACAGATCGACACCCGCTCAATCAGCTTCTCGGCAATCTTCGCCGCTTGCTCGGGGAATTCAAGATCCAGCAAAGCGGTGAACTCATCACCGCCCATGCGCGCCAGAATGTCGAAGGGCCGCAGACAGGCCTTCAACTGCTCGGACACCCAACGCAGCGCCCGATCGCCGGCATCGTGACCGAGGGAATCGTTGACCCGTTTGAAGCCGTCGAGATCCAGATACAGCAGCACCCAGGCGCTGTCGGAGCGGTCGCCACGCAACAGCAGGTTTTCCGCCGTCTGGTAAAAACCGCGACGATTGAGCAGACCGGTCAAGGGGTCAGTGACCGCCTGGAACTCCAGTTGCTGATGCAGATGGCGCACCACCGACATGTCCAGCACCGTCACCACCATCGCATGTTGTTCGCTGGGCAACGGTGCGCAAGACAGTGCCACGGGCACCTGCTGGCCGGGCGCCGTACGCAGCAATGCATCGTGCAGGCGCAGGATTTCGCCGCGTTTGTAACCGGCGAACAACTCAGAGTCGGCCCAGACCGGGATGTGCGGCTTTTGCAGGAAATCGAGGAACTCTTTGCCTTGCAGGTCTTGCAGCGTGGCATTGAGCAGCCGCGACATCGCCGGATTGGCAAAGCGGATCAGACCGTCCTCACCGACCACCAGGATGCCTTCGGCGGCATTGTCGAGCACCGAAGCATTGAACGCGCGTGCGACCTCCAGATCGTGGCTCAGGCGCTGCAACGCACGGCGATTGCGCTGATGCTCGAGCAGCGCCTGGACTTTGGGCTTGAGAATTTGCGGGTCGAACGGTTTGAACAGGTAATCCACCGCACCACTGGCATAGCCCTTGATGACGGCGTCCTGGGATTGTTCGTTGGCGGTAAGGAAAATGATCGGCGTGAGGCGGGTTCGTTGGCTGCCGCGCATCAGGCGTGCCACTTCAAAACCGTCCATGCCCGGCATCTGCACATCCAGCAGCACCAGGTCGATATCGTGTTCGAGTAACAGACTGAGCGCCTCGAAGCCCGAGGCGGCGGTCATGACCTGCCAGTCCTCGCGCTGCAACAACGCCCGCATGCTGATCAGGTTTTCAGGATAATCATCGACGATTAAAAGGATTGAGTTGCCTTCAGCTGGCGTGGGTTGCGCGCATTCCATGCTGCTTCTCTTATGCGGGACGTCAGGCCGGTTTCTCGTGAAAACCGGACAAATACTAAGCCTTCACTCTAGACCGGGTTCCGCAAAAGCAGAAGCTATCAGTACGCCATCATTTAACCAAAGCGTTCATTTGCCGACTAACGGTCAGCGCCACAGCCCCCTAAAACCGGGAAAGATGGCCTTTTAACAGGATTTTGACGTCACCCGTTTGTCATTTACGCATTAACAAATTGAACTTCTACGATTATAAGGACTACCCCCAAGGCGCGCGCCAGAGCTTCTGGAACGTGCGTGCAATAAAAAAACCGTGGAAGCTTTTGTCTATGATTGATCTCGCAACCTGGAACCTCAGCGTTCCCGTCGGCAATCCGCCGTACACCGTTGAAACGTCAAAACTGGTGGATGGCTTCAAGGATCAATACTTCCACTCCAACACCGGCACCTTGTTTTTCTGGACCCCGGTCACCGGCTCCACAACTGAAAACGCAAAGTATCCCCGCACCGAACTTCGCGAAACCTACAGCAATGGCACCCTGAAAAACTGGCTCTACCCGGACGCCGACAACACCCTGCGCGCTACCCTGGCGGTGAACCAGGTACCGAGTTCGGGGAAGATCGTCATCGGCCAGATCCACGCCTATGAAAGCCAGAAGCCCCTGGTGAAGCTCGAGTATCAGTACTCGACCAGTACGAAGTCAGGCATCCTCGTCGCCAAGGTGCGTATGCGCCCGGATGACAGTGAAGCGCGGATCATCACTATCGCCACCGGGGTGAAACTGGATCGAGAGTTTTCCTACCTCATCCACCTGAGCCCCAGGGGGGCATTGGGCATTAGCGCTGCAGGCTACCAATGGGACACCGACATCAGTAAGACCTGGAGCGTCAAGCCGCTGTACTTCAAGGCCGGTGTTTATGTGCAGGACCACACCGGGTACACCAGCGAAGGCGGGCAAGTGACGTTCAGCAAGCTGGATATTGATCATGATAAGTAGCCCCCTCGCCACAATGACCGTGCGCGCTCCTACACCGCGGTTGCAGCCACCAAAGTCACCGCTTATAGCCAAGAGTCAGTAGTCAATTTTCAGGCATTAAAAAACCCGCATCGCTGCGGGTTTTTTAATGCCGGTAATAACGCTGAAGGCTTAGTTGACCTTGGCGTTCAACTCACCTTTCAGGTAACGCTGGTACATCGCTTCCAGAGAGATCGGTTTGATCTTCGAAGCATTACCCGCCGTACCAAACGCTTCATAACGTGCGATACACACATCACGCATCGCCGTCACGGTCGCGCCAAAGAATTTACGTGGATCAAACTCGCTCGGGTTGGTAGCCATCAGGCGACGCATCGCACCGGTGGACGCCAGGCGCAGGTCGGTGTCGATGTTGACCTTGCGCACGCCGTGCTTGATGCCTTCGACGATTTCTTCAACCGGTACGCCGTAGGTTTCTTTGATGTCGCCGCCGTACTGGTTGATGATCGCCAGCCAGTCTTGCGGAACCGAAGACGAGCCGTGCATCACCAGGTGGGTGTTCGGGATGCGTTTGTGGATTTCCTTGATGCGGTCGATGGCCAGCACGTCGCCGGTAGGCGGCTTGGTGAACTTGTACGCGCCGTGACTGGTGCCGATGGCGATGGCCAGGGCGTCGACCTGAGTGCGCTTGACGAAGTCAGCGGCTTCTTCCGGGTCGGTCAGCATTTGGCTGTGATCCAGAACGCCTTCGGCGCCGATGCCGTCTTCTTCACCGGCCATGCCGGTTTCCAGCGAACCCAGGCAGCCCAGCTCGCCTTCTACCGATACGCCGCAGGCGTGAGCCAGGGCTACAGTTTGTTGGGTGACGCGGATGTTGTAGTCGTAGTCGGTCGGGGTCTTGCCGTCTTCGCCCAGGGAACCGTCCATCATCACCGAGCTGAAGCCCAGTTGGATGGAGCGCTGGCAGACGTCAGGGCTGGTGCCGTGGTCCTGGTGCATGCACACCGGGATGTGCGGGAACTCTTCGATTGCCGCCAGGATCAGGTGACGCAGGAACGGGGCGCCGGCGTATTTGCGAGCACCGGCCGAAGCCTGGACGATCACCGGGGAGTCAGTCTTGTCAGCGGCTTCCATGATGGCGCGCATCTGCTCAAGGTTGTTGACGTTGAAGGCTGGAACGCCGTAGCCGTACTCGGCTGCGTGGTCCAGCATCTGGCGCATGCTGATAAGTGCCATTGTGTATGTCTCTCCCGGTTTGGGTCGTTAATCGTGCCAGCCTGCCGTAGCGGCGGCGGCTATTCAAGTTATTGCAGATCGGGGGTTGATCCGGCCTGCCAATTCGGTATTGCCTCAATCTTGCGGCGTTACTGCGCTTTACAACCGCGGCCGATCAAATCATTGGTGGCGACCCAGTACACCAGGCCTTCCTCACCTTTTATGTGAAACGCCAGCATGTCGTTGCTGTACAGCGAACCTTCGGCGCCCGGCTCATGCTTCAAGCGGTAGACCTGATCGGCACCGCCCAGGCGAACGTCGACTTCCTTGCGGCTTTCGTCGGTGTAGCGCCAGAGCACTCTGGCCTGACTGTCGCAGGTCCAGGTGGTCCAGCTGTCCGTCGATTCGGCAGGCTTGAACAGGTTCAAATTAGCGCAACCTGCCAGCAGAGCCAGCGCCGCAACGGCGATAAAACCTTTCATCCATGTTCCTCGACTGACGACGCACGCCGCCAGCCCTGAGTAAAGTGTCAGACCCGTCAAGGGCAACCATGTTCCTTGGCCGGGGTCTGTGTCTCATATTTATCCAGGCCATCAGGCCCGGAACGCTTGTTGATCACCGGGTTGGTTTCGGCCTGCCAGTCAGCCTGGTAGCAGCCTTTGTCCTGTTCAGGTGTCTCGGGGACCGGCGTGGCTTTGGGGTTACTCCCGCAAGCTGCCAGCGACCCCGCGATAATCAACAGCGCTAATGTTTTGACCATCGGAACACTCCTTTGCCTGGCCAAATGGGCGGCCTCAGGCCTTGGCCCGGCTTTCCAGGACCTCAACGGCTGGCAGAACCTTGCCTTCGACGAATTCGAGGAACGCGCCGCCACCGGTAGAAATGTAGGAGATCTGATCGGCAACGCCATATTTATCGATGGCGGCCAGGGTGTCGCCGCCGCCCGCGATGGAGAATGCCGAGCTTTCTGCGATGGCCTGGGCCAGGACTTTGGTGCCGTTACCGAACTGGTCGAATTCGAACACGCCTACCGGGCCGTTCCACAAGATGGTCTTGGACGACTTCAGCAGTTCGGCGAAATTCGCCGCGGTCTGTGGGCCGATGTCCAGGATCATGTCGTCTGCGGCCACATCAGCGATCAGCTTGACGGTAGCGGTCGCGCTTTCAGCGAACTCCTTGGCAACCACGACGTCGACCGGCAGCGGCACGCTGACCTTGGCGGCGATGGCGCGAGCGGTGTCCAGCAGGTCTGGCTCGTACAGGGACTTGCCTACCGGGTGACCGGCTGCCGCCAGGAAGGTGTTGGCAATGCCGCCGCCGACGATCAGCTGGTTGCAGATCTGGCTCAGGCTGTTCAGCACGTCGAGTTTGGTCGACACCTTGGAGCCGGCAACGATCGCAGCCATTGGCTGGGCCGGGGCACCAAGGGCTTTGCCCAGCGCGTCCAGTTCGGCAGCCAGCAACGGGCCAGCGGCGGCGACTTTGGCGAACTTGGCCACGCCATGGGTCGAACCTTCGGCGCGGTGAGCGGTGCCGAAGGCGTCCATCACAAACACGTCGCACAGGGCGGCGTATTGCTGGGCCAGTTCGTCAGCGTTCTTTTTCTCGCCTTTGTTGAAGCGCACGTTTTCGAACAGCACGATGTCGCCGGCCTTCACGTCAACGCCGCCCAGGTAATCGGCCACCAGCGGCACTTCGCGACCCAGAGCCTTGCTCAGGTAATCAGCAACTGGCTTGAGGCTGTTCTCGGCCGAGAACTCGCCTTCGGTCGGACGGCCAAGGTGCGAGCAGACCATCACGGCCGCGCCTTTTTCCAGGGCCAGCTTGATGGTCGGCAGCGAGGCCAGGATTCGCGCATCGCTGGTGACAACACCGTCCTTGACTGGGACGTTGAGGTCTTCGCGGATCAGTACGCGCTTACCTTGCAGATCGAGGTCGGTCATCTTCAACACGGTCATGGGTCGCAATTCCTGAGTTACTGGTTTTTTGATGTCGCTGTTTGCAGATAGTGTTCTGCAACGTCCAGCATTCGATTGGCAAACCCCCATTCGTTGTCGAACCAGGCCAGGATGTTCACCAGCCGTGGGCCGGAAACTCGAGTCTGACTGGCATCGACGATGGCCGAATGTGGGTCATGGTTGAAATCACAACTGGCGTGAGGCAACTCGGTGTAGGCCAGAAGGCCTTTGAGCGGGCCGCTGGTGGCGGCCTCGCGCAGAATCCGGTTGACCTCGGTGGCGTCGGTGTCGCTCACGGTCTGCATCGTAATGTCGAGGCAAGACACGTTAACCGTCGGCACCCGCACGGCTTTGGCCTGAATTCTCCCGGCAAGTTCCGGTAACAGGCGTTCGATGCCGCGCGCCAGACCAGTGGACACCGGAATCACCGACTGAAACGCCGAACGGGTGCGCCGCAAGTCTTCGTGATGATAGGCATCGATCACCGGCTGATCGTTCATCGCCGAGTGAATGGTGGTGATCGACACGTATTCCAGACCAATGGCCTGATCCAGCAGGCGCAACAGCGGCACGCCGCAGTTGGTGGTGCAGGACGCGTTGGACACCAGCAACTCATCACCGGTCAGGCAATCCTGGTTCACGCCGTAGACGATGGTGGCGTCGACATCCGCTTCGCTGGCCATCGGCTGGGAAAACAGCACGCGCGGCGCACCGGCGTCGAGGAAACGCTGGCCGTCTTCACGAGTGTGGTAAGCGCCGGAGCACTCCAGCACCAGATCGACGCCCAGCGACGCCCAATCGATGCCTTCGGGGGTGGCACTGCGCAGGACCTTCACGCAGTCGCCATTAATATGCAGACAATCGCCGTCGACCTTCACTTCCCCGGGAAAACGCCCGTGAGTGGAGTCGAAGCGTGTCAGGTATTCGATGCTGGCCATGTCAGCCAGATCGTTGATCGCAACAATTTCAAACCCGGCCTTATCGCCTCGCTCAAACAACGCACGCAAGACGCAACGACCAATCCGGCCGTAGCCGTTGAGTGCAACTTTGTAAGGACGCGGTTGAGGCATGGGGTTCTCGATTACCGTGGTGAATCCTTCAATCCAGCGTTGCCTGAGCCACCGCTTTCGCGAGCAGGCTCGCTCCCACTTTGGGTTTGTGTTGTGAACACTGCTTGTGTCACACAACAAATTCCCTGTGGGAGCGAGCCTGCTCGCGATGGCGTCAGCTCAGACGACACATTTTCTGGATCAGTCTTCCAGCAGCTCTTCAGCCTGACCCAGGATGTTTTCCAGGGTGAAGCCGAATTCTTCGAACAAGGCAGGCGCAGGCGCCGACTCGCCGTAGGTGGTCATGCCGATCACGCGGCCTTCCAGGCCCACGTACTTGTACCAATAGTCCGCGTGCGCGGCTTCGATGGCGATACGGGCGCTGACCTGCAACGGCAGAACCGCTTGCTTGTAACCGGCGTCCTGGGCATCGAACACGCTGGTGCAAGGCATCGAAACAACACGCACCTTGCGACCTTGTTCGGTCAGCTTGTCGTAAGCCTGAACCGCCAGGCCAACTTCAGAACCGGTGGAGATCAGGATCAGCTCAGGCTCGCCGTCGCAGTCCTTCAACACGTAACCGCCACGAGCGATGTCGGCGATCTGGAACGCATTGCGGGTTTGGTGCTGCAGGTTCTGACGCGAGAAGATCAGCGCCGAAGGGCCGTCCTTGCGTTCCAGAGCCAGTTTCCAGCACACCGCCGATTCAACGGCATCGGCTGGGCGCCAGGTGTCGAGGTTCGGCGTGCTGCGCAAGCTGGTCAGTTGCTCGATCGGCTGGTGAGTCGGACCGTCTTCGCCCAGACCGATGGAGTCGTGGGTGTAGACGAACACGACACGCTGCTTCATCAGCGAGGCCATGCGCACGGCGTTGCGGGCATATTCCATGAACATCAGGAAGGTCGCGCCGTAAGGCACCAGACCGCCATGCAAGGCCACGCCGTTCATGATCGCGCTCATGCCGAACTCGCGAACGCCGTAGTACATGTAGTTGCCGCTGGCGTCTTCAGCCGTCACACCTTTGCAACCTTTCCACAGGGTCAGGTTGGAACCGGCCAGGTCAGCGGAGCCGCCCAGCAGTTCAGGCAGCAGCGGGCCGTAGGCATTCAATGCGTTCTGGCTGGCTTTACGGCTGGCGATGGTTTCGCCTTTGGCAGCGACTTCAGCAATATAAGCAGAGGCGTTTTCAGCGAAGTCTTCCGGCAGGTCGCCGCTCAGACGACGAATCAGTTCGTTGGCCAGCTCAGGGAAGGCAGCGGAGTAGGCAGCGAAACGCTGATCCCATTCGGCTTCGGCCGCGCGACCGGCTTCCTTGGCGTCCCACTCGGCGTAAATGTTGGCCGGGATTTCGAACGGACCGTGGTTCCATTTAAGCGCAGCGCGGGTCAGAGCGATTTCCGCGTCACCCAATGGGGCGCCGTGGCAGTCTTCTTTACCTTGCTTGTTCGGCGAACCGAAACCGATGGTGGTCTTGCAGCAGATCAGCGTCGGTTGCTCGCTTTTGCGCGCGGTTTCGATCGCAATCTTGATCTCTTCAGGGTCGTGACCGTCGACGTTGCGGATCACCAGCCAGTTGTAGGCTTCGAAACGCTTAGGGGTGTCGTCGGTGAACCAGCCTTCGACTTCGCCGTCGATGGAGATGCCGTTGTCGTCGTAGAAGGCGATCAGTTTGCTCAGGCCCAAAGTACCGGCCAGGGAGCCGACTTCGTGGGAAATGCCTTCCATCATGCAGCCATCACCCAGGAACACGTAGGTGTGGTGGTCGACAATGTTGTGGCCCGGACGGTTGAACTGCGCCGCCAGGACTTTCTCTGCCAGGGCAAAACCAACGGCGTTGGCCAGGCCTTGGCCCAGTGGACCGGTGGTGGTTTCAACGCCTGGGGTGTAGCCCAACTCTGGGTGACCCGGGGTGCGGCTGTGCAGCTGGCGGAAGTTTTTCAGGTCATCGATCGACAGGTCATAGCCGGTCAGGTGCAGCAGCGAGTAGATCAACATCGAGCCGTGACCGTTGGACAGCACGAAGCGGTCACGGTCGGCGAACGATGGATTGCTCGGGTTGTGCTTCAGGTAGTCACGCCAAAGTACTTCGGCGATATCCGCCATACCCATAGGGGCACCGGGATGGCCGCTGTTGGCTTTTTGCACGGCATCCATGCTGAGGGCACGAATGGCGTTGGCACGCTCACGACGGCTGGGCATCGCTGTTCTCCTGCGGATATTGAATCGAGAGTGAATAAAACGAAACGGAAAAAAGGCGAGCATTTTCCCTCACCCACCCGCCTCGGGGCAATGACAGATAGTCATCTGAAGGCGTTTTTCCGGCGGATAAAGTCGCATTTTCCTGATGAAACCTTTCCGCTGACGATTTGTAGAGTGACCCTTTCCCCGAGAAGTGCCATCTATCGAGCAATATCAAAACTTTTTGATATTGCTCTTGCGGTGTTTTCGGACCGTCACTAGACTGCTGGCCTTATGAACTTACGCGCACCTTCCATTCGACATGACGATTGCGATGAGCTGGCGGCCCTGTGCAAGGCCGGCGGCGATCCTCTGCGGCTGAATGTATTGCGCGCGCTGGCCAACGATTCGTTTGGCGTACTGGAGCTGGCGCAGATCTTTGGCATCGGCCAGTCCGGCATGAGTCATCACCTCAAGGTATTGGCCCAGGCCGACTTGGTGGCGACGCGCCGTGAAGGCAACGCGATTTTCTACCGTCGCGCCCTGCCCCACACCGACCTGCCGGGTGGCAAGCTGCATGCCGCGCTACTGGAAGAAGTGGACAACCTGACCCTGCCTGCCGATGTGCAGTCGCGGATCGGTCAGGTCCATGGGCAACGAGCGGCGGCCAGCCAGGACTTTTTCTCACGGGTCGCGGAGAAGTTTCGCGCCCAGCAAGACTTGATCGCAGGCCTGCCGCAATACCGCGAAAGCGTGGTGGCATTGCTCGACAAGCTGAGTTTCAGCGAAGGCGCCACGGCCATCGAAGTCGGCCCCGGAGATGGCGCATTTCTGCCGGAACTGGCGCGCCGCTTTACACAGGTCACGGCGCTGGACAACAGCCCGGCGATGCTCGAACTGGCGCGACAGGTTTGCGAACGTGAAACGCTGGCTAACGTCAGCCTGCAATTGGCCGATGCGTTGAACGGTGTCCGCCTCAAGGCTGACTGCGTTGTACTGAACATGGTGCTGCACCATTTCGCCGCGCCGGCCGAAGCACTCAAGCACATGGCCAATTTGCTGCAACCGGGCGGTAGCCTGCTCGTGACAGAGTTATGTAGCCACAACCAGAGTTGGGCCAGGGAGGCCTGCGGTGATCTATGGTTGGGGTTTGAACAGGACGATTTGGCCCGCTGGGCCACCGCTGCGGGACTCGCTCCCGGGGAAAGCCTCTATGTAGGCTTACGTAATGGTTTCCAGATCCAGGTCCGCCATTTTCAGCGACCGGCTGGCGACACTCACCATCGGTAAATTCAGGAAAAAATCGAGATGAGCGAATACTCCCTCTTCACCTCCGAGTCCGTGTCCGAAGGGCATCCGGACAAAATCGCCGACCAGATTTCCGATGCTGTGCTGGACGCCATCATTGCTGAAGACAAGTTCGCCCGTGTCGCGGTCGAGACCCTGGTAAAAACCGGCGTTGCAATCATCGCAGGTGAAGTCACCACGTCGGCCTGGGTCGACCTGGAAGAGATCGTGCGTAACGTGATTCTGGACATCGGCTACAACAGCTCCGATGTCGGCTTCGACGGCGCCACGTGCGGCGTGATGAACATCATTGGCAAGCAGTCCCCTGACATCAACCAGGGTGTCGACCGTGCCAAGCCTGAAGATCAAGGCGCCGGCGATCAGGGCCTGATGTTCGGCTATGCCAGCAACGAAACCGACGTGCTGATGCCAGCACCGATCACCTTCTCGCACCAGCTGGTTCAGCGTCAGGCCGAAGCCCGTAAATCCGGCCTGCTGCCTTGGCTGCGCCCGGACGCCAAGTCGCAAGTGACTTGCCGTTACGAAGGCGGCAAGGTTGTCGGTATCGACGCCGTTGTACTGTCGACTCAGCACAACCCTGACGTGTCCTACAAAGACTTGCGCGAAGGCGTGATGGAGCTGATCGTCAAGCACGTACTGCCTGCCGAACTGCTCTCCAAAGACACCCAGTTCCACATCAACCCGACTGGCCAGTTCATCATCGGCGGTCCCGTTGGCGACTGCGGTCTGACCGGCCGCAAGATCATCGTTGACAGCTACGGCGGCATGGCCCGTCACGGCGGCGGCGCATTCTCCGGTAAAGATCCATCGAAGGTTGACCGCTCGGCCGCCTACGCGGGTCGTTACGTGGCTAAAAACATCGTGGCGGCCGGCCTGGCCGAGCGTTGCGAGATTCAGGTTTCCTACGCGATCGGTGTTGCTCAGCCTACGTCGATCTCGCTGAACACCTTCGGCACCGGCAAGATCAGCGACGACAAAATCGTCAAACTGGTTCGCGAAGTGTTCGACCTGCGTCCCTACGCAATCACCACCATGCTCGACCTGCTGCACCCGATGTACCAGGAAACCGCTGCGTACGGCCACTTCGGTCGTACCCCGGCAACCAAGACTGTGGGCGATGACACTTTCACCACTTTCACCTGGGAAAAGACCGACCGCGCCGATTCCTTGCGCGCTGCTGCCGGCCTGTAAGACTTCCCCGGCGGTACCAAAAGCCCTGCACGGTTCGCCGTGCGGGGCTTTTTATTGCCTGCTTTCCAGAGGTCGACACACGCTGAAAAACAGCCGGCCTTCTGATCCTGAAAATCCGTCCTAGCCTTCAAGCATTCCACTTGAGCAAGGACGCTCACGATGCCGCTCCACCTGCGCGTGTTTTTCGGTTTTCTACTGATCATTTTCTGTCTGACCACCCAGGCTGGGGAGTGCCCCGACTGGCCGCCCACACGCGCCCTGGACGAAATCACGTCACTGCAGAAACAAATCGACCTCTGGGACGACAGCTATCACCGGGGCGGCCGCTCATTGGTCGCCGATGAGCTCTATGATCAGTCCCGTGCACGACTGACCGAATGGCGCACGTGTTTCGACCTGGCCCAATCCGCGGAACCGCTACGTACCGCGGGCGGCACGATGCCTCATCCCATTGCCCATACGGGTCTGGAAAAACTCCGCGATGGTCGCGCCGTCGAAGCCTGGCTAAAAGGACGGAGCGATGTCTGGATTCAGCCCAAGATCGACGGCGTGGCGGTGACGCTGATCTACCGCAAAGGCCTGCTGACTCAGGCAATCAGCCGCGGCGACGGAATAAATGGCCAGGACTGGACGGCTTCGGCGCGGCAGATCACCGCCATCCCCCAACAATTACCGCAGCCACTGGACCTGCTGCTGCAAGGTGAACTCTATTGGCGCCTGACCGACCACGTACAGGCCCGTGCCGGCAGCCTCAATGCACGCGCCACAGTGGCCGGTTTGATGGCCCGCAAAAAGCTGAGCACTGAGCAAGCCGCCGGGGTTGGCCTGTTTGTCTGGGACTGGCCTCTGGGCCCGGCAAGTTTGCCCGCCCGCGTTGCGGCCCTGGATGAGTTGGGCTTCCCGAGCACCGCACCATACAGTCATTCGATCAAGGTATTTGCCGACGCTGAACGCTGGCGCGATCACTGGTATCGCTCGCCCCTGCCCTTCACCAGTGATGGCATCGTCCTGCGCCAGGATCAGCGCCCAGCTGCCAAGCGCTGGCAGGCTAAACCGCCTTATTGGAGCGTCGCCTGGAAATACCCTTTTGCCCAGGCCTTGGCCGAGGTGCGCAAGGTCCACTTCAAGATTGGACGGACCGGACGGATCACCCCTGTACTGGAATTGACACCAGTGATGCTCGATGACCGGCAGATCAAGCGAGTCAGTGTGAGCTCACTGCAACGCTGGGAAGCACTGGATATCCGGCCCGGAGATCAGGTCGCCATCAGCCTGGCAGGTCTGACCATTCCCAGGCTTGACGGTGTCATGCTGCGCAGCACCCAACGCGCTGAATTGAGCGTACCGCTGGCGGAGGACTTTCATCATTTGAGTTGTTGGCAGCCGACTCCGGGGTGCGAAAGCCAATTCCTCGCTCGACTGACCTGGCTCAGCGGCAAGCAGGGACTGGCGTTGCCGCATGTCGGTCCAGGCACTTGGGAGAAACTTTTCGAAACAGGCCGTCTGAATAGCCTACTGGATTGGTTGACCCTCGATGCTCAAGAGCTTGCTAACATTAACGGCTTCGGCGAACGCAGCAGCGCTCGTCTTTTAAACAGTTTCAACAGTGCCCGACAACGCCCTTTCGCTCGCTGGCTCAAAGCCCTGGGTTTACCGCCGACCGGCCACGCACGGCTTGCCGATTCATGGCAGGAACTGGCACAACGAAACACCGAACAATGGCAGGCAGAAGCCGGCATCGGCCCGGGACGCGCAGCGCAATTGAGCGCATTTTTCCGCGACCCGCAGGTCCTGGCCTTGAGTGAAACATTACGTGTTGCGGGGATTGACGGTTTTTAGCGGCCGGCGATGCCCGCCAACCCGGGAACCCAATGGTGCCGCCGGGCTCAAACACCCCGTCGCCACATCGACCCGACCGCTTTTCCACATGGAGCTTTTATGAAACTTCTTTCACCACTCGCCCTGCTGACCCTTTGCGGCGTGCTGGCCGCTCCGCTGATGGCCGCCGAAGAAGCTCCGGGCCTGACCGGCTGCGCCGCAAAGAAGCAGGGCATCATCAATCAGATTGAACTGGCCAAGTCTCACGGCAACGCCGATCAACAGGCAGGCCTTGAAACGGCCCTGAGTGAAGTCACTGCTCATTGCACCGATGCTTCCCTGAAGAAAGAGCGGGAAAACAAGGTGCTCGACGCCAAGCACGAAGTCAGCAAGCGTCAGGCTGATCTGGACAAGGCCATGAAGAAAGGCGACGCCGAGAAGATCAACAAGCGCAAAGACAAACTCGCCGAGTCGCGCAAGGAACTGCAGGATGCACTTGATGAGCTGGACAAATAAGGATCAGTTCAGGACTCAATGATCCCGAAACTCTTTATGGCAAGCACTGCAGGCATCTTCGACTTTCTGCACCGCCGGCCCCAGGTTACTGGCCTTGTAAGGCTGAACCTTGCTGGCCGTCACCAATTCACCGGTGGCGGCTTCAAGGGTGCGGGCCATGTCCTGGAAGTGTTCCTGTTTCTGCCAGACATCGCTCTTGGCGCTGGTGTGATCTTCTTCGCGCACTTGCGGAAAATGTTTCCAGGGCTCACGGGACAACGCATCGAGCTTCACCGCACCGTCAGCGAATTTCGGGCCGTCAAACGGGATGCGACCACGCAACATGCCGCCCAGGTCTTCGCCGGTCTTGAGCATTTGCTTGAAGATTGCCTTGCGCTGGCCCAGCGGCGAGTTGGGATCGACACCACCGCAGGCGGACAACGCCAGGCAGGCCAGCAATACAACAGAAAGTCTTTTAAGAGTCATGGTGGCTTCAGGTCACGGGAAACGGCGGCCAGTATCCTCGCGTCATCGGCAAAGACCAATAGCCCTATTATCAATACGGGTTGTTTGAGCGCATGGAGCACTCAGGCAACCGACAAAGGAATTACTCCATGAACAGCCGTTTCAAGGCATGGCGTCACAACCTCGCCTGGACCCTTCCGATGGTGGCCGTGCTTGCGGGCTGCACCGGTGGCGACAACAACAAACCGCAAACCCACGCCCTGGCGACCTACTCCAGCGCCACATGGGAAGCACTTCCGACGGTGTCCGACAACGACCTGATCGCCGGCTTCGGCTCGTGGCGCAGCGCCTGCACCCGACTCAAAGCGGACCCGGTGTGGGGCTCGACCTGCGCGGCTGCCGCCAACGTGCCACAAACCGCCAACGATATTCGTGGGTTCCTCAAGCAGAACCTCGACGTCTACGGCCTGCGCGCCGCCAATGACAATCCCAACGGCTTGATCACCGGCTATTACGAGCCGGTCTACCCCGGCAGCCTGACCCAGACCGAAGTGGCGAACATCCCGGTGTACGGCGTGCCCGAGGACATGATCATCGTCTCTCTGGACAGCATCTACCCGGAACTCAAAGGCAAACGCCTGCGCGGACGACTCGAAGGTCGTGTGCTCAAGCCTTACGACGATGCGGCCACGATTGAAACCAAAGGGGTCAAGGCACCGGTTGTTGCCTGGCTGACCGACCCGATGAACCTGCAATTCCTGCAAATCCAGGGCTCGGGTCGTATCCAGCTCGATGATGGCCGCCAGCTGCGCATTGCGTATGCCGACCAGAACGGTCACCCGTATCGACCGATCGGCCGCTGGCTGGTGGACCAGGGCGAGCTGAAAAAAGAAGAAGTGACCATGGGCGCCATCAGCACTTGGGCCAAGGCCAATCCGACGCGCATTCCGGAACTGCTGGGCAGCAACCCCAGCTACGTATTCTTCACTCGCAATCCGGACAGCAACGAAGGACCTCGCGGCTCACTGAACGTACCGCTGACCGCCGGCTACAGCGCGGCGGTGGATCGCAAAGTGATTCCGCTGGGCAGTCTGCTGTGGTTATCGACCACTAAACCTGACGGTACCGCACTGGTACGCCCGGTTGCCGCTCAGGACACCGGCGGCGCAATTGCCGGCGAAGTCCGTGCAGACCTGTTCTGGGGCACAGGTGAGGCGGCCGGGCAATTGGCCGGCGACATGAAACAGCAGGGGCAGATCTGGATGCTCTGGCCTAAAGGCGCAGCCCTGCCTCAAGTGCCGCAGGTGGCCGACAAGCTTTAAAGTCAAAAGACCGCAGGCTCGCCGCAAATCGCGGATGAGCCTGCGATCTCTTGATCTTGCTCTTAAACAGAAACCACAAAGAAACTGACGATCAACCCAAGCCCTACCAACCACATCAGCGACCGCAAAATCGCCCAATCCGCCAAGTAGCAAATGATGTACAGCAGCCGACTGGTGATGAACAACACCGCCAGCACATTGATCGTCACCAGTTCGGCATTGCCGGCCAGGTGCGCAACGATCACCGCCGCCGCGAACGCGGGCGTCACTTCAAGACCGTTCAGATGTGCCGCATACGCGCGTCGGCCAAAACCATTCAGTGACTCGAGAAAGTCACGGGGGTCATGGTTGTCTTTCGGCCTGAACCCGCCACTGACCCTGGCGATGGTCGTGCAGACATAGGGCAGGAAAATCGCGATCAAAATGCACCACAGAGCAACCGTCATAACGCAATCCCTTCTTCAAGTTTCAAGAGTCGAGTTCCAGTCAAAACTTCATCACCAGCATGCCGATCAGCACCAGCCCGCAGGCTAAGAGCCGCGGCCTGCCGAAAGGTTCTTTCAGGTAACGCATGCCGAACAGCACCACCAGAATCACGCTGATCTCGCGCAAGGCTGCCGCCTCGGCAATCGAGCCCAGTTGCATGGCCCACAGCACCAGAGCGTAGCTGAACAACACGCAAAACCCGACCGCCAACCCCAGTCGCCACTGTTCCCGCCAGAACAGCATGAAGGCCGGTCGCTTACGCACCAGCGCCAGTAACGGGAACGGCCAGGCGCTGAGCAACGTGACCCACACCAGGTAATCCAGCGGATGCGACCAGCGCCGCAACGCCTGGCCATCGATGAAGGTGTAGCAGCCGATGCACAGGCCGATCAACGCCACCACTGGCAGCATCGACCACGGCAATCGCGCACCGCCACCGCCCTGCCAGAGCAGGCACAACATGCCGAACGGGATCAGCAGAATCCCGAAGATCTGCTGGTTCGTCAGCACTTCGCCGGCAAAAATCAGCGTCAGTGCCAGCACTACCAGCGGCGACAAGCCACGCATCAGCGGATAGACCAGCCCGAGATCACCAACCCGATAGGCCTGGATCAGCAAATAGCGATAGAGCAATTCAAACGCCGCCGACGCCAGAATCCACGGCCAGATGTCCAGGGGTGGCAATGCCACGAACGGCAACATCAGTGCGACAAACAGCATTGCAACGCTGTCCATGCAGGCCACCACCAGCAGCCGCTCCGCACTGAATTTGATCAGGGTATTCCACGCCGCGTGCAACAGCGCTGCCACTAACACCAGTGCTGTTGCAAGCACGGCACACTCCTTTTGTTGACCGCCCCCCACATGAAGCGGGGCGGAGAATTGATTCGCCATATGTCAGCAGCTGTTTATACTGCAAGCGACCACGCCGCACTCAGTTGCGCACAGACTAATTCCAATAATTTCTGCCACCGCCCGCTCTCGTCGAGAACGGGCGTCGGCATGCGTATGCCTGATCAGAGCGTCAAGACTACCGACAGAGACCTTGCGCATGCCACTCGCCTTGCTTGCCCTCGCTGTTGCCGCGTTCGGCATCGGCACCACTGAATTCGTCATCATGGGCTTGCTGCCCGATGTCGCCCGCGACCTCGCGGTGAGCATCCCCCACGCGGGCTTGCTGATCACCGGCTACGCCCTGGGCGTGGTGTTCGGTGCGCCGATCCTTGCGATCGGCACCGCTAACATGCCGCGCAAAGCCACGCTGCTGGGCATGACGCTGATGTTCATCCTCGGCAACATCCTCTGCGCATTGGCGCCGAACTACGCCACGCTGATGGCCGCACGCGTGGTCACCGCGCTCTGCCATGGTGCGTTCTTCGGCATCGGTTCAGTGGTCGCCGCCGGTTTGGTGGCCCCGAACAAACGCGCCCAGGCGATTGCCATGATGTTCACCGGCCTGACCCTGGCCAATGTGCTGGGCGTGCCATTGGGCACTGCGCTCGGGCAATACGCCGGCTGGCGCTCGACGTTCTGGGCGGTGTCGGTAATCGGAGTGATTGCCGCGATTGCGCAGTGGGTCTGGTTACCGAAGGACATCGCCATGGACAAGGCCAACCTCGCCAGCGAGTTCAAAGTGCTGGGCAAGGTCAACGTGTTGTTGGCGCTGGGCATGAGCGTGCTGGCGTCGACCAGCCTGTTCAGCGTTTTCACTTACATTGCCCCCATCCTGCAAGACATCACCGGTGTCAGCCCGCATGGCGTGACCATCATGTTGCTGCTATTCGGGGTTGGATTGACTGCGGGCAGCATGCTCGGCGGTCGCCTGGCTGACAGTCGATTGCTGCCGTCGCTGGTGGGCATGGCGCTGGCGGTGCTGGTCGTGCTGGCCGCGTTCTCACAGACCAGTCACTCGGTGATCCCGGCAGCGATTACGCTGGTGTTGTGGGGCATCTTCGCCTTTGCCCTGTGCCCGATTTTGCAACTGCTGATCATTGACCAGGCGCATGAGGCTCCGAATCTGGGTTCAACGTTGAACCAGAGCGCGTTCAACCTCGGGAACGCAGCCGGTGCGTGGATTGGTGGCCTGGTCGTCGCCAGTGGTGCGGATCTGGCGGACTTGCCGTGGACCGGCGCGCTGGTCAGTGGCTTGACGGTGCTGACGGCGCTTTTCTACATCTATCTGCAACGTCGCGGTGTTGCTGCGGTCAATGTGTCCGGCTGAATAACCCTGATTCCCTTGCGCGGTCAACGCCGCGCATTCTTTCTACCTCCCCATCCAAGGACCCCGGATGCTTGAACTTGTCGCTGCGTTTATCTGCCTCACCACGCTCCTCACCTACGTGAACTTTCGCTTCATCGGCCTGCCCCCGACCATTGGCGTCATGGTCACCGCGCTGATGTTTTCCCTGCTACTGCAAGGCTTGAGTTTCATCGGCTACCCCGGTCTCGAAGAACGTGTGCAACAGCTGATCGGCCAGATCGACTTCGGCGACCTGCTAATGAACTGGATGCTGTCCTTCCTGCTGTTCGCCGGCGCCCTGCACGTCAACCTGAATGACCTGCGCAACTATCGCTGGCCCATCGGGTTGTTGGCGACCTTCGGCGTGTTGATCGCCACCGCCGTGATCGGCAGCCTCGCCTATTACATTTTTGCCCTGTTCGGCTGGCACGTGAGCTTTCTCTATTGCCTGCTGTTCGGCGCGCTGATTTCCCCCACCGACCCGATCGCGGTGCTCGGTGTGCTGCGGACCGCCAACGCGTCCAAGCCACTGAAAACCACCATCGTCGGCGAATCGCTGTTCAACGATGGCACCGCCGTGGTGGTGTTCACCGTGCTGTTGGGCATCGCGCAACTCGGCGAAACCCCGACCCTTGGCGCCACGGCCATGCTGTTCGCCCACGAGGCGATTGGCGGCGTGCTGTTTGGCGGGCTGATCGGTTACCTGGTGTACCTGATGATCAAGAGCATCGAGCAGCATCAGATCGAGGTGATGCTGACTCTGGCACTGGTGATCGGCGGCTCGGCCATGGCGTCGGAATTGCACGTCTCCGCTCCGATCGCGATGGTGGTCGCCGGCCTGATCATCGGCAATCTGGGCCGCAATCTGGCGATGAACGACATGACCCGCAAGTACCTGGACGGTTTCTGGGAATTGCTCGATGACATGCTCAACGCGCTGCTATTCGCGCTGATCGGCATGGAGTTGTTGCTGCTGCCGTTCAACTGGTTGCACGTGCTGGCGGCGAGTTTGCTGGCGCTGGCGATTCTGCTTTCGCGCCTGCTGACGGTGGCGCCGGCCATCGTGCTGTTGCGGCGCTGGCGTACGGTCCCTCGCGGGACGATCCGGATTCTGACCTGGGGTGGTTTGCGCGGGGGTGTTTCGGTGGCCCTGGCCCTGGCCTTGCCGCTAGGTCCGGAGCGCGACTTGTTGCTGAGCATCACCTACATCGTGGTGCTGTCGTCGATCCTGTTGCAGGGTTTGAGCATTGGCAAACTGGTCAAGCACGTGACCAAGGATGAGCCTGCGCCAGCGGCACAGGCCGATCATCACTGATTACTGTTTGGTCTTCTGCGGGTCAGGCTTCAGGCCTTGATCCGTAGACTTCTTCGGCGGCCCGCTCTCGCTGCGGATCTGCGCATGACTGATCAGCGCGAAAATGAAGCTGCCGCCGATGATGTTCCCCGCCAGCGTCGGCCCAGCGAACACCAGCCAGAAATCCTTCCACGGCAACTCGCCGGCAAACACCAGATACGAGACCTCGGCGGACCCGACCACGATGTGGGTGAAATCCCCCAGCGCCATGAGGTAGGTGATGAGGATGATGATCCACATCTTCGCGCTCTCCATGGACGGAATCATCCAGACCATGGTGGCGATCATCCAGCCCGACACAATGCCTTTGGCGAACATCTGGCTGGCGTCGTTCTCCATGATCTTGCGCCCGATATCGAGGAAGGCCAGGTCGGTCTTACTGTCGAAAATCGGCAGATTCAGCATCACATACGCCACCAGCAACGTGCCGCAGAGGTTACCCACCAGCACCACCGACCACAGGCGTAGCAACCGACCGAAATTGTTCAGTGTGGGTTTGGTCATGATCGGCAGCACCGCCGTCAGGGTGTTCTCGGTGAACAGCTGCTGACGGGCGAGAATCACCGCGAGAAAGCCTGCGCAGTAACCGAAACTGGCGATCACCTTGAAGCCTTCGCCGTCCGGCAGACGGGAATTGAGCAGCCCCATGGCCATCAGCGAGAGGCCCATGGTCAGGCCGGCGGCCAGCGCCGACCACCACAAGGCGGCAACACTGCGCTCGAGTTCCTGATCGCCCTGGGTACGGATGATTTCGTGCAGCACCGCCGCTCGCGGTGGCTGGTTCTTTTCGACGTCGTGCTGTTCTTCAGGCGAGAGGTTCGGGGTCTTGCCGTCTTTTTGCGTGTCCATAGAGCTCCGGAACCAGTGGTGTGCCATGTAGGTACGACACGCGGGGTTCGGAGCTGTTCACTGCCCACAAAAACGAATCAAAGCTCCCTCGCCACAGATGACTCGTTTATTCGCTGGCCACGTCATCCTTGAACTGGTCTTTGACGTACGTGATCTCGGTCCGGCCGTGCGGTGCAGGCAAGCCGTCTTCGCCCAGATTGACGAAAACAATCTTCTCCACCGTCAGGATGCTTTTGCGGGTGATCTTGTTACGCACTTCGCACTTCAGGGTGATGGAGGTGCGACCGAACTCGGTGGCAGTGATGCCCAACTCGATGATGTCGCCCTGGCGCGAGGCGCTGACGAAGTTGATTTCGGAAATGTACTTGGTAACCACCCGCTGATTGCCCAATTGGACGATGGCGTAGATCGCTGCTTCTTCGTCGAGCCAGCGCAACAGGCTGCCGCCGAACAGCGTGCCGTTGGGGTTGAGGTCTTCGGGTTTTACCCATTTGCGGGTGTGGAAATTCATATTCACTCCTGAGCGTCTTGCCGAATGATGGTGGGCATCATGGCAGAGCCCGACCTAGAGCTCTATCAAGCATCGACTATGGTCTCGATTACCGTTCAGAGATTGACCAACAGAAACGCTTTGGAAGTATCGCTCACACGGCTATAATCGCCACCGTTTCAAAACGGTCATCTTCGGTTGATACCGTTTTCCCGCCACCTGTCCGAGGGGCGCTGCAGCAGGTTCGACCTGTCAGGCTCGGATGGGGCGTTGCTTGACCGTTATCGGTCAGACACTAAACGCACAACGGCGCCCATTCGCATACATTACGAATGGAGGCTCATCATGAGCGCTGTTATCACGCCTGCAGATTTTAACGATTACAAAGTTGCCGACATGTCCCTGGCTGCCTGGGGCCGTCGCGAAACCATCATCGCCGAATCCGAAATGCCAGCCCTGATGGGTCTTCGCCGCAAGTACGCCGGTGAGCAGCCGCTCAAAGGCGCGAAGATCCTCGGCTGCATCCACATGACCATTCAGACTGCCGTGCTGATCGAAACCCTGGTTGCCCTGGGTGCCGAAGTACGCTGGTCGTCCTGCAACATTTTCTCGACTCAGGACCAGGCCGCTGCCGCTATCGCCGCTGCCGGTATCCCGGTTTTCGCCTGGAAAGGCGAAACCGAAGCAGAGTACGAGTGGTGCCTGGAGCAAACCATCCTCAAAGATGGCGCGCCTTGGGATGCCAACATGATCCTCGACGACGGCGGCGACCTGACCGAGCTGCTGCACAAGAAATACCCTGCGATCCTGGACCGCGTCCACGGCGTTACCGAAGAAACCACCACGGGCGTTCACCGCCTGCTGGACATGCTGGCCAAGGGCGAGCTGAAAATACCGGCGATCAACGTCAACGACTCGGTCACCAAGAGCAAGAACGACAACAAGTACGGCTGCCGTCACAGCCTGAACGATGCGATCAAGCGCGGTACCGACCACCTGTTGTCCGGCAAGCAAGCGCTGGTCATCGGTTACGGTGACGTGGGCAAGGGCTCGGCCCAGTCCCTGCGTCAGGAAGGCATGATCGTTAAAGTCTCCGAAGTCGACCCGATCTGCGCCATGCAAGCCTGCATGGACGGTTACGAGCTGGTTTCGCCGTTCATCGACGGTATCAACAACGGCACTGAAGCAAGCATCGACAAAGCGCTGCTGGGCAAGATCGACCTGATCGTGACCACCACCGGTAACGTCAACGTTTGCGACGCAAACATGCTCAAAGCCCTGAAGAAGCGCGCTGTTGTCTGCAACATCGGCCACTTCGACAACGAAATCGACACCGCTTTCATGCGCAAGAACTGGGCATGGGAAGAAGTGAAGCCACAGGTTCACAAAATCCACCGCACCGGTCCTGGCGCGTTCGACGCTCAGAACGACGACTACCTGATCCTGCTGGCCGAAGGCCGTCTGGTTAACCTGGGTAACGCTACCGGTCACCCAAGCCGCATCATGGACGGTTCGTTCGCCAACCAGGTTCTGGCGCAGATCTTCCTGTTCGGCCAGAAGTACGCCGACCTGTCGCCAGCCCAGAAAGCCGAGCGCCTGACCGTTGAAGTACTGCCGAAGAAACTCGACGAAGAAGTCGCCCTGGAAATGGTTCGCGGTTTCGGCGGCGTTGTGACTCAACTGACCAAGACTCAGGCCGACTACATCGGCGTGACCGTTGAAGGTCCGTTCAAGCCGCACGCTTACCGCTACTGATCTGCTGACCGGCTGCGCGGTGTTCTGATACACCGCGTCGCCTGCTCCCCTGTAGGAGCGAGCCTGCTCGCGATGGACGTTAACGATAATGCGTACTGGCTGGATAAACGCATTGCTCTCTCGTTCTTCGCGAGCAGGCTCGCTCCTACAGTGGGCCAGCGTCCGGCTTACATGTTTTCAAGGATATGACCATGTCCCAAGAACGTCGCTACAGCTTCGAGTTCTTCCCTACGAAGACCGATGCTGGGCATGAAAAACTGATTGCTACGGCCCGTCATCTGGCGACCTACAATCCTGACTTCTTCTCCTGCACCTACGGCGCTGGTGGTTCGACTCGTGATCGCACCCTCAACACCGTGTTGCAGCTCGAAAGCGAAGTCAAAGTCCCTGCCGCACCGCATTTGTCCTGCGTTGGCGACAGCAAAAACGACTTGCGCGGCCTGCTGGCCCAATACAAGGCGGCCGGCATCACCCGTATTGTTGCCCTGCGCGGTGACCTGCCTTCCGGCATGGGCATGGCCAGTGGTGAAATGCGCCACGCGAACGACCTGGTTGAATTCATTCGTGAAGAAACCGGTGATCATTTCCACATCGAAGTCGCCGCTTACCCGGAAATGCATCCGCAAGCGCGTAATTTCGAAGACGATCTGAACAACTTCGTACGCAAGGCCAACGCTGGCGCCAACAGTGCGATCACCCAGTACTTCTTCAACGCCGACAGCTACTTCTACTTCGTCGAGCGTGTACGGGCAAAGGGCGTGAACATCCCGATCGTTCCGGGGATCATGCCGATCACCAACTACAGCAAGCTGGCGCGCTTCTCCGATGCCTGCGGTGCGGAAATTCCGCGCTGGATCCGCAAGCAGCTGGAAGCCTACGGCGACGACACCCAGAGCATTCAAGGCTTTGGTGAGCAAGTCATCACCGAGATGTGCGAACGCCTGCTGCAAGGTGGCGCTCCAGGGCTGCACTTCTACACGCTGAACCAGGCCGAACCGAGCCTGGCGGTGTGGAACAATCTGAAGTTGCCGCGCTAAAAGCACGATCAAAAGATCGCAGCCTCGTTTCACTCGACAGCTCCTACAGAGTACGCAATCCCCTGTAGGAGCTGTCGAGTGAAACGAGGCTGCGATCTTTTACATTCAACGCCCTTTTATTGTGCAGCACACACTGAGTTAGAGCTTCTGGATCCCGTTTCTGGCTCTTTCCGGTTTCTCGTCGTAATCTCAAGCCATGCCTTTGATCGCGCAGTTACTGACCGTGTTTCTTTTTACTTGCCTGAGCTTCGCCGCTCGGGGCGAGAAGCTGCGCATTGTCACCGAACCCTGGGCGCCGTATGTGTATGAGGAAAACGGCAAATCCCTGGGACTGGACTACGAAACCACCGCCATCGTCTTCAAGCGCCTGGGCATCGAAGTGGAATGGCAGTTCCTGCCGTGGAAACGCTGCCTGTCGATGCTCGAAACGGGTCAGGCAGACGGGGCGCTGGACATCTTTCACAGCGATGAGCGCGACGCCACCCTGCTCTACCCCGGCGAGCCGCTCTCGGAAGTGGAGTTCGTGATGTTCTACGCCAATGAGCGGCCCCACCCTTTTCGCACCCTGGACGACCTGAAAGGGCTGACCATCGGCACTTCCCCGGGCTATCTGTACAGCCAGGACTTTCGTGAATCGACCCTGTTCACTCACGAACCGGCGCCGACCCATGAAGCCAACTTCGGCAAACTGGTGCGAGGGCGGATCGACCTGCTGATCACTGATCGCAGGGTGGGTCAGCACTTGCTCGACGAATTGGGCATCCGCGACAAGATTACCGAGAACCCGACCGTCATCAGTCACCAGAGCCAGTACCTGGCAGTACGCCGCAACGCCGGCATGGACTTGTTGGTGCAGCGCTTCGGCGCCGAACTCAAACGCTTCAAGCGCGAGCCTGCGTACGCTGAATTGAGCGCCCGATATGGCGCCGATCGGGCGGCCGAGGTCAAAGCCACCAGAGCCACCGCCGCCAGCGGAAAAACCGTTGAGCAGCAGGAAAGCGGCGCGCAGTGATTGCTCTGTTATACTCCGGCCTTCCCGCCAGGCTCACGCCCGGACGCTCGGACTTGTTCAAGGCATCTCGACCCCGCTACAGCGCAGCTTTTCAGCCCGCGCGAGCACTCCAGACGAGCTTTCAAGGCCCAGCAGGACCGGACGGGATTGCGTTCCTCTTAAACGCCATTCGCGCCAGGCAAGACTCCCATTGGGCCAAGCCCTAACTAAAACAGGATTACTCATGTCCTTTGCTTCCCTCGGTCTCTCCGAGGCTTTAGTCCGCGCCATCGAGGCAGCGGGCTATACCGAGCCTACTCCGGTGCAACAGCGGGCCATTCCCGCCGTGTTGCAAGGTCGCGACCTGATGGTCGCGGCTCAGACAGGTACTGGTAAAACCGGCGGCTTCGCCCTTCCGATTCTGGAGCGGTTGTTCCCCAACGGTCACCCGGACAAATCCCAGCGTCACGGCCCGCGCCAACCGCGCGTACTGGTCCTGACCCCTACCCGCGAACTCGCGGCTCAAGTACACGAGAGCTTCAAGGTCTATGCTCGTGACCTGAAGTTCGTCAGCGCCTGTATCTTCGGCGGCGTCGGCATGAACCCACAGGTTCAGGCCATGTCCCGCGGTGTTGACGTGCTGGTGGCCTGCCCCGGCCGCCTGCTCGACCTCGCCGGTCAAGGCAGCGTCGATTTGTCCCACGTGGAAATCCTCGTGCTGGACGAAGCCGACCGCATGCTCGACATGGGCTTCGTCCATGACGTGAAAAAGGTCCTCGCCCGTCTGCCGAGCAAACGCCAGAACCTGCTGTTCTCGGCGACGTTCTCCAAAGACATCACCGACCTCGCCGGCAAGCTGCTGCACAACCCGGAACGCATCGAAGTCACGCCGCCGAACACCACGGTCGAGCGTATCGAACAGCGCGTATTCCGTCTGGCCGCCAGCCACAAGCGTTCGCTGCTGGCGCACCTGATCACCGCTGGCGCCTGGGAACAGGTGCTGGTGTTCACCCGCACCAAGCACGGCGCCAACCGTCTGGCCGAGTACCTGGACAAACACGGCCTCAGCGCCGTTGCAATCCACGGTAACAAGAGCCAGAACGCTCGCACCAAAGCCCTGGCCGACTTCAAGGCTGGCGAAGTGCGCATCCTGGTCGCCACCGACATCGCCGCTCGCGGCCTGGACATCGATCAGTTGCCACACGTGGTCAACTTCGAATTGCCAAACGTCGACGAAGATTACGTTCACCGTATCGGTCGTACCGGCCGTGCCGGTCGTTCGGGCGAGGCGATCTCGCTGGTCGCTCCGGACGAAGAAAAGCTGCTGAAAAGCATCGAACGCATGACCAAGCAGAAGATTGCCGACGGCAACCTGATGGGCTTCGATTCCAGCGCTGTAGAAGCCGAGAAGCCTGAAGTCCGCGAGCGTCCGGATGTGCGTAACCCGCGCAACCCACGTGGCCCGCGCGGCGACGGTCCGAACGGCACTGGCGGTGGCGGCGGTCGTAAAGACAAGGGCAAGGACAAGGGCGGCAAGGAAAAAGCACCCGCTGCCACTGGCCGTGGTGATCGCCCGGCACGTGAACACAAGCCACGCGAAGGCACTCCGGCTCGCGAGCAACAGCGTCCAGCGCCACGCGCTGCTGCTGCAGACCGTGCTCCGGACGAGTTCCTGGACGACGATATCGATAACTTCGGTAACCGCGTCGACTACGTTCCTCAAGCCAAACCGGCTCAGGGCCGTGGTCGCCGTCCAGGTGCTCCGGCACAAGGCACGGCAGCTGGCGCAGGTGCTCCGCGCACCGGTGGCGGCAAGCCTCAGGGTCGTCAAAGCGGCCCACGCAGCAGCGATGGCGCCACCACCGGCACTCCACCGGCCAAGCGCAGCGGTCCACGCAATGGTGCTCCACGTGACGGCCAGGCCCGTCGCGAAGAGTCCCGCAACCGCCGCCCGGCTCGTGACGATCAGCCGCGTTCGGAACCGGCCGTGCAAAACCCGCGCGGCCCGGCACCGAAGATCATTCACAAGGAGTCGAAAACCGATCGTTTCCCGACTCCTGAGCAACTTGATCAACTGCCAGGCCGTCCACGCGGCGAGAAACCAGCCTTGCTGACCCGCAATCGCTGATTTAACGCAGCCATAAAAAATGCCCCTGATCGCGAGATCAGGGGCATTTTTTTATCCGCGGCGAAAGTTACTTCGCTTTCACACCTTCAAACGTCACGTACAGCTCGACCGCATCGGACTGTGGGCCCAGGTCTTTCTGCTTGCCGAAATCGGAGCGCTTGAGGTTGGTGGTGCCTTCGAAGCCAGCACGGTAGCCGCCCCATGGATCCTTGCCTTCACCCAGGAAAGTGGCCTTGACCACGATCGGCTTGGTCACGCCCGCGATAGTCAGGTTACCGCTCACGTCAGCAGTGTCTTTGCCAGCGGCGTTTTTGCCGGTGGATTTGACGCTGGTGGAAACAAACGTCGCTTTAGCGAATTTGCTCGCGTTCAGGAAATCACCGCTGGCGATGTGCTTGTCGCGCTCGGCGTTGTTGGTGAACACGCTGGCGGTGTTCACATTGAACTCGATCTTGCTGTCTTCTGGCTTGGCAGCATCGAAGCTGAACTTGCCGTCGATATCCTTGAAGGTACCGGTGATGAAGCTGTAGCCCAGGTGGCTGATCTTGAAGTCAACGAAGGCGTGCTGGCCTTCCTTGTCGACGACGTAGTCGGCCGCCATCACGTTGGCGGACAGCAGAGCAGAACCGATTGCCAGAGCGGCGAGAGTCTTTTTCAACATGCTTTCTATTCCTTTGGAGTCGAGGTTGAACGTCAAGCTTTGCGCCCCAGCATTCGAGTGAGGGTCGCATCACGATCGATAAAGTGGTGCTTCAGTGCTGCCAACGCATGGAGACCGGAAAAAATGACCAGCACCCACGCCAGATACAGATGAATCACACCCGCGGTGTCTGCCTGATCCGGTAGTCCGGAAATCAATGCAGGGACTTCAAACAGGCCAAACACCGGAATCCCGACACCTTCTGCGGTGGAAATCAGGTAACCGGCAATCATCACAGCAAACAGACTGAGATACAGGAACGAATGGCCGAACTTGGCGCCAAGGCGCGTCATGCGGCTATAGCTTTCAAGTGCGGGTGGTGGCGGGCTGATGAAACGCCACAGCACCCGCAGAACCATGACGGCTAACAACACCAGGCCAATGCTCTTGTGCAAGTCGGGCGCGTCTTTGCGCCAGACGCTGTAGTAGTCGAGACCGACCATCCACAAGCCCAACGCAAACAGACCGAAGACCGCCAACGCCACGCCCCAGTGCATGAAAATGCTGACCCAACCGTAGCGCGAAGAAGAATTACGTAGCTGCATTGCCCAAATCCTGTGAGAACTGCGACCAAGACTATCGAGTTATCTATCGAGTTAAAGCGGAAAATTTCGCTTTGAAATATCGAGAAATACGATCAAGAGTCTGTAAGCCCTGCGTTAAGGAAAGATTAACCTAAGGCATGCTCCTAGGTCGCGAACAGAAATTTCCCACACCAGTACCTCCTTTAGACGTAGCTCGCCGTCTGAAAAGACCTTGGAAAGGCCGTATACAGCCATCGAGTATGTAGGCCAAATCAGGATGAGATCATCCATTTTTCAACATCCCCGCTATCTAACAGATCTCTATCACTGCACTGCCTATCAGCTTCCTAGCCTGATCACTTAGCGTCGACTACTCTTCAGAAAAATTCACACCCAAGCGCTTTCAACTGACGTGACGGGTGATTTCTCTGGTGAATCAGAAAAAAATCATGGCAAGGAAACGAAATGCGATTTGATGGAGAGATAAGCGAACTAAAAATTAAGCTAGCCTCGTTACAACAAGCAGGCGAATGGAAAGCCGTCAATCCGAACCAATATCAGTTTAGAGCAAAAAACAAAGGAATCATGAACTGGTACCCATCCACCGGAAACATCACATTCCAAGGAGATACCGTCTCCGCAGAACAACTCGAAGCGTTGATTGAAGAACTATTAAGTAGTGGAATCAATGTTGAAAAAAACAAAGCCAAAGATACACTGATTGACGCAGAGGCAGCAGTAGCAAAACTATCAACGGAATCTATAGAAACGGGAACTTACTTCTTAGACGACTCGTATTCTGACTCCGAACTCGTAATAGGCCTGGTCGGAACAATCGGAACCAATCTTACGGAAGTTGCCGGACTAATCGAAGAACGTTTATTAAAGTTCAACTACACCACAGAACGTATAAAAATATCGACTGACGTAATCGCCACCATTGGTTCACCCTCTGCCAGCGAGGATGAGTTCGGCAGAATTAGCGCTTACATGGAGGAAGGAAATAATCTACGTAGAAATAGCAAAGACAATTCGATCCTCGCACTCGGGGCAGCAGCGAGAATCAATCTCCTACGTAAAAAGCAAGAAGCTCTTCGCAGAAAATCCTTTATTATCAACTCATTAAAAAATCCGGCAGAAGTTCAGCGTCTTCGTAAAATATACTCAAACGGTTTTTTTCTAATTGGCGTACACGCCGACCACACAAGAAGACACAACTACCTGACAAAAGATAAATCAATATCTGAAGAACAAGCATCAAAACTCATAGACAGGGATGCTGACGAACGCGATGATTATGGACAACACACTCGCGACACTTATCACCTATCCGATTTCTTCGTTGACTACAATGGAAACTCTGACTCACTTAAAAAGCAAATATGGAGAGTATTCGATCTACTCTTCGGAAAACCTTACATCACCCCCACATTTGATGAATACGCGATGTTTATGGCGTTCTCTGCCTCACTTAGATCAGCAGATCTGTCACGCCAAGTAGGCGCAGTGCTAACAAAAAACCAATGCATAATTTCTACCGGCGCCAATGACGTACCCAAAGCCCACGGTGGACTTTATTGGCCCGAGATAAACGAGGACACTCAAGAAATCGTCGATGCGAAAGACGGACGCGATTACATGAAAGGTGAAGATTCAAACGCCACACAAAAGCGCTTAATCATTGACAGCATTCTTGAGGTTATTCCATTAGAGTATAGGGATGAGCTTAGACCGCTGATAAAGCGCAGCAAAATTAAAGACATCACAGAATACGGGCGTGTTGTTCACGCAGAAATGGAAGCATTGCTTTCAAGTGCAAGATCAGGTGTAAGCACGTCTGGCAGCGACTTATACTGCACAACGTTTCCCTGTCACAATTGCGCCAAACATATCGTGGCAGCGGGAATAAAGAAGGTGATATATGTGGAACCCTATCCAAAGAGTAAAGCGCTAGACTTCCATTCCGATTCCATATCACTAAACCAACGCAGCAACAATGTCGTGTTTGCACCGTTCATCGGAGTTGGCCCTAGAAGCTTTTTTAACCTATTCTCTACGAATCTTGGTAGCGGTTATCCGGTAATAAGAAAATCTGATGACGGTCAAGCTCTTGACTGGAGTGAGGCGGATGCTAAATTACGCACCCAAATGCTGCCTTGCTCGTACATTGAACGCGAAACCATAGCTGCAACCCTTTTATCAAGGTACCTGGAGGAAAGCCAACATGACGCCCAACAAGGAAGAGTTTCTCAACCACCTAGCGGAGTCGCGCCGCACCGTTGAGCAATGGCCTTCTTGGAAGCAAGAAGCTCTTAAGGCATCCCCTCAGCAGAATGCCACCACCTCAATGCCGTCTAGACAGCAAAAAGAAAAGCGCTAGACACATTAAATTAACCAAAGGGCTCCCCTTTGGTTAATTCATAAAGTTGTGCCATCAAGCCATAAGCAAAAAATAATTACCGACCATCATTGTGAACATCACGTTTACCCCCTAGCAATCACTTCTGCGACAGACCTCTGCCTAATTTAAACTTATATAGTAGTTTTAAGGTACGTAATCCCAAAGCACTGGCATAAAAAAACGCGGCATTTCTGCCGCGTTCTTTTAGTCCCAAAGCTTACTGCGCTTTGGCATCCGCCACCGGAGTCGCAGCGGGCTTGGCCGCTACTTTCTTCGCTGGTTCAACCTTCTTCGCCGCGGCTTTTTTGGCCTCGGCTTTGGCCTGGGTTTTGGCCGCAGGTTTTTTCGCTGCAGCTTTGGCCGGGGCTTTTTTGGCCGGTTCGGCTTTCACCGGTGTCGCTGGTTTCGGTGCTTCGACCGGCGCGGCCGCTGGGGCCGGCGCAGGTGTTGGAGCCACTGCCGGTGCCGGAGCAACCGGAGCCACTGGCTCTGCCGCCTTGGCCAGTTCGGGTTTGTCGTCAGAACCACCGAACAGGTTGGTGAAGAAGTTACCTTTCTTCGCTGCCACTGCGCCGGCCGCCGCAGCGGTGGCTGCCGGTACAACTTTCGCCGGTTCAAACGACTTGCCGGCCGCCAGGTCTTCTACCTGACTGGCTGCCCGTTGACCGGTGCGCAATGCACCTTCCAGCGTCCCCGGGTACAAGGTGTCGGTGTGTTCGCCAGCGAACGCTACGCGTTGCAGCGGACGCTCCCACAGGCGCCAGTACTTGCTGATCTGGCCAGGGCCGAATGCCAGGTAAGCGCCACCCATGGAAGGGTCGGTGCTGTAGCGACGGATTTCATAACCGGTGAACGAACCGCGCGCCTCTGGATAAAAGGCGTGCAGACGAATCAGCACCTGATCGACCATCTGCTTGTCGCCGAAGGCCTGCATCACACGCGCGTTGTCGCCGGACAGGTTGATCACCACGTTGGCGCCGCCCTTCAGTGCCGGCTCAACCCACAACATGCCCAGACCGGCGTTGCTGTAGATCTCGCCGGTCATCCGCGCCTTGCTTTCCCACACTGGCGTCTTGAACTTCAGCATGATCTGGTCGCGCCAACCGTAGTTGGTGCCCTTGATCGCGCCCATGTGCTGGGTATCCAGCGATGGAGTCATCTGAATCTTGTTCAGTGCGCGCAATGGCACGGCCACGACGACGTAGTCAGCCTGATAGCTAACGCTGCCGACTTTGACGGTCACACCGTCCTTTTCCTGGGTGATCGCCGAAACCGGGGAGCTGGTCTTGATGGTTTTCAGTTGCTTGACGAAAGCCTGAGCCAACACCGGGCTGCCACCGAGCAGACGCGAAGCGCGCAGGTCACGGTCGGCAACGCCAAGGTAAACGCGGTTTTGCTGTGCGAAGTACAGCAACGACAGGCGCGACGGTTCGTCATAACGGGTACGAATCTGCTGATTCACCAACTGACGTGCCGTGGCCGGCAGATTCAGACGGTCGAGCCAGTTGGCCACGTTGATCTGGTCCAGGGCGAACAGTGTGCTGTTGGCTGCCGGGTTCTGCGGGTCTTCGATCGAGCGCGCCAGATTGTCCAGGGTCTTTTCGTAGCGCTTGAGCGCGTCGCTGGTGGCCGGTTGCTTGGTGGCCAGATCGGCGGCGGTGAAATACTCACCGTCAATCAGGTAACCCGGGGTCCGCACGAATTCAGGGGCCGGCGTGGTGCTCAGCTTGAAGGTCGATACGTACTTGTTCAGAACCGGTTGGGTCTTGTCGTTGCCGATCCACTCACTGGTGGCCATGCCGGAGCGACCGCCCAGGCTCGGTTTGGCTTCCAGCAGGGTGACCTGCCAGCCTTTGTTTTGCAGTTCGTAAGCCGCCGTGAGGCCAGACAGCCCTCCGCCGATCACGATCGCCGTTTTATCCTTGGCCAGCGCAGACACGCTGAACAGCCCCAACATCACCAGCGCACAGGCGCGCAGCCAACCAGCAGACATTCAGAGAACTCCGGAAATACACGTAGGAAATAACGGTTTTACGAGCCAGACGGCTCAAAGAACCGCGAAGAATACGTCAGCCATCAAAAGGCCGCCAGCGACGTCTATCCACCTATACAAAGTAGCTCAATCCACACAATAGGTTGTCCCCACGTCACGCATTGCATAGGCTTGCGCGATTGTTTGCCCGCGCACGTCGCGAGCCGCCTCGAGGAGACTGAAAATGGGCCTGAATAATCAGTGGATGCAACGCGATCTTGCGGTGTTGTGGCATCCCTGCACCCAGATGAAAGACCACGAACAGCTGCCGCTGATCCCGATCAAACGCGGTGAGGGCGTCTGGCTGGAAGACTTCGAAGGCAAACGCTACCTCGATGCCGTCAGTTCCTGGTGGGTCAACGTGTTCGGCCACGCCAACCCGCGGATCAACCAGCGCATCAAGGATCAGGTCGATCAGCTGGAGCACGTGATCCTCGCTGGTTTCAGCCATCAGCCAGTGATCGAGTTGTCCGAGCGTCTGGTGAAGATGACGCCAGAAGGCCTGACACGGTGCTTCTACGCCGATAACGGTTCGTCCTGCATCGAAGTCGCGCTGAAAATGAGCTTTCACTACTGGCTCAACCGCGGCCAGCCGAACAAGAAGCGCTTCGTCACCCTGACCAACAGCTACCACGGCGAAACCATGGCGGCGATGTCAGTGGGCGACGTGCCGCTGTTCACCGAAACCTACAAGGCGCTGCTGCTGGATACCATCAAGGTGCCGAGCCCCGATTGCTACCTGCGCCCGGAAGGCATGAGCTGGGAAGAACATTCGCGCAACATGTTCGCTGCCATGGAACAAACCCTGGCCGAGAACCACGACACCGTCGCCGCAGTGATCGTCGAGCCGCTGATCCAGGGCGCCGGCGGCATGCGCATGTACCACCCGGTGTACCTGAAATTGCTGCGCGAAGCCTGCGACCGCTATGGCGTGCACCTGATTCACGACGAAATCGCCGTCGGCTTCGGCCGCACCGGGACGATGTTCGCCTGCGAACAAGCCGGCATCCGCCCGGACTTCCTCTGCTTGTCCAAAGCCCTGACCGGCGGTTATCTGCCGCTGGCGGCCTGCGTCACCACCGAAGACGTCTACAGCGCGTTCTACGACGACTACCCGACCCTGCGCGCCTTCCTGCATTCCCACAGCTACACCGGCAATCCGCTGGCGTGCGCGGCGGCATTGGCGACTTTGGATATCTTCGAAGAAGACAACGTTATCGAGAACAACAAGGCCTTGGCCCAGCGCATGGCCAGCGCCACCGCGCATCTGGCCGATCACCCGAACGTTTCGGAAGTGCGCCAGACCGGCATGGTGCTGGCCATCGAGATGGTCAAGGACAAGGCCACCAAGGAAGCTTATCCGTGGCAGGAACGTCGCGGCTTGAAAGTGTTCCAGCATGCGTTGGAGCGTGGTGCTTTACTTCGACCGTTGGGCAGCGTGGTGTACTTCCTGCCGCCGTACGTGATCACGCCTGAGCAGATCGACTTTCTGGCCGAAGTGGCCAGCGAAGGCATCGACATCGCGACTCGCGATAGCGTCAGTGTTTCGGTGCCGAAGGACTTCCACCCGGGCTTCCGCGATCCGGGCTAAAAGTCACTAAATCCCCTGTGGCGAGGGAGCTTGCTCCCGCTGGACTGCGCAGCAGTCCCCTTCTTTCTAGGTATAAACGGGGCCGCTCCGCGACCCAGCGGGAGCAAGCTCCCTCGCCACAAAAGCGGTTCCGATCCAATTTTTCAGAGACCCAGCATGAGACTGTCCCGCTTCTTTATCGACGCCCCCTTGAGCACTGGCGAACACGAGTTGCCCGAGGCCCAGGCCCATTACATCAGTCGCGTGCTGCGCATGGCCGAGGGTGATGCGCTGCAACTGTTCGACGGTTCGGGCCATGAGTTTCGCGCCACGCTGGTGGAGGTCGGCAAGAAGCGCGTCGTCGTGCAGATCGATGAAAGCTTCGCCGGGCAGGTCGAGTCGTCCTTGTCGATCCATCTCGGCCAGGGCTTGTCCCGTGGCGAGCGGATGGATTGGGCGATTCAGAAAGCCACTGAATTGGGCGTCACTGAAATCACCCCGATCTTCAGCGACCGCTGTGAAGTCCGACTCAAGGACGAACGCGCCGACAAACGCCTGATGCACTGGCGCCAGGTGGCGATCAGCGCGTGCGAGCAATGCGGGCGTTCACGGGTGCCGGTGATTCATCCGCCGCTGCTGTTGGCGGATTGGTTGAAGCAGACTCAAGCAGAATTGAAGTTGGTGCTGCATCCGGTGGCCGAGCCATTGGTAAGTCATGCGAAACCAGCGACGCTGGCGTTTTTGATCGGCCCGGAAGGCGGGTTGTCCGACGCTGAGGTTGATCAGGCCAAGAGTACCGGGTTCCATGCTGCTCGCCTTGGGCCTCGGGTGTTGCGGACAGAGACCGCGCCGGTAGTTGCGCTTTCGGTTGCCCAACAGTTGTGGGGTGACTTCTAGGGCCCTATCGTCGGAACGCCGCCCGGAGCAAGCTCGCTCCCACAGGGGTATGCATTCCAAAGTGGGAGCGTGCAAGGATCAAGAGGTGATTACTGCACCGGATCACTCACCGGTTTGGCGATGATTGCTTTCAGCTCGCTGGTCATCGGGAATTCCAGGTTCAGGCCTTTAGGCGGAATCGGTTGCTGGAACCAGCGCTGATAGATGCCGTTGATCTCGCCCGAACTGTACAGATCGGCAAGGGTCGAGTTCACCAACTGAAGAAACTGCGGATCATCCTTGCGCACCATGCAGCTGTAGATTTCCCGCGACTGCTCCTCCCCCACCACAACCCAGTTATGCGGATCACGGGCCTTGGCGCGTTCGCCGTAAAGCAGCGCGTCATCCATATAGAACGCCGCCGCCCGACCTGACTGCAACATCTGGAAGGCTTCGCCGTGGTCCTTGGCGCTGATCACGAACATATCGATCTTGTGGTCGATGTTGTAGCTCTTCAGAAACCGTTCGTTGGTGGTGCCTGCGGTGGTCACGACGTTCTTGCCGCGCAGGTCGGCGAAGCTTTTGATGCCGCTGTCCTTCGCCGTGAGCAACTGCCCCTTCACGTAGATGAACCCATAAGAAAACGCCACTTGCTGCATGCGCTCGGCGGTCACGCCGGTGGAGCCGCATTCAAGGTCGACCGTGCCGTTCTGCACCAGTGGAATGCGTGTTTGCGAGGTCACCAGGTTGTACTTCACTTGCAGATCCGGCAGCTCAAGCTTTTGCTTGATGCGCTCGACAATCTTGCTCGCCAGGTCCACCGAATAGCCCATCGGCTGCCCCGTGTGATCACCGACGTAGGAGAACGGCACCGACGCGTCGCGATAACCCAGGGTGATGCTCTTGGCATTGGCGACCTTGCTCAGCGTGCCGGTCAGTGGCGCTTCGTTGGCATGGACCTGACTGGCGAGCAGCAGGCCGAGGGTGCAGCCGATCAACGTGATTTTTTGCATTGTTATTCTCCGTTGTGGGTCAGTTAATTAGCGTCGCGCGGCGATCACGGTGATTTCCACCAGCACCTCTGGACGGGCCAGTTGCGCCTGCAACGTAGTGCGGGTCGGCGCTTTGCCCGGTGACAGCCACTGCGACCAGACCTCGTTCATGGCGGCAAAGTCGCGGCCAATGTCGTTCAGGTAAATAGTTGCGTTGAGCAGATGATCCTTGTCGCTGCCAGCTTCGGCCAACAACGCATCGATCTTCGCCAGCACTTCGGCGGTCTGGCCGGTGACGTCGGGGCTGTCACCCGGCACCTGTCCCGAGAGAAACACCAGATCGCCAAAGGTCACCGCGCCAGAGAGGCGGCTGTTGCTGTTGATTCGGTTGATGTTCATCGGTGTTTCCTTTTCAAGTCAGGCGACGCGGGGGGCGAGGCCCTGCATTTCGATTGAAGGTGCGCGCCGGGCGATTAATTCGCTGAGCAACCGGGCGCTGCCACAGGCCAGGGTAAAACCCAGGGCGCCATGGCCGAGGTTGAGCCAGAGATTGCGGTACGCCGTGGCCCCAATCAACGGCACGCCGCTGGGGGTGGCCGGGCGCATGCCGGCCCATTCGATGGCGGCATCGTAATCGCCAGCATTGGGCAAGGTTTCCTGCGCCTGGCGCTTGATCAGCGCCAGCCGTTTGGGATCGATCGCCGGGTCGAAACCGACAATGTCGACCATCGCCGCCACGCGCAGTTGTTCACCGATGCGGGCGTAAACGATCTTGCGGTTGTAATCGGTGATGCTCAGCTCCGGCGCACGATGTTCGGCGCGGATCGGCAAGGTCAGGCTGTAGCCCTTGAGCGGATACAGCGGCAGGTTCATGCCCGGCAGCGCCAGCGCCGGACTGCGATGACCGGCGGCAATCACCAGTTGTTCGACCGGCAGCACTTGCGAACCCATTTCGACAGCCCGCACCGCGCCGTCCGCGTGGCGAATGCCGGTGACCTTGCGGCCGAGCAAAAACTCGCAACGCCCCGACGCCTGGAGCCGAGCCAACAGTTGCTGGCAGAAAGCATGGCAATCGGCGACTTCTTCGTCAGGGGTATAAATCGCGCCCACAAACGGCGCCTCGGCGAGTGCAGGCTCCAGTTGCGCGCATTCGGCCCGCGACAGCACGTGCTGCTGTTGCGGATCGGCGAGGCCATGGCGAGCGTGTTCAAAACTCGCGGTTTCACGAAACGTCACCAGTTTGCCGTTGCGCCGCCAGTCGAAACCGTCGAGACGGTCTTCGTCGCGCCAGCCTTGCAGCGTGGCCTGGCTCAGCAGAGCCAGACGCAGCAGGTGCGCGCCGTTGCGCTGATTCACCGAACGGCGGCAGGCCGCCAGGAAGGACGCCATCCAGCGCCATTGCGCCGGGTCCAGACGCGGGCGCAGCTTCAACGGCGAGTCACCGCGCAGCATCCAGCCAAGCGCCTGCAACGGTACGCCGGCATCGGCCAGCGGCGCGACGTATCGGTAGGACAACTGGCCGCCGTTGGCGAAACTGGTCTCGCTGCCCAGCGAGTCCCGGGCCTCGATCAGCGTCACATCGATGCCGTCGCGAACCAGTGCGTAAGCCGTCGTCAGCCCGATGACGCCGCCACCGATAATGCAAACCCGCTGAGCCATGTCTGTCCTTAACCGTTGTTGAAACAGGCTTCAGGTTAGGACCAGGTGACAGGCGTTGAACAATGCTTAAAGATGCCTGACCCATAAACAAAGGTTATGGACTTGCCATGCGACTGCGACACATCGAGATTTTCCAGGCCATTCGCCAGACCGGTTCGGTCAGTGGCGCCGCACAGTTGCTGCACGTGTCGCAACCGGCGGTGAGCAAAGTGCTGCAACACGCCGAGCAGCAACTGGGCTTTCCGTTGTTCCTGCGGGTGCGCGGTAAATTGCAGGCCACGCCCGAAGCGCTGGAGCTTGAGCGCGAAGTCGACAAGGTCACCGAAAGCCTGCAAGGCGTCCGCCGTCTGGCCCAGAGCCTGCGGCGCGAGCCGGGTCGCAGCGTACGGATCGGCGCGATCCCGGCGCTGGCCCTGTCGCTGCTGCCGCCGGCCATCAACGAGTGGACGCAACGCTACCCGGACATCGTCTGCGAACTGTCCAGCGCCCATAGCCGTGAGCTGATGCAGAATTTGTTGATGCGCGAAGTGGATGTCGCACTGACCTTGCAGCCGCCGGATCATCCGGGCCTGAAGGCGCAAGCCCTGGCCTGCGGGGTTTTGGTGGCGCTGGCGCCGCTGGGTTATTGGGCCGACGACGCCCTGGGCCAACCGTTACCGTTGAGCGAACTGGCGGGCGCGCCGCTGATCGGCCTGTCCAGCGCCGACCCGCTGGCAGCCCGGCTCGACAGCTACCTTGAGGCGGTCGATCCGCCGCCACGGGTTCGCATCGCCGTGCAGACCTATTCGCTGGCGCGGGCGATGGTTGAATCCGGTGCCGGGCTGGCGGTGATCGATCCGTTTACCGCACTCGGCGCGTCCCCCACCGCCACGGCGATTCGTCCTCTGGCGCCAGCACTACCGATCACCCTGTACGCGGTGACCCGCGCCGATGAACCGCCGCCCCACACCTTGAGCGACTTGTTGCAGGTGTTCAGCCGACGGGCGCAGGCGCAACTGGATCGCTTGATCCCTTAGAGGCTTCAAAGGACATAAAACAGAATCGCCACGAAGTGCAGCAAACTCCCGGCGATCACGAACAGGTGCCAGATCCCGTGGGCATGGCGCAAACGACTGTCCAGCGCAAAAAAGATAATGCCCACGGTGTACAACACGCCGCCCGACGCCAGCCAGGCGAAACCTGTGCTGCCCAACGCCGCCAGCAACGGCTTGACCGCCACCAGCACGATCCAGCCCATCACCGCATAGATGACGATCGACAAAATCCGCGCTTCGGAACGCGGTTTGATCTCTTGCAGGATGCCGATCAGCGCCAGCCCCCAGACAATCCCGAACAGCGTCCAGCCCCACGGCCCACGTAGCGTCACAAGACAGAACGGCGTGTAGCTGCCGGCAATCAGCAGATAGATCGAAAAGTGATCGACCTTCTGCATGATCGCTTTCTTGCGCCCGCGCACGCTGTGGTAAACGGTCGACGCGCTGTAAAGCACCAGCAAGGTGAACCCGTAAATCGCCACACTGACGATCTTCCACGGACTGCCGTCCATGCTGGCGATTACCAGCATCCACACCACCCCGACCACCGCTGCCACCGCCCCGACCAGATGCGTCCAGGCGTTCAATCTTTCCCCGTGATACATGTGTTGCTCACCTCAAAATTCACTGCAACATTGCGCAAACTGTAGGCGCTGTCGAGTGAAACGAGGCTGCGATCTTTTGATCTTGCTTTTAAAAAGATCAAAAGATCGCAGCCTCGTTTCACTCGACAGCTGCTACAAAAGATCGCATGAGTGCACAATCGATCCATTCGAATAAGAGTCTGCACCATGCTGATCGATGAAGAGTTGACCCTGAAAAAACTCGAGGTGTTCCTGGCCTTCATGCGCACCGGCAACCTGGCCCGGGCCGCCGCCGAATTGCAGACCAGCAATGTCAGCGTGCACCGGGCAATCCATTCCCTGGAAAGCGCCCTGCGCTGCCCGCTGTTCAAGCACGAAGGCCGCAATCTCACGCCGCTGGAAAGCGCTTATGTGCTGGAAGAACGCGCGCAGAAGCTGATTCAGGACGTGGTCGAAACCGTGCGCCTGACCCGCGAAGCGGCCGGGTTCTCCGCCGAGCGTTTCAAGCTGGGCTCGCTGTATTCGCTGACGGTGAAAACGGTGCCGCAGCTGATCATGGGCCTGAAGATCCGCCGCAGCGAACTCAACATCGACCTGATCCTCGGCTCGAACTTCGACTTGCTCTACAAGCTCAAGAACATGGAAGTCGACGCGATCCTGGTGTCGCTGGACGAGAGCGTCAACGACCCGGACTGCGAGCAGATTCCGCTGTTTTCCGACGACATCTTTCTCGCCACACCGGCGGATTCAAAGTTTGCCCAACGGACCGAAGTCGACCTTGCCGAAGTGCGCGACGAGACATTCATTACGCTGACCCAGGGCTTTGCCACGCACCAGGACGGTAATCGGGTGTTCAAGCAGGCGGGGTTCGAACCGAAGGTGGCGATGCAGGTCAACGACATCTTCACCCTGCTGAGCATGGTCAGCTCAGGCGTGGGTTATGCGTTGCTGCCGGGGCGGATTGCGGCGGTGTATGAGAACCGGGTGAAGCTGATTCCGCTGCAGGAAAAGTATCGGTTGCAGCAGCACATTGGGGTGGTGTTCTTGAAGGCCAAGGAGCGGGATCCGAATCTGTTGGCGTTGCTGGCGGAGTGTCGGATGTACGCCAATCGTAATGCTGTGGTGTGACGAAGAACCACCCCTCACCCCAGCCCTCTCCCCAGAGGGGAGAGGGAGCCGACCGAGTTGTTCTTTCAAGCTACATCGACCTGAAATATCGAGTCGAACTCAGGTTTTGAAAGGCCCCCAATCTGCTCCCTTTCCCCCTCTCCCCCGTGGGGAGAGGGCTGGGGTGAGGGGTGGTTTTTGAGTCCTACCCCACAATCCCGCGAACAATGAAGTACAGCAGCGAAGGCCCAAGCAAGCACCCAAGCCCGGTGTGGAACGTCGCCGTCAACGCGCCATAAGGCACCAACCGCCGATCCGTCGCCGCCAACCCGGCCGTCACACCGCTCACCGTCCCGGCCAACCCACCAAACACCATCGCCGAGCGCGGGTTATCCAGCCCCATCCATTTCGCGGCCATCGGCGTGCCGACCATTACGAAAATTGCCTTGATCAACCCGGTGGCAATCGACAACGCCACCACATCGGAACTCGCACCAATCGCCGCACCGGTCACCGGCCCGACGATGTAGGTCACCGCGCCCGCGCCGATGGTGGTCATGCTGATCGCATCGCGATAACCGAACACCCAGGCCATGCTCGCGCCGACAATGAACGGCAGGATGGTGCCCAGCAGCAGCGCAATCACACCGATCAAACCGGCCTTCTTCGCTTCGGTGGCTTGCACTTCAAACGCCGTGGCGACGATCGCAAAGTCCCGCAGCATGGCGCCGCCCATCAACCCGATGCCGGAGAACAACGACAAGTCCGCCAAGCCTTTTTGCCCGCCGGTCATGGTGCCGCCAACCCAGGCCAGAACAAGCCCGATGACGATGGCAATCGCCGAACCGTGAATCCGTCCGTACGTCAGGCGCTTGGACAGCACCACCGACACCCACATGATCACGCCAACGAATGCGAACGCCGTGACCAGACCGTTATGTTCCAGGCCTTTCTCGATGAGATCCCACATATCAGCGGCCTCCTACTGGTGTGCCGACCGGCGTTATGTCCGCCGGTTCATCGGGCAACGGTTCGCCTTTGTGAGTCCGGCTGATCAGCGCAATGGTGCAACCGCAGATCACCACCGAACCGATCGCCGCCAGCACCGCCACCGGGCCACCGTGCAGGGCGGTGACGACGTTCTGTTGCGCGGCCATCGCGACCACGACGGGAATGTACATGGCGCCCCAGAAGCCGACGCCCATCTCGCAATCCTTGGTCATGCCGCCGTGTTTATGCATCCACAAACGTGCGCAGATCAGCAGGATCATCGCGATCCCGACACCGCCAACGTTGGATTTCACGCCCAGCAACACGCCGAGCATGTCGCCCACGATCACCCCTGCCAGCGTACAAATCGCCAACAGCGCCACACCGTAAATAATCATTGTTGTTGTCCTCAAAGTGCATCGTCGAATGTTGTTTTTGTTGTTCGAAGGCCTGAGTGGTCTAGGGTTGGCGGCTTCCCTCCTCACGCAACAGCGCCTGCAAGGTATCGAGCCGCGCACCGTCGAAGGCAATCACGGTGCCCTGCTCGAACACCCGGCGCGCCAGCCCGGTCAGCACCGCACCGGGCGGCAGTTCGATCTGTAGACGTACGCCACGCTCGTAGGCGCTTTGTACCGTGCCGCGCCAATCCACCACGCGGCACATGTTGAACGCCAGGTCGTCGCGCAAGGCTTCAGTGTTGATAACGGGCCGGGCGCGACTGCCGCTCAGGTAGCCCAGCGTCGGTGTTTTCAGCTGCACCTTGGCGAAGGCTTCGGCCAGGGTTTTCGCAGGTGTTTCCAGCAGCGGGCAGTGGGACGGCACGCTGACGGCCAGACGTTTGGCCAGGCCTGCACCGCGACCTTTCGCCAACTCGGCGACGGCTTTCATCGCGCCATCGCTGCCGGCAATCACCACCTGGTTATCGGCGTTGATGTTGGCCAGGTAAACCGGCGTTTCGTCGCTGTGAACCTGCGTCAGCAAACCTTCCACCGTGGCCAGGTCCAGACCGATGATTGCCGTCATTCCATAGCCTTGTGGATAAGCCTGTTGCATCAACTCACCGCGCAGGCTGACCAGATGCAGCGCATCGCTGAAGTTCAAGGCGCCGGCGACCACCGCTGCCGGGTAGGCGCCGATGGACAATCCCGCCACGTAATCCGGCGCCATTAATAACTGGCGTGAAGCCGCGACGCCGGCGATCAACAGGCAGAGCTGAACGGCCCTTGTCGACTTCAACGACTCGGCGGAATCCAGCAGCAATGTATCTTCGCCAAGCACTTCACTCGCCTCGATCACTGTTTCCCGAGGCAAACGATGGAGCATGCCCGGCTGCTGCGCGCCCTGGCCGGGAAACACCAGCAAACTGCTCACGCTGCTTGCTCCTGCGGGTTCCACGGATCAATCACCAGAACAGCTTGGCTCGCATTTTTCAGCAAAACCCGACGTGCAGAGCTGGCCCATTCGCGCAAGGCGACGGCGCCGAATGGAGTCTGCAACTGCATGTCCACCTGGCAGACAGCAGCATCAAGAATCTTCACCAGTTCCTGCGCCTGTACACGACCCAACGGCTGCGGTGTACGCAGAATCAAGTCGAGATCACTGCCCTCATGCAACGCCTGAAAACCGCTGGCCAATTCAAACCCGGCGCTGCCGCTGACACCCCACACCCACTCACAGGAATCGAGCATCGGCCGCAGTTGATTGAGGGCGCGTACTGCCGGCAAATCCCGATCAATCGAGACATGACAAAGCGCTTCCGGCCGTACGTGACGCTGAATCGCATCGACCGACATCACCGTTGCATAACGCTGCTCACGCAAACGCCCACGCACGCCGACCGCGATGTGATCCGCCGCGCTCAACGCACGCCGAACCACCACCGGTTGACCCGCACTGATCGACTCGATCACCCACGAAGGTGCATCCGCAGGCAACTGCTCCGGGGTCATCCCCCAGAGCAGGTCGTGGGCCAGAAGCGTATTCACCACTGCTCTCTCAGCAATTGGCGAACCTGGCTCGACGCCGCACGGTTACTCGCGCCCAAGCGACTGCTCAGGTCTCGGCCACTGGTGGCGACATCGCCAATCGCCTGGCTCAGGCATTCAGTCACCCGCGTGAGATCCGCCGCCGTCGGCTGCTCGATCTGTTCCACCGACAAAGTTTCCCAGAGCAACCCAAGGCTCGCGTAGCTGTCGATGTCATACGCCATCGGCGGCACGCTGGCGGCCAAGGCTTCGAGTTCTTCAACACTGCGCAAGGTCACCCGCGCCGCCGACGCCTTGCCCATCGCATGCACCATCACGCCAGGATCGCGCAGCGCAATCAGCCGATTGGCCTGGTACCCATGAGCCAGAAACGCCCCGGACATCGCCTTGCCCACCAGCAAACCAATCACTGCATGGCCGGCCAGTCGGGCGCGGGCATAACTGTCGGCGGCACCGGCCAAGGCCTGATGAATGCCAAGCGCTTCTTCACGCCGACCGTAGGCCTGGCTCGGCACATCGACGATGGCGATCACGGCGCGTTTCTGCGGTTTATCCAGATCGGCTGCGATGACTTCATCCACAGCCTTCGCCAAACCCCAACCTTCCAGCAAACCGACCTCGCCATTGCGGGCGCGGACGAAACGGTTGTCAGGATCAGCCACCACCGCGATAAAGCGAACGGGTCGGTCACCCAATACACCGTCGGCAACCTTCAATGAAGCGGGCAAACCATCAATCGGTTTTGTGCCCGCACTCAAGGCGTTGAACCAGTTCAAACCTCTCAGGGAATACGAACTCATGAGCGCTCTCCTTGATACAGATCGCGAACCGTTGACGGCTCGATTTGCGGCTCGGCGTCCAGACGGGCCAAGCGTTGCAGGAACAATTCGGCCTGACGGCTGCGTTGCTGTTCCGGCAAACCTTGCTTAAGCAATTCGCTGACCTGCTGCTGAACCTGCGCCACGTCGTCAGCGACAAAACGATCCACCAAACCGCTGGCGAAACGTTGCTCTCCACCGGTCAGGCTCCAGATGAAGGGACGATCACGGGAGTCATATTCCTCAAGCCCGGCTTCCTGTTCGATCACTTGCGGACCGTTGAGGCCAAGCCGCGCTTCCTGAGTCACCAGCAAATAACTGCACAACCCGGCAGCAATCGACATCCCGCCAAAGCAACCCACGCTGCCCGCCACCACGCCAACCACTGGCTGGTATTGGCGCAGATCGACAATCGCCGCATGAATATCGGCAATCGCCGCCAGCCCGAGGTTGGCTTCCTGCAAGCGCACGCCACCAGTTTCCAGCAGCAATACGGCGCGAGTGGGAATGCCCTTGCGGTTGTCTTCGGCGGCCAGCTCCAGCGCACCGGCAATTTTCGCCCCGCCGACCTCACCGAGGCTGCCGCCCTGAAATGCACCTTCGATGGCGGCGATCACCACCGGCAAACCGTCGATGCTGCCCTTGGCGATCACCACGCCGTCATCCGCTTGCGGCACCACACCCTGGCGCGACAGCCACGGCGACATGACGCGTTGAAACGGGTCGAGCAATTCGCGGAAGGTGCCGGCGTCGAGCAAGGCTTTTGCCCGTTGCCGGGCGCCGAGTTCGACGAAGCTGTGCTTCTGGAGGAGATCAGTCATGGCCGATCTCCTCAAAGCCTTGTTCCAGACGCAAGCGCACCACGCCCGGCGTCGCGCCGAAATCGTGGATATCGATCGCCATCGCCGGCGGTGTCTGACCGTCGAACATCCGCGCGAACAGATGCTGCCAGCGTTGTTCGGCGCCGTTGACCGAGGTCTGCACCTTGATCGTCAGTTTGCCGGCCTGACCCGGTTCGATCAGCACTTCCAGGTCGCCCGAGCCGACACAACCCACCAGCGTTCGGCCGCGTGGTGGCTGCCCGGCGGGGAATTCAAAAGATAAGGTTTCCATCAGAAAGCTCCGGACTCGATGCGGTCGATAAACAGGCAGGCGGCGAGCAAATCCGCTGCACCACCGGGCGACGCATTCAATGCGATTAATTGTTCGTCCAATTCGTGCAAACGGCGGCGACCGGCGAGGCTGGCGCTGCCGCCCGCATCGAGCACGGCTTGGGCGCCGAGCTGCATGGTCTGCAGGCCTTGTTCGCCTGCGCGGTACAGCACGCAGGTGTCGGCCAGATCCGTCATGATCGCCAGCAAGGCATCGAGCCGGGCGTTCTGCTCGCCATCGCCGGCAGCGCGGCTGCGTTTGAGTTGCGGCAACGCCCGTTGAATCACTGCCGGGAAACCAAGCTGGGCTTCTTCACGGGCACCACGAGCGCCGTAACGCTGGGCGACTTGCGCGCCGTGGCTCAGAGGACGCGGCGCGTAACGGTCGTCGAGCAAAGCCAGACGTGCAGCGCGCAAAGTGATGGAGCCTGCGCCAGTGGATTCAGGTTCCAATGCAGCCGCCGCGACCAACAAACCCAAGGCCCAGATGGCGCCGCGATGGGCATTCACCCCACCCGTGGTGGCGAGCATCACTTCCTCGCCTTCACGACCGATCAGGCCAATGGCTTCGCGCAGCGGCAAACAGACCTCGCCGAATTCAATGGCGGCCTCCGCCATTTCCTTGAACGCAGGCCACAGGCACAGCGCCGAGGCGTGCATCAGCCCGAGGTGCAAATCGGTGTGCGCGCCATTGCCGCGACGGTCGACCAGCGCCGGTTTCGGCGACAGGTCCGCTTCGTCGATCAGCGCGTCCACGGCCAGATCCGCCAGGCGCTCGGCCAACGACAGGGTTTTCGGTTGCAGGTTAAATGCGTGCATTACCAGCTCCTGAACTTGGCGGGCGGGTTATAGAGGCCACCGGACCACTCCACCAGATCAGCCACGCTTTTGGCGGCGAGCAATTCGCGGGTGGCGTCGGTGCGGCGGATGCCGAGGTCTTCGGGCAAGGCGATCAGACCTTCGCGGCGCATGCGCGCGGTGTCTTTCGGGTTGTGGCGCAGGCCGATCACGGTGACTCCGGCCACGGCCGCGATCATCGCCTGACGTTCTTCCAGCGAACGCGCCTTGTAGAGATAGGCGATGCCTTCTTCGGTCAGCAAGTGAGTGACGTCATCGCCGTAGATCATGATCGGTGCCAGCGGCATGCCACTTTTCTTCGCCACTTCCACGGCGTCGAGGGTTTCGACAAAGGTCGGTTTGCCGCCCTCCTGGAAGGTCTCGACCATTTGCACCACGAGTTTCTTGCCCCGCTCCAGCAGCGCTTCGGGCGCATCGTCGTGGCGCATATCGAGCCAGGCTGGGGTGCCGTGGCGGCGACCGCGTGGGTCATGGCCCATGTTCGGCGCACCACCGAAACCGGCCAGGCGTCCGCGCGTCACAGTGGAGGAATGGCCGTCGCCGTCGACTTGCAGCGTCGCACCGATGAACAGGTCCACCGCGTATTGCCCGGCCAGTTGGCAGAACATTCGATTGGAACGCAGAGAGCCATCGCGGCCGGTGAAGAACACGTCGGGCCGAGCGGCGATGTAGTTTTCCATGCCCAGTTCGGTGCCGAAGCAATGCACGCTTTCGACCCAGCCGCTTTCGATGGCCGGGATCAGGGTTGGATGCGGATTGAGCGTCCAGTTGCGGCAGATTTTGCCCTTCAGGCCGAGGGATTCGCCGTAGGTTGGCAGGATCAGTTCGATGGCGGCGGTGTTGAATCCGATGCCGTGGTTCAGGGACTGGACGTTGTGTTTTTCGTAGATCCCGCGGATCGCCATCATTGCCATCAGCACATGCACAGGCTTGATGTGGCGCGGGTCGCGGGTGAACAGTGGCTCGATGTAGAACGGCTTGTCGGCCACCACCACGAAGTCGACCCATGAGGCCGGGATGTCGACGCGAGGCAACTCGCTGACGTCGTCCACCAGTTGATTGACCTGAACGATGACGATGCCGTCGCTGAAGGCGGCCGGTTCGATCAAGGCGGGTGTGTCTTCGGTGCTCGGGCCGGTGTAGATGTTGCCGGCGCGGTCAGCCATGAAACCGGCCGAGAGCACGACGTTGGGAATCAGGTCGACCACCAGTCGCGCATAGAGCTCGATGTAGGTGTGGATCGCGCCGATTTCCAGCAGGCCGTCTTCCAGCAACTGGCTGATGCGCAGGCTCTGGGTGCCGGCGAAAGAGAAGTCGAGCTTGCGGGCGATGCCACGTTCAAACAGGTCCAGGTGCTCGGAGCGTCCGACGCTGGGCATGATCATGTGCAGGTCATGCAGCTTTGCCGGATCGGCCTTGGCCAGGGAGCGGGACAGGAAATCCGCCTGCTTCTGGTTATTGCCCTCCAGCACCACACGGTCGCCGGGCAGGATCAAGGCCTCCAGCGCCGCAACGATTTTGTCGGAGGGCAAGACCACACCGTCGGCGAAACCCCGTACCAGCTCGAGACGCCGCTGCTTTTCGCTGCGCCGCCGCGTCCATCGCGAGTCGGGGGATATTGTTGTTGTCATGACCACTCCACGGGTTCGCTGTCGTGGGAGTCACCTTAGGAGTGTTGGGTGGGGGGCATCAATCAAGCAGAGAGACGGATCGTTACGGTCAGGGTAATGGTTGGTCTGGTTTTCTTTTGTGTCAGTTAGATTCACCCCTCACCCTAACCCTCTCCCCAGAGGGTAGAGGGGACTGACCGAGGTGTTTGTGCTGAATGCTGCGACCTGAAATTCCTGAGTCGAATTCAGGACCTGAAAAGCATGAAGATCTGCTCCCTTCCCCCCCCCGCCCCTCTGGGGAGAGGGTTGGGGTGAGGGGTGGATTTCGAACACACCTGGTTTTTGTGTTGAAACATATGTCCTGAGAAAGCTCCACAGCAATCATCGACAAGTCCCAAAAAAGGACCAATCAGTCCCTTTTTTGGGACACTCTGCGTGGGAGCGATCAGGTCCACGATGAACTGAAGGACGCCATCTGTTCCTGCACTCGAATCAGAAGCTGTTCAGCACTTTTCAACAACTGCGCCAACAACGCCGGATCTTCATCCATATAGCCTTCGTACTCCGCCAGATTTCGTCGCTCATGACACAGGGCGAATAGCCGAACCTGTACTTTGCCAATATCAGCGGTATGTACCAGGCACTGAAACACCAGATATCGCTTGTCTGAACGGTAGCCGCACAAGCGAAGAGCCGTCAGTGCAAGGGCATGGGCAGCGTTGTAAGCCAGGTCGAAACGACTCGCGAAGGAAAGCGAAGACGTTTGCGCGTCTTTCAATCGGTCTACCGCCGAACGCATCAGCCCTTCGCATTCCTTGCGATCCGGCGGTTCAGCTTTCAGTCCACCGCTACGTAACAGGTTTTCCAGGTTCTCGTTGCTGCCCATCCTTGGACTCCAAAGGGTTTCCCCCCATCAGGTTGATCTTGTCCTGCTGCGCTACCCGCACGACGAAGCTATTTTCAGCCGCCAGTTTTGCGGCCCAGTCGTCGGGGGTGTAGAGCGTCGGGTTGAGGACGCGGCCCAACTGCTCCTCCATCGGTATAAGCCGCTCCATCACTTCACTGTAGTGCAGGCCCTCGCCGATCAGCATGAGATCAATGTCACTGGATGCGTTTGCCTGATCCTTGGCGATAGAGCCGTACACAAATGCCCAAGTGATCTGTTCGGCAAAGGGTTGGAGCGCTTGGCGCAGAGGTTCGGCAATACCAAAAGTTTTGCGGGCGATACCCAGCAGTTCCGCATAGATCGGGCAGTCGGGATTGGCTTGATAATGGGTCTGGTTGCCCTGACGGGTCATGGTCAGAACGCCTGCCCGCTGCAACCGATCCAGCTCGCGCATAAGGCTGCCTTTACCCACTTGAGCCCAGCGGGCGATCTCATTGGCGTAAAAACTTCGGTCGGGTTTACTAAACAGCAGGCCCAGCACTTTTTGCTGGGTGGTGGTGAACAAGGCTTCGCTCAATGACAGGTTTTTCACGGCAATGACCGATAAGTCCCAAAAAAGGAACGATAGGTCCCTTTTAGGGACTTATCAAGGGATGACAAAAATCCTGTGGCGAGGGAGCTTGCTCCCGTCCGGCTGCGCAGCAGTCGTAAAACCATCGCACTCGGTGTACCTGATACACCCCGGTTGCAGGTTTTGAGGGCTGCTTCGCAACCCAGCGGGAGCAAGCTCCCTCGCCACAGGGTCCGACAGCCTGGGGTTTTGTGTTTAAAAGTTTCTCCGCAGGAAGGGTGAGCGGCTACGCAGTCTGGCGTCGCTGCCTACAGCAATGCCGGAACCCGCCGACTGGTGCGGTTTTGCGTTGGTCCTTATCGTTTGCGTGTCGCTGCACATCCAGTGACTGGGACTGGAAACCCCAAAAAAAGGGCGCAAAAGCGCCATTCATAACGAATGGGCCAATTCCAATCTGTAAGCGGAAACTCATTATGTCCAAGGTAACGCCCAACTCTGCAGATAACACTGACACCGGTTCCGAAGCATCCCTCGAAGCTGAAAAACTCAAGGAAGCCGCCGACCGCGTCTTTTCCTACTACTTCCCACCCCATGAAAAACCGGGCAAGCGCCGCAAGCATCATCTCTTCAGCGTCTCCCCTGATATCGACACCGAAGCCCTGCTGGCCAATGCATCCGAAGACCTCCTGTCCATCAGCGCCATTGCTGCCGATCTGGCGGACGATGTGGAAGGCTCACGCCGCTCTGTAGCCTTGGCGCTCAGCCGCATGGCGGATGGGGTGCAGTTGTTGGTGGAGCGGGCTCTGGATCATCACGAGTCGGCGCAGATGAAGACTCGGACCGGGGTTTAGCGCAGAAACCTTGTGGCGAGGGAGCTTGCTCCCGTTCGGCTGCGAAGCAGTCGTAAAACCATTGCATGCGGTGTACCTGATACACCTCGGTTACAGGTTTTGGGGCCGCTTCGCGACCCAGCGGGAGCAAGCTCCCTCGCCACAGGGATCCGGTTAGACCAGACCCGCACTCACTAGCAGTTCTTCCAGCGCCAGCAAGTCAGGCACCTTCGCCACCTGCTCCCCCACCTGCACCGCCGCCTTTTCCAGCGAACACAACGGCACATCCACATAGCTCAACTGACTATCAAGCTTGTAAGACCGCGGAATCCCCTGCACCAGCAGGGCGATGAATTTCAAATCAGGCCGCCCACCGAGGGCATTGAGGATGACAATCCGCGCCCGCTCACCGATCACGATTTTCTGTCCACACGCCGACTCAAAACTCAGCAACGGAATCTGCCGGTTCCGCCACATGACCCGCCCGAGGTACCACGGCGGCGTGTCGAGGTCGAAGGCGCTGGGTTGGTAATCAATAAGCTCCGCAACAGCGACGTTGGGCAGGATCAGGTTGCGGTCGGCCAATGGCAACAACAGCCCCGTCAGGTTGTTGGTGCGCTGGTAAAAATGGTCATCAAGCATGGGTTTTGCTCCACAACGCGATGCTTTCGAGCAGCACCGATTCCTGGTACGGCTTGCCAAGGTAGTCGTTGACGCCGATGGCCATGGCGCGGTCGCGGTGTTTCTGGCCGGTGCGGGAGGTGATCATGATGATCGGCAGGTGCTGCAGACGTGCGTCGGCGCGTACCTGGGTCGCGACTTCGAAGCCGTCCATGCGCGGCATTTCGATGTCCAGCAGCATCAGGTCAGGCATGTGTTCTTCAAGCAGCAGCATGGCGTCGACACCGTCCTTGGCGGTCAGCACGTTCATCCCGTGGCGTTCCAGCAGACGGCTGGTGACCTTGCGCACGGTCACCGAATCGTCGACCACCAACACCAGCAATGGCTTGTGCGGCTCGACCTCCGCCTCCTGAGTCACTGGCTGTTGCGGCACGCGGGCCTGCATCGCGCGGATTGGTGCCAGCAAATCGAGAATCAGCACCACCCGCCCATCGCCGAGAATCGTGGCCCCGGACAGACCCTGCACCGCCGCAAATTGCGGGCCGAGGCTTTTGACCACGATCTCGCGAGTGCCAGCCATGGAGTCGACTTGCACCGCGATGTGCCGCTCGTTGCACTGCACCAGCAACACCGGCAGCGGCAGGCTCTGGCCGAGTAGTTTGGGGCGATGGCTGGTTTTCAGCAGTTCGCCCAGGTAACACAGTTCATAGTGTTGCCCGGCGTATTTGTAGGTCGGCGGATCGAGCCGGTAATGCCCTTCAAGCTCGTTGGGCAGCACGCGAACGATGCCATCGATGGTGTTCAGCGGGATCGCGTACTGATCATCAAAACACTGCACCATCAGCGCCCGGTTGACCGACACGGTGAACGGCAGGCGAATCCGGAAGTGCACGCCCTGCCCGGCCACAGAGTCGATGCTCATGCTGCCGCCGAGCTGCCGGACCTCTTCGTGCACCACGTCCATGCCGACGCCGCGTCCGGAAATCTGGGTGATTTTCTCGGCGGTGGAGAACCCCGGTTGCAGGATGAATTGCAGTACATCGCGGTCGCTGATGTCGCTGTCCGGGGCCAGCAACCCGCGTTTGATCGCCTTGCGCCGCACCGCGTCCAGCGGCACGCCGGCCCCGTCGTCGCGGATGTCGAAAATGATGTCGCCGCCCTCTCGCGACAGATCGAGGGTGATTCGACCCTGAGCCGGTTTACCCGCCGCGATACGCACCTCGGCGGATTCCAGCCCATGATCCACGGCGTTGCGCAGCATGTGTTCCAACGGCGCGGCCATGCGTTCGAGAACGTTGCGGTCCATCTCGCCTTCGGCATTGCCGACGATGAATTCCACATCTTTGCCCAGCTCGCCGGAGACCTGACGGACAATCCGCTTCAAGCGCGGCAGCATCCGTTCGAACGGCACCATGCGCGTACGCATCAGGCCTTCCTGCAATTCGGTGTTGATGCGGCCCTGCTGTTGCAGCAGGTTTTCCGCGTCCTGATTGCGTCGATCGAGGGTTTCCTTGAGGTCGAGCAAGTCTGACGCGGATTCGAACAGCGCGCGCGACAGTTGCTGCAACTGTGAGTGGCGGTCCATTTCCAGCGGATCGAATTCTTCGTAGCCCAAGCGTTCGGCATCGACTTGCTGGCGGCTGAGAATCCGCCCTTGGGTTTCCGTGTCGAGACGACGCAACTGGTCGCGCATGCGCTCGATGGTGGTTTCCATCTCGCTCAGGGTCACGCGCGCATCGTTGACCTGTTGTTCGATCCGGCCACGGAAGATCGACGTTTCGCCGGCCAGGTTCACCAGATCGTCGAGCAGTTCCGCCGAGACCTTGACCATGTCCGCGCCGGCATCGGGTTGCAGTGCCGGCGTCTCGACTTTCGGCGTAGCGGACACCACGACCGGTGCCGGTGCTTCTGGCACGGCCGGATGACTGAAATTCTTGATCGCGTCGATCAGTTGATCGGCGGGCGGCAATGGCTGACCGGCACGGGCCGCGTCAAGCATCTGCGCCAGTCGGTCGTGGCTGCTTTGCAACAGGCCGAACAACGCGGCGGTGGGTTGCAGCACGCCAGCCGACAGGCCTTCGTAGAGGAATTCCAGCTCATGGGCGAGGTCGCCAATCGGCGCGATTTCCACCATCCGCGCGCCCCCCTTGAGGGTGTGCAAATCACGCAGCAGGGTTTCCACTTCCTGACGATTCGACGGCTCGGCCTGCCAGCGCACCAGCGCCGCGCCAGAGTTTTCGATGATGTCGAAACCTTCCTCGAGGAAGATCTCCAGAAGCTCCGGATCATGGCCCGGCGAATCCTCGGCCCGTGCCGGTTCGACCGTTTCAACAGCGCTGGCGTTGCCCTGGCGAAACTCGCGAATGGCCTCGATCAGCTCACCCGGATCGCCCAATGGTCGCTGGTTCTGCAACTGATCAAGCAACTGCGCGAGCCGGTCGTGACTGTGTTGCAGCAAGTGCGCCAAGGCTTCGCTGTAGGCGTAACGGCGGTCCACCAGCCCTTCGTAAAGACTTTCCAGTTCATGGGCCAGATCGCCGACCGGCTCGACCTCGGCCATCCGCGCGCCCCCCTTGAGGGTGTGCAAATCTCGCTGCAACGACAACAACGGCGCGGCGTTGTCCGGATCGCTCAGCCAGCGCTGCAAGGCCTGGCCGGCGCTCTCGAGGATATCCACCGCCTCTTCGAGGAAGATCGAAACGATTTCATCGTCCAGCTCAACCTGGGTCGCGGTCTGCTCCAGTTCGGCCGTGGCGCTGCCCAGTTCCCGAATGCTCAACGTGCGGCTGCCGTCGCTGCGAATCAGGCCCATGGCCGACGGATCCAGGCTCTCATCGAGCAACCCGCGCAAGGCCCGGATGCGTTCCGGTTGCGGGCTGACTTCCTGGCCGGCGGCCAGTTCGTCGAGCATGTTGATCAGCGCTTCGTGGGCACTTTGCGCCTCGTGGAAAAACGCCTCGCTGACCGCCAGGCTGCTTTCTTCCACCGCGCCGTAGAGGTCGAGCAAGGCTTCGCAGAGTTCATCCACCGGATGCAGATCCGCCAGGTGGGCGCCTTCACCGAGGGTGGTCAATTCATCCAGCAGTGCGCTGAGTTCCTGACGCTCGCCGGGATGTTGCTGCCAGCGCTGCAACAGGCTTTCGGCGTCGAGCAGGATGTCCATGCCTTGCGCGAGGAAGTTGTTGATCAGTTGCGGATCACGCTTGATGCGCAACCCGGTATTCGGTGCACTCAGGAGTGTTTCCAGACGCTCGGCCAGCAACGCCTGGGTTCGCTCGATCAATGAGCGGGCGCCGGGAATTTCTGCCAGCGGATCAGTCTTGAGCTGTCGCAACCCGAGACGGAACAAGCCTTCGGCTTCGAGTAACAGTTCGACTTCGTCCAGGTCGAGGGCGAGCAGGTGCGCCTTGTACTCCCGGGCCAGATGATCCAGCGGTGTTGCCAGTTCGGCGATCGGCAATACGCCAGCCATGGAGGCGCTGCCCTTGAGCGTGTGCAGCGCCCGCTGCAACTCGTCGCTGGCCTGCAATGGCAGATGCTCGGCGGCTTTATCGAGGAAACGGTTGAGGCTGCCCAAATGGGTTTCGGCTTCGTTGCGGAAGATCTCGAGCAGCAGCGGATCGAGGGCTGCGACGTCCTGCGCATCCTCGTCGGGGATCGGCTCATTGCCCTTGGCCAAGGCGTGGGCGCGTGCGGCCAATTGGTCAACGTCGTTGCGCTGGCGCTGGGCATTGGCCGCAAACTCGGCCACCAGTTCCGGCAGCAGATTCAGCGCTTCGCCCAGCAGTTGCTGCACCGCCGGCCCCGGCGGAACGCTGCGTTCCAGTACGCGGTTGAGCAGGTTTTCCATCGCCCAGGCCAGTTCGCCCAGGACCAAAGCGCGGACCATCCGGCCACTGCCCTTGAGCGTATGGAAGGCCCGGCGCAGTTCGCTCAGGGCCGACTCGCTCTCGGGATCGGCCGACCAGCGCGGCAGGTACTCCCGGAGGATTTCGAGGACTTCATCGGTCTCTTCGAGGAACACTTCCCGCAGCTCATCGTCCACCGGCTCTTCACCAGCGGGCGGCGGCAACAAGCTTCCCGGGGTCGTCAGGGCGGGCGGGTTGACGGAAGACACGGGGCTGGCCAAGACATCGGCCAGTGACTTGACGGTCTCAGGGTCATCCAGTTCCTGCAGATCCTGCATGACCTGCGCTTCACTCGGGCTGAGCACATCTTCAAGCACCGGCACCTGTTGCTCGATGGGGAAAAAGCCGAGTGAGGCCAGGCTTTTTTCCGCGACGTCGAGCAACTGTTCGCCCGGCGCTTCGGGGTCGTCGCTGAGGCGCTCCAGGTAATACTCGATGCTGGTGATGACGTCGGCCAGGCTGTCCAGTTCCTGCCAGCCGGGATGATCCGGATCCAGCAGCAGGTGCTCGCGGATGAAGTGGTTGCAGGTTTCGATCAGGCTCGCCGCACGGCTCAACGGGATCATCGCCAGCGCACCGCGCACCTGGGTCAGCAAGGCCGGCAGTGGCTGCAAGTGCTGGCGGTCCCAGTCGGCGTCGATGTAGTCGACGATCATGTCCTTGGCCTGTTGCAGGCAGATGCGCGCTTCCTTGATCACAATCTGATGGATTTGGGTCAGGTCGGTGGTCGGCAGGCGGCTGTCTTCCTGGCTTTCCGGCTCGACGGTGCCGACCATGCCAGCCAGCGTCGCTTCGACGTAGAGCAAGGCACCGGCGACGTCCATCAGGATCGCGTCGTTGGGCTCACGCTGGCCCTGGGCGAGGCTCAATACCACCGCCAGTTGATCGATGATGACCTTGCGTGGCTGGCCGAAACCGAGCACCGCCAGGGTGTCGGCGATTTGCCGCAGGGGCGCCAGCAGGCTTTCGAGGTCCGAGGTGTGTTGGCGGTCACTGCGCACGAACAGGTCCAGGCGTTCCTTGACCCGCACCAGTTCTTCACACAATGCGGCCAACACCGAGCGCATGGCATCGCGGTCGGGACCGGCCAGCCGTGCTCGTTCTTCGTCGACCATTGCGCTGTCAGGCAGCGCGTCGTCCAGTCCGTAGCGATCTTTCATGGTCAGCATCTGCCCGGTGGGATGTTCGGCCTTGGCAATGTAGAACAGCAAACTCTTGAGTAACTCCAGCGGCGCTGGCTGATTGATTCCGGGCATGCCCTGTTCGAGCAGGCGCTTCAGTTCTTTATCGGCCTCCTTGAACAGACTACGCAACGCCGGACTGTTAGCAATCGAGCCGCCGCGCATGCCTTCGACCAGCGCCGAGGCGACTTGCCACAACGGGCTCAAGGGCGCGTTGCCGCACAGCCCTTCGAGGCGTGCAAAAACTTTGGTCAGGTAACCGAGGTTGGTTTCGCCGTCCTGCTCACGCAGCAATCCGACCAGGGCCATCTGCAACATCTGCCGCAACTTGCGCAGCACATTCGGTAAATCTGCCGGTTCCAGCAGTGCCAGCGACTCTTCGTCCAGTGGCGCCAGGTCCGGCAATTGCGGGCTGAACAGGCTGGTTTCCGACAACAGGCTTTCGCCACGGGCGCTGCGCAGATCGTTGATCAGCGGCAGCACCACCAGCGGCAGGTCGCGGCGCGCACTTTGCACCCGGTCGAGGTAAGTCGGCAGCCGCCCAATGGCTTGCAGCAACAGGTGGAGCGTCTCATCGCGATGACTGACGCGGTTCTGTTGCAAGGCGCTGGTCAGATGTTCCATCTCTTCGGCGAGCAGCGCCGCGCCGTAGAACTCGACCATCTGCAAACTGCCGTGAACCTGATGGATGCACGCCAGGCATTCACTGAGCGCGTGCGTCGCCTGCGGGTCATCAAGCAACGTTTCAATCGCCTGGTGAGCCACTTTCAGCGTTTCGGCAATCTCGCCTTTGACCCACTCGAGGGCCACATAGTCGTGCCGATCACCCATAACCACTCCACTCATCATTCGCGCGCCTCAAGGCGCATCACACTTTATCCGCAGCCTGCGCCTTTGCGGCCGGCAAGGTGAAACCGGACACCGAACGCCGAAGCTGGCTGGCCATTTTCGCCAGGTTGCCAATGCTCTCGGCGGTGGCGGTGGAGCCGGACGAGGTCTGCGTGGTGATCTGCTGGATCACGTTCATCGTCAGGGAAATCTGACCGGCCGAAGACGTCTGTTGCTGGGCTGCGTTGGAAATACTCTGGATCAACGCGGCGAGGGTCTTCGACACGCCTTCGATTTCTTCCAGGGCCACCCCGGCATCCTGCGCCAGACGAGCGCCACGCACCACTTCGGTGGTGGTCTGCTCCATGGAAATCACCGCTTCGTTGGTGTCGGTCTGAATCGCCCGCACCAGGGTTTCGATCTGGCGGGTGGCGGCGGACGAGCGCTCGGCCAGCCGCTGCACTTCATCGGCGACCACCGCAAAACCGCGCCCGGCATCACCGGCCATGGAAGCCTGGATCGCCGCGTTGAGCGCAAGGATGTTGGTCTGGTCGGCAATGTCATCGATCAGGCTGACAATGTCGCCGATTTCCTGAGACGACTCGCCAAGGCGTTTGATGCGCTTGGCGGTGTCTTGAATCTGCTCGCGAATATTGTCCATGCCGTGGATGGTGTTGTGCACCACCTCGTTGCCCTTGTTGGCGATTTCCACCGAGCGTTCGGCCACCGCTGAGGATTCCGCAGCGTTGGCCGAGACCTGATCGATAGACTCGGCCATGTCGTTGATCGCCGTGGAGGCTTCGGCAATCTGCTGCGCCTGATGCTCCGACGCCTGGGCCAGGTGCATGGCGGTGGCCTGGGTTTCCTGCACGGCGGCAGCGACCTGGCCAGCGGTGAGGTTGATGGTCGCCACCAGATCGCGCAGTTGGTCCACGGAATAGTTGATCGAGTCGGCGATGGTCCCGGTGAAGTCTTCGGTCACCGACGCGGTCACGGTCAGGTCGCCGTCCGCCAGGTCTTCGATCTCGTCGAGCAGGCGCATGATCGCGTTCTGGTTACGCTCGTTCTTCTCGGCCGTTTCGCGCAGCTGACGGTTGGTTTCACGGACCATCACCAGACCAATGAGGATGATCGACATCAGCGCCAGCAGGCCCAGCACGTAGCCGCCAATGGTGTCGGTGTTGCGCCCGCCGGCCAGGTTTTCGAAACCGCCGGCCAGGTGTGAGGCTTCTTCAAGCAGGGTCTGCGACAGGGTGAAGATATTGGTCGCCGATTCACGGACCTTGAACAGCTCCGGCGAAGTTTCGAGGATTTCATCCACCGAACCCGAGACGAATTCGAACAGCTCGGAAATCTCGATCAACCGCGCGCGCGCGTCGCGGTCTTCAACCTGGCTGACTTTCAGTGACGGATTGCCCTGGAGCATGCCGTTGAGCACCAGGCCGAATCGCGCCGCATCGCGACCGAAGGCGTCGGCGGCCTGCTGCGAGTTTTCATCACCGGACAGCACGGTGTTCACCGCACCGAGAATCCGCTCAGCCAATAGCGACTGGCGCTGCGCCATGGCCACCTGCGCGGCCGGGGCACCGCGCTGGAGAAGCGTTTCGACGACTTTTTCGTACTCGACCTGCAACTGCGGCACGGTTTCGGCCAGGGTCGCGGCGACTTGATGCAGCGACAGCACGGTCTGTTCGCTGGAGAGGATCGCGTCGGTGTTTTTCAGCAGGCGTTCCCAGTCCAGTTGCACGGCGCGCATTTCCGGGCGCACGGTGGACGGTGCCGGCGGCAGGCCGGTGGAAGGATCGCCTTTCTTCAGATAGCCCCAGCGTTGGGCAAAGTCGTTGCGCGCATCGCTCAGCAGTTTGAACGCCGCAGCCTTGCCGGCAGCGGCTTCGGTGGCGTTCTTGGCAATGCGCTGGGACAGCACGCGCAGCTCACCGGCGTGGCCGATGTACTGTTTGTCGTACGTGGCCTGGGTGTTGAGGTACGCGAAGTTGGCGAACAGCAGCATGATGAAGACGATCAGCGCCATGAACAGCGCGATGATCTGTGACCGGCTGCGCGACCCTTCTGGCTTGCCTGTTTTTGCTTTTATCATCGGTCCTCGCCTGTCCTGCCCAATTCACTCTATGCCCTTGTAGGAGCGAGGCTTGCCCGCGAAGCAGGCGCTGCGGTCTTACAGAAACACCGCGTTTTCGTTCTTCGCGGGCAAGCCTCGCTCCTACAGGATCGGCGTCGCCGCGTTTACAGCGCGACGTGCATGAAGCTTTGAGACTGCACCAACGCAAACGGGCTGAACACCTGCCAGGTCTGCTCGCGCTGAAACTGGCCCTGGATGAAGGGTGCAATCGCGCCGCTCAAGCTATCTGCCGGCTCAAGACTGTCCTGGGCAAAGTGCTGGAGGCCGAAAACCTCATCGACCATCAACCCGGCAAACACTTCGTTATGCTCGATCACCAATACCCGGCGCTGCTTGCGCACGGCCGACAACTCATGTCCGAAGAAGCCGCACAAGTCGATGATCGGCAACAGACGCCCGCGCAGGTTGGCCACGCCCTTGACCCAGGGTCTGACCCCCGGCAGCTGGGTGAACCGAGGTTCGTGCAACACTTCGCTGACCTCGCCCATCGGCGCGACGTACCAGTGCTCGCCCAGACGGAAGCCGATGCCGCTCCAACTGTCTTGTCGGGTCGGCTGGGACGGCAAGTCCGCCGCCAGCAGACGACAACGCTGGTCGATCTGCAGCAGCAGTTCGAAAGCCGTCAGCGACTCGGTCATGGCCGGACGATCAACCGGCCAGCACGTTGTTCAGGGTCTTGATCAGGGTCTCTTCATCGACCGGTTTGGTCAGGTAATCCTTGGCGCCCTGGCGCGTGCCCCAGACCTTGTCGGTTTCCTGATCCTTGGTGGTGATGATGATCACCGGGATGTGCCCGGTTTCCGGGTCTTTGGTCAGCTGACGGGTCGCCTGGAAACCATTGAGGCCAGGCATGACGATGTCCATCAGCACGGCGTCGGGTTTTTCCTGACGGGCCAGGGCCACGCCGTCGGCACCGTTTTCGGCTTTCAACACTTCATGACCGTTCTTTTCCAGCATGCCGGTCAGTTTGTACATTTCGGTCGGCGAATCATCGACGATCAGAATACGTGCCATGGTCTTCCCCATTCTTGTCGACGCCGGGCCCGCTGGCCGAGCGTCACTGTGCGTGTCCTACTGCGGCAAAACGGCGGCGAAGCCCGGTACATGGGCCTGGATCGCGTTCAGCAGTTCTTCCTTGCTGAAAGGCTTGGTCAAAAACTGGTCGGAGCCGACGATGCGCCCCTTGGCCTTGTCGAACAGCCCGTCCTTGGACGACAGCATAATCACTGGCGTGGACTTGAACGCACTGTTGTTCTTGATTAAAGCGCAGGTCTGATAACCATCCAGACGCGGCATCATGATGTCGACAAAGATGATGCCGGGGTGATTGTCGGCAATCTTGGCCAGGGCATCGAAACCATCGATAGCGGTGATCACTTCACAACCCACGTTTTTCAAAAGCGTTTCGGCGGTGCGGCGAATCGTTTTCGAATCGTCGATCACCATGACCTTCAAGGCGCTGGAATGCTGTTCCATAAATGCTCTGCCGTCGCCTTTGCGAATCAAATTGTCCATTTCCGATAACCGGAGGCTCGAAACCCTTGATGTTCAAGGGCCAGAACGATATGGCAGCCTTTTTAGCACAGTCTCCAAGTGCAATCTATCGGGGGACTGGCACAGTGGTTTTTCCTTGACCGGGAACACTGTGAGCGCCAATCTGACGCCACTTTTTCGTGCCGCACCGGCCACCCAAATTTCGAGGAAAAACCCATGAGCGTTCGCGTCGGGATTGTCATGGATCCTATTGCCAGCATCTCCTATAAAAAGGATAGCTCGCTGGCCATGCTGCTGGCCGCACAGAAGCGCGGCTGGGAACTGTTCTATATGGAACAGGCCGATTTGTACCAGGCCGAAGGCGAAGCGCGGGCGCGGATGCGTCCGTTGAAAGTCTTCGCCAACCCGGAAAAATGGTTCGAGCTCGAGGCCGAGACCGACGCGCTGCTGAGCGATCTGGACGTGATCCTGATGCGCAAGGATCCGCCGTTCGACATGGAATTCGTCTACTCCACCTACCTGCTGGAGCAAGCCGAACGCGCGGGCGTGCTGGTGGTCAACAAGCCGCAAAGCCTGCGTGACTGCAACGAGAAACTGTTCGCCACGCTGTTCCCGCAGTGCACGCCGCCGACCATCGTCAGCCGTCGCCCGGACGTACTGCGTGAATTCGCCGATCACCACGGCGATGTGATCCTCAAGCCGCTGGACGGCATGGGCGGTTCGTCGATCTTCCGTCACACCGCTGGCCACCCGAACCTGTCGGTGATCCTCGAAACCCTGACCTTGCACGGCAAGCAGCAAATCATGATTCAGGGTTACCTGCCGGCAATCAAAGACGGTGACAAGCGCATCCTGATGATCGACGGCGAACCAGTGGATTACTGCCTGGCACGAATTCCTGCCGCCGGTGAAACCCGTGGCAACCTCGCCGCCGGTGGCCGTGGCGAAGCCCGACCGCTGACCGAGAAAGATCGCTGGATCGCCGCACAAGTCGGCCCGACCCTGCGTGAAAAAGGCCTGTTGTTCGTCGGTCTGGACGTGATCGGCGAGCATCTGACGGAAATCAACGTCACCAGCCCGACCTGCATTCGCGAGATTGATAACGCGTTCGGCACCGACATCGGTGGCCTGCTGATGGATGCCATCGATCAGAAGCTCAAGGCCCGTTGATATAGAACAGCCAAGAAACGACCAACATTGCGTTATCATCCGCGGCCTGTGAAAAACGCGATGTTGGTTTTTTTGTCATGACGCTCCCGTCCGATCTGCCCGCTGAACTCGCCCATCGTGGCGTGCGCCCGGCTGATCGCCTCGGTTTTACCCTGTTTCTCGCGGCGCTGATTCACCTGGCCGTGCTGTTGGGCGTCGGCTTTACGATGGTCGAACCCAAGCAAATCAGCAAAACCCTGGAAATCACCCTCGCCACCTTCAAAAGCGAAAAGAAGCCAGAGAAAGCCGATTTCCTCGCTCAAGAGAATCAGCAAGGCAGCGGCACCCTGGATAAAAAGGCAATTCCCAAGACCACCGAGGTCGCGCCTTTCCAGGACAACAAGGTGCAGAAAGTCACGCCACCGCCGGCGGCCAAGCCTCAAGTGCCGGAAGCCGCACCGAAGGCAGCCGTGACGACCGTCGCGCCCAAGCCGAAAAAGGCTCCCACCAAAACCGAAGAACCCAAGCCCGTCACCAAACCCGCCGTCGCCGCGCCGACGTTTGACAGTGAACAGCTGTCCACCGACATTGCCAGCCTGGAAGCGGAACTGGCCAACGAACAACAGTTGTATGCCAAGCGCCCGCGTATCCACCGCCTGAGCGCCGCGTCGACCATGCGCGACAAGGGTGCCTGGTATAAGGACGAGTGGCGCAAGAAGGTCGAGCGCATCGGCAACCTGAATTACCCCGACGAAGCGCGACGCAAGCAGATCTATGGCAATTTGCGCCTGATGGTTTCGATCAACCGTGACGGTTCGCTCTTTGAAGTACTTGTGCTGGAGTCGTCCGGGCAACCGCTGCTGGATCAGGCAGCGCAGCGCATCGTGCGGCTGGCGGCGCCGTTTTCACCGTTTACCGGGGATCTGTCGGATATCGACCGTCTGGAAATCATCCGGACCTGGAAGTTTGCCCGCGGGGATCGGTTGTCCAGTAATTGATTGGAGATTTCCTGCCAAATGTTACCCCTGTGGCGAGGGAGCTTGCTCCCGCTGGGCAGCGAAGCAGCCCCAAAACCTGCAGGCCTTGTATTTCCTGACACACCGCAACGATCGGAATACGACTGCTGCGCAGCCGAACGGGAGCAAGCTCCCTCGCCACAGGGTTCTGCGGTGGCTTCAATCACCATTTCCTGCGCATCCTCAGCTTGTCAGTTTGCCCCTCCAACGCCACACTAGCGCTCATGAAGAACGTCAGCCCCAGCTACCTCAAGCATCAATTCCTGATCGCCATGCCTCACATGGTCGACCCGAACTTTGCGCACACCTTGACCTACATCGTCGAGCACACGGCCAATGGTGCCATGGGCCTGGTGGTCAATCGTCCGCAAGACCTCAACCTGGCCGATATCCTCGAGCAACTGCGCCCCGACATCGAACCGCCGATGCTCTGCCAGCATGTGCCGATCTTCATCGGCGGCCCGGTGCAGACTGATCGCGGTTTTGTCCTGCACCCCTCGGGGCAGAGTTATCAGGCCACCGTTGAGCTTGATGAGAAACTGGCCCTGTCGACCTCCCAGGATGTGCTGTTCGCCATCGCCGACGGCGTCGGTCCGGCGAAAAGCCTGATCGCCCTCGGATACGCTGGCTGGGAAGCCGGGCAGCTGGAAGCCGAACTGGCCCAGAACGCCTGGCTGACCTGCCCGTTCGATGCCGAAATCTTGTTCAACACCAGCAGCGAACTGCGCCTGGAAGCAGCGGCCAAGCACCTGGGCGTCAATCTCAGCCTGCTGACCAGCCAGGCGGGACACGCCTGATGGCCCTGCGCCTGATTTTGGGTTTCGACTACGGCACCAAACAGATCGGCGTGGCGGTCGGCCAGGTGATTACCGGCCAGGCCCGCGAGCTGTGCACCTTGAAGGCACAAAACGGTATTCCCGACTGGAATCAGGTCGAAGCCCTGATTAAAGAGTGGAAACCCGACGCCGTGGTGGTTGGCCTGCCCTTGAACATGGACGGCACGCCGAGCGACATGTGCGTGCGCGCCGAGAAATTCGCCCGTCGCCTGAATGGCCGCTACAACCTGCCCTTCTATACCCACGATGAACGCCTGACCACCTTCGAAGCCAAGGGCGAACGGCGTGATCGTGGCGGACAAAAGGGCAGCTACCGCGACAACCCGGTGGACGCCATCGCCGCCGCCCTGCTGCTGCAAGGCTGGCTCGACGAAAACACCGCACTGTTCGAATCCTGAAGAGCCGCAACAAGCGTCTCTACTTAGCGACAACCCGAGCCACCTCTCCAGCAGAATCCGGCTCGGGCCCAAGAAGGAGCAACCATGAGCCTGCCCAATCCCGTTGAACTGATCAGCCAGATGGCGACCCGGCTTGACGCCTATCTGGCCAAACGTGGCATCAGCGAACCGCGCTACATCGGCATTCGTACCGGTGGTGTCTGGGTCGCCCAGGCATTGCTCAATGAACTGGGCAGCGACTCGCCCCTCGGCACCCTGGACGTTTCCTTCTACCGCGACGACTTCAGCCAGAACGGCCTGCACCCGCAAGTGCGCCCGTCTGCCCTGCCGTTCGAAATCGAAGGCCAACACCTGGTGCTGATCGATGACGTACTGATGAGCGGCCGGACCATCCGCGCCGCCCTCAATGAGCTGTTCGACTACGGCCGCCCGGCCAGCGTGACATTGGTGTGCCTGCTGGACCTGGACGCCGGCGAGCTGCCGATCCGCCCGAACGTGGTCGGCGCGACCCTGTCGCTGGCCGCCCACGAACGGGTGAAACTGTCCGGCCCGGAACTCAAGCTCGAACTGCAAGACCTCGCCCTTTAATTCGCCCTATTGAGAGTCCCCCTCGCGATGACGCCTCTAGAAACCAAGCGCCCGCTGCAGCTCAATGATCAGGGCCAGCTGCGCCACTTCCTCTCGCTCGACGGTTTGCGCCGCGAGCTGCTGACGGAAATCCTCGACACCGCCGACTCGTTCCTCGAAGTCGGCGCCCGGGCGGTGAAGAAAGTCCCGTTGCTGCGCGGCAAGACCGTGTGCAACGTGTTCTTCGAGAACTCCACCCGCACCCGCACCACCTTCGAGCTGGCGGCCCAGCGGCTGTCGGCGGACGTGATCACCCTGAACGTGTCCACGTCGTCGGCGAGCAAGGGCGAAACCCTGCTCGACACCCTGCGCAACCTGGAAGCCATGGCCGCCGACATGTTCGTCGTGCGCCACGGTGATTCCGGCGCGGCACACTTCATCGCCGAACATGTCTGCCCGCAAGTGGCGATCATCAACGGCGGCGACGGCCGTCACGCCCACCCGACCCAGGGCATGCTCGACATGCTCACCATCCGTCGGCACAAGGGCGGCTTCGAAAATCTCTCGGTGGCTATCGTCGGCGACATCCTGCACTCGCGGGTGGCACGCTCGAACATGCTCGCGCTGAAAACCCTCGGCTGCCCGGACATCCGCGTGATCGCGCCGAAAACCCTGCTGCCGATCGGCATCGAGCAATATGGCGTGAAGGTTTACACCGACATGACCGAAGGCCTGAAAGACGTCGACGTGGTGATCATGCTGCGCCTGCAGCGTGAACGCATGACCGGCGGCCTGCTGCCGAGCGAAGGCGAATTCTACCGCCTGTTCGGCCTGACCACCGCGCGCCTGGCCGGAGCCAAACCGGATTGCATCGTCATGCACCCGGGGCCGATCAACCGCGGCGTGGAGATTGAGTCGGCAGTGGCCGACGGCCCGCACTCGGTGATCCTCAACCAGGTCACCTACGGTATTGCGATTCGTATGGCCGTGCTGTCCATGGCCATGAGCGGGCAGACTGCCCAGCGCCAATTCGAGCAGGAGAACGCCCAGTGAAGCTCAGCATTCTCGGCGCCCGCGTCATCGATCCAGCCAGCGGCCTGGATCAAGTTACCGATATCCATATTGAAGCCTGCAAGATCATTGCCCTTGGCGCCGCACCAGCCGGTTTTGTCGCCGTCGACACACTCGACGCCAAAGGCCTGGTCGCCGCCCCCGGGCTGGTTGACCTGAACGTCGCCCTGCGCGAGCCGGGCTACAGCCGTAAAGGCTCAATCGTCAGTGAAACCCGCGCCGCCGCGGCCGGTGGCGTCACCAGCCTGTGCTGCCCGCCGAAAACCAAACCGGTGCTGGACACCTCGGCCGTGGCCGAACTGATCCTCGACCGCGCCCGCGAGGCCGGCAACACCAAGGTTTTCCCGATCGGCGCCCTGAGCAAAGGCCTGGACGGCGAACAGCTGGCCGAACTGGTCGCCTTGCGCGATGCCGGTTGCGTGGCCTTCGGCAACGGCCTGGACAGCTTCCGCAACACTCGCACGCTGTGCCGGGCGCTGGAATACGCCGCAACATTCGATCTGACGGTGATTTTCAACTCTCAGGACCATGACCTGGCCGAAGGTGGCTTGGCCCACGAAGGCCCGACCGCCAGTTTCCTCGGTTTACCGGGCATTCCGGAAACCGCGGAAACCGTGGCTCTGGCCAGGGATCTGCTGCTGGTCGAGCAAAGTGGCGTGCGCGCACACTTCAGCCAGCTCACCAGCGCCCGTGGTGTGGCCCTGATCGCTCAGGCCCAGGCTCGCGGCCTGCCGGTGACGGCCGATGTCGCCCTGTATCAGCTGATCCTGACCGACGAAGCGCTGATCGACTTCAGCAGCCTCTATCACGTCCAGCCGCCGCTGCGCACCCGCGCTGACCGCGATGGCCTGCGCGAAGCGGTGAAATCGGGTGTGGTCTCAGCCATCTCCAGCCATCACCAACCCCACGAGCGGGATGCCAAACTGGCGCCGTTCGGGGCCACCGAGCCGGGCATCAGCAGTGTTGAACTGCTGCTGCCGTTGGCGATGACACTGGTGGAAGACGGTTTGCTGGACCTGCCAACGCTGTTGGCGCGCTTGAGTACCGGACCTGCCGAGGCGTTGCGCCTGCCGGCGGGCAAACTGGCGGTAGGTGGACCGGCGGACATCGTGCTGTTCGATCCGGCGGCTTCGACCGTGGCCGGCGAGACCTGGCTGTCCAAAGGCGAAAACTGCCCGTTCATTGGCCACAGCCTGCCGGGCGTGGTGCGTTACACCCTGGTGGATGGACGCATCAGCCACCAGGCGTAAGCCCGCGTCGCCCCCAATCGCGGGCAAGCCCGCTCCCACAGGGGATTTGTGTTAATTCACAAATCGATGGCTATACGCCGAACCTGTGGGAGCGGGCTTGCCCGCGATGGCTTACTGGAAGGCGCCCCTATTCTGGGCATTGCGAATCGACACCTGGTCGTTCAGCGTCCAGAAGTCATACAACACCCCCAGAAAGAACAACCCGCCCGTTAACAGGTACAGCAATCCGCTGATCCACTTCCCCTGATACATCCGGTGTACGCCGAACATCCCAAGAAACGTCAGCAGAATCCATGCAACGTTGTATTCGATAGGCCCCGCGGTGAACCGCAGGTCTGCTTCACGGTCCATTGCCGGGATCAGAAACAGGTCGATCAGCCAGCCGATACCCAACAAACCGAAGGTTAAGAACCAGATCGTCCCCGTCACCGGCTTGCCGTAATAAAAGCGGTGAGCGCCGGTAAAACCGAAAATCCACAGCAGGTAACCGATCACTTTGCTGTGCGTGTCTTGATGCGGAACGGGCTGTTGATAGGTGTTCATGAAGGACCTCGATTCACACGATAGATAAATATTCTTTAAATCTTTGTGACTTTTTTACGAGTTGCCGACGTATGGCAAATGGTACTGTCTCTCCCGTCAAAGCCTTATACCACCTGACGTCTGTCCGACAATCGCGTCCATTTTCCGCTTATTTGGTTCCGTTGACCCCAAGGTTGAATCGACCAACGGCCTCGGAAGGGGCAAAAAAGCTGTTATAAAGTTGCGCGCTAACTTATATGAGCCCTGCCTAATGCGTCCATTTTTCAAGACATGGCTAACCATTTGCCTTTTGATGCCACTGGCCGCCCACGCCACCAATCGTGAGCAACGTCTTCCTAACGTTAATGGTTACACCCCAAAATCCCATGTTTCTGCTCCTTCGAGCAAAAACAAACAGACCGTAAATCGCGCTCCCCAACTGAGCAGCAAAAGTGGCCTGGTTCCGCCAATGGCGAGCAAGGAAAGCAGCAACGTGCTGAGCCGCGCCGTCAACGTCCTCGGTACACCCTACCGTTGGGGCGGCAGCAGCCCAAGTAAAGGCTTCGACTGCAGTGGTCTGGTGAAATACGCGTTCAACGACGCCACGTTTGACCTGCCGCGCACCTCCAACGCCATGGCCAGTGGTCATGGGGAGAAAGTCGATCGCAAGGATCTGAAGCCTGGCGACCTGATTTTCTTCAACATCAAGAGCCGTAGGGTCAATCACGTTGCCATCTACCTGGGCAACGACCGCTTCATCCACGCACCACGTCGTGGCAAGTCGGTGACCATCGACACGCTGAAAAAACCCTACTGGGAAAGCCACTACGTGGTTGCCAAGCGGGTTATGCCGAAAGAGAAGAACACCCTGCAGGTTGTTCAGCGCTGATATGAAATCCTGAGGCTGACCCGGGACTTACTTTGATCATGCAGCCCCCTTCGCGGGCAAGCCTCGCTCCTACAGGATCTATGTAATTCCCTGTAGGAGCGAGGCTTGCCCGCGAAGGCGTTTCTGGATCCCTCAAAAACCATCCGGCGTGCGCGCCTTCTCCCGTGCATGCTCGCGGCTGATCAAGCCCTTGCTCACCAGTTCCTTCAAGCACATATCCAGCGTTTGCATCCCCAGGTTCCCCCCGGTCTGAATCGACGAGTACATCTGCGCCACCTTGTCTTCGCGGATCAGGTTACGGATCGCTGACGTTCCGAGCATGATTTCGTGGGCCGCGATCCGCCCGCCGCCGATCTTCTTGACCAACGTCTGCGACACCACCGCCAGTAACGACTCGGACAGCATCGAACGAACCATCGACTTCTCGTCCCCCGGAAACACGTCCACCACCCGATCGATGGTTTTCGCCGCCGAGGTCGTGTGCAGCGTGCCAAACACCAGGTGACCGGTTTCGGCGGCAGTCAACGCCAGGCGAATGGTCTCCAGATCCCGCATCTCCCCCACCAGAATCACGTCCGGGTCCTCCCGCAGGGCCGAGCGTAGAGCCGTGGCGAAACTGCGCGTATCACGGTGGACTTCACGCTGATTGATCAAGCATTTGCGTGACTCGTGGACGAACTCGATCGGGTCTTCGATCGTGAGGATGTGCTGATGACGATGGCCGTTCAGGTGATCGATCATCGCCGCCAGGGTGGTGGATTTGCCGGAACCGGTCGGACCGGTCACCAGCACCAGCCCCCGCGGCGCTTCGGTAATCTTGCGAAACACTTCCCCCATGCCGAGGTCGTCCATGCTCAGGACCTTGGACGGAATGGTCCGGAACACCGCGCCAGCACCACGATTGTGGTTGAACGCGTTAACCCGAAAACGCGCCACGCCGGGCACATCAAAGGAGAAGTCGGTTTCCAGGTGCTTCTCGAAGTCCACCCGCTGGGTGTCGTTCATGATGTCGTAGATCAGCGCCTGCACCTGTTTGTGGTCCAGGGCCGGCAGGTTAATGCGCCGCACATCGCCGTCGACACGAATCATCGGTGGCAGGCCGGCAGACAGGTGCAAGTCGGACGCGCCCTGTTTCGCGCTGAAAGCCAGCAGCTCAGTGATATCCATAGCGTTCCTCAATTCCAGTAGAATGCCGCGAACCTTCAGCCGCCGGCGCCTAATCCTCGCCTGATAAAGTCGCCGAGCGATGATCAGGCAAGGCAAAAGTCGGCGAAAAAGCGGAGTTGACGTCAGTCAATGAGCATTTTGAGTCGACTTTTAACGCCGCATGATCGAGTGCAGGCACTTTTCAGGCAGGATTTGATGTCCACGATAGCAGACAACATCGCTCAGGTTAGTTCACGCATCCACGCAGCCGCCCTTGCCGCAAAGCGCGACGAAGACAGCGTCCAGCTGCTGGCCGTGAGCAAGACCAAGCCCGCCGAAGCCCTGCGCGAAGCGTATGCCGCCGGGCTGCGCGACTTTGGCGAGAACTACCTGCAGGAAGCCCTGAGCAAACAGCTCGAATTGGCCGACCTGCCCTTGATCTGGCACTTCATCGGCCCCATTCAATCGAACAAGACTCGCGCTATCGCCGAGCACTTCGCCTGGGTGCATTCCGTGGATCGTTTGAAAATCGCACAACGCCTGTCCGAACAACGTCCCGCCGATCTGCCGCCACTGAACATCTGCATCCAGGTCAACGTCAGCGGTGAAGCCAGCAAGTCCGGCTGCACCCCGGCCGACCTGCCGGCCTTGGCCAATGCCATCAGCGAACTGCCGCGCATCAAGCTGCGCGGATTGATGGCAATCCCCGAGCCGACTGAAGATCGCGCCGCCCAGGATGCCGCTTTTGCTGCCGTACAAAGCCTGCAAGCCAGCCTGAACCTGCCGCTCGACACACTTTCCATGGGCATGAGCCACGACCTCGAGTCGGCCATCGCCCAAGGCGCCACGTGGGTACGTATCGGTACGGCCCTGTTTGGCGCCCGCGACTACGGCCAGCCATAACGTGGCTGACTTACCTCTCTATAAGGACCTGACATGAGCAAGACTCGTATTGCCTTTATCGGTGCCGGCAACATGGCCGCCAGCCTGATCGGTGGCCTGCGCGCCAAAGGTCTGGACGCCGCGCAGATCCGCGCCAGCGATCCGGGTGCTGAAACCCGCGCTCGCGTGAACGCTGAACACGGTATCGAAGTGTTCGCCGACAACGCCGACGCCATCCAGGGCGCCGAAGTCGTCGTACTGGCGGTCAAACCTCAAGCGATGAAAGCCGTCTGCGAAGCGCTTCGCCCAAGCCTCAAGCCGAATCAACTGGTGGTTTCGATTGCGGCCGGCATCACCTGCGCCAGCATGAACAACTGGCTCGGTGCCCAACCGATCGTGCGTTGCATGCCCAACACCCCGGCGCTGCTGCGTCAGGGCGTGAGCGGTTTGTTCGCCACGGCTGAAGTGAGCACCGAGCAACGCCAACAGGCGCAGGAACTGCTGTCCGCCGTCGGCATCGCATTGTGGCTGGATGAAGAGCAGCAACTGGACGCGGTCACCGCCGTTTCCGGCTCGGGCCCTGCGTACTTCTTCCTGCTGATCGAAGCCATGACCGCCGCTGGCGTGAAACTTGGCCTGCCAGCAGACATCGCGGCACAACTGACCCTGCAAACCGCTTTGGGCGCTGCTCACATGGCCGTGGCCAGTGACGTCGACGCTGCGGAACTGCGTCGCCGCGTGACATCGCCTGCGGGCACGACGGAAGCGGCGATCAAGTCGTTCCAGGCCGACGGCTTCGAAGCCCTGGTAGAAAAAGCACTTGGCGCCGCGGCGCACCGCTCGGCCGAGATGGCCGAACAACTGGGTCAATAAGGAGCCTTACATGATTGGATTGAACACTGCAGCGGTCTACGTGCTGCAAACCCTCGGCAGCCTGTACCTGCTGATCGTGCTGCTGCGCTTCGTGCTGCAACTGGTACGCGCAAACTTCTACAACCCGCTCTGCCAGTTCGCCGTGAAAGCCACTCAGCCGTTGCTCAAGCCATTGCGCCGGATCATCCCGAGCATGTTCGGCCTGGACATGTCCTCGCTGGTGCTGGCGATCCTGGTACAACTGGCGCTGATGGCCCTGACCCTGCTGCTGACTTACGGCACCACCGGCAACCCGCTGCAATTGCTGATCTGGTCGCTGATCGGCGTGACCGCGCTGTTCCTGAAGATTTTCTTCTTTGCCCTGATCATCAGCGTGATCCTGTCCTGGGTCGCACCGGGCAGCCATAACCCTGGCGCCGAGCTGGTGAACCAGATCTGCGAGCCCGCCCTGGCGCCGTTCCGCAAGATCCTGCCGAGCCTCGGCGGCCTGGATATCTCGCCGATCCTGGCGTTCATGGTGCTCAAGCTGATCGACATGCTGGTGATCAACAACCTCGCCGCCATGACGATGATGCCGGAAATCCTGCGTCTGCTGATCTGACCCGGTGAGCTACTTTCGCTGGGACGGTGACGACCTGATTCTGGAATGTCACCTGCAACCGGCAGCCCGCAGCGATAATTTCTGCGGGCTGCATGGTGATCGATTGAAGATTCGCCTCACGGCGCCGCCGGTTGAAGGCAAGGCCAACGCGTATTTAATGGCGTTTCTGGCCAAGGCGTTTGGGGTTTCCAAGAGTCAGGTCAGTTTGATTAGCGGCGAGCTGAACCGGCAGAAGCGGGTTCGCATCAACTCGCCGAAGAAGTTACCGGATCTGCCGGGTTTGGTGCAGCGTTCGCTTTGATTGGGTATTGCTTCATAAAGCCACCCCTCACCCCAGCCCTCCCGAAACGTCGGACCGCCCCAGTGGGGAGAGGGGGAAAGGGAGCAGATCGGGGACTTTTCAGAACCTGAGTTCGACTCAGACTTTCAGGTCGATGTAGCTTGGCCAAACACCTCGGTCAGCCCCCTCTACCCTCTGGGGAGAGGGTTAGGGTGAGGGGTCGATCCAACGCCGAGCACCCATTTCCCAAACACCTCGGCCTTAGCTTGCTGCTAAAGGCAGCGGTCTTTAGACTTACGCCTCATTTCAACGAGAGCAGGGTCGATGCCAGCTGCCTTCCCCCCCGATTCTGTTGGTCTGGTGACGCCGCAAGTGGCGCACTTCAGTGAACCCCTGGCCTTGGCCTGCGGCCGTTCGCTCCCAGCTTATGACCTGATCTACGAAACCTACGGCACGCTGAACGCCGCGGCGAGCAACGCCGTGCTGATCTGCCACGCCTTGTCCGGTCACCATCACGCTGCCGGCTTCCACAGCCCCGACGACCGCAAACCCGGTTGGTGGGACAGCTGCATCGGCCCCGGCAAGCCGATTGATACCAACAAATTCTTCGTGGTCAGCTTGAACAACCTCGGCGGTTGCAACGGCTCTACCGGCCCGAGCAGCACCAATCCGGAAACCGGCAAGCCGTTCGGCGCCGACTTCCCGGTGCTGACCGTGGAAGACTGGGTTCACAGCCAGGCGCGCCTGGCAGACCTGCTCGGCATCGGCCAATGGGCCGCCGTGATTGGCGGCAGTCTCGGTGGCATGCAGGCGATGCAGTGGAGCATCACTTACCCGGATCGCATTCGCCACTGCCTGGCCATCGCCTCGGCGCCCAAGCTGTCGGCGCAGAACATTGCCTTCAACGAAGTGGCGCGCCAGGCGATCCTCACTGACCCCGAGTTCCACGGCGGTTCGTTCCAGGAAGCGGGCGTGATCCCCAAGCGTGGCTTGATGCTGGCGCGGATGGTCGGGCACATCACGTACCTGTCTGACGACTCGATGGGCGAGAAATTCGGTCGTGGCCTGAAGAGCGAAAAGCTCAACTACGACTTCCACAGCGTCGAGTTCCAGGTCGAAAGCTACCTGCGTTATCAGGGCGAAGAGTTTTCCGGGCGCTTCGATGCCAACACGTACCTGCTGATGACCAAAGCGCTGGACTACTTCGATCCGGCGGCGAACTTCGACGATGACCTGGCGAAAACCTTCGCCAACGCCCAAGCCAAGTTCTGCGTGATGTCTTTCACCACCGACTGGCGCTTCTCCCCTGCCCGCTCGCGGGAACTGGTGGACGCGCTGATGGCCGCCAGGAAAGACGTCTGCTACCTCGAGATCGACGCTCCGCAAGGCCACGACGCCTTCCTGATTCCGATCCCGCGCTACTTGCAGGCATTCAGCAATTACATGAACCGCATTACGTTGTGAGAAAGCCATGAGAGCTGATCTGGAAATCATCCAGGAATGGATCCCCGCCGGCAGCCGCGTACTCGACCTCGGTTGCGGCGATGGCGAATTGCTGACCTGGCTGCGCGATAACAAGCAAGTGACCGGCTATGGCCTGGAAAACGACCCGGAGAACATCGCCGAGTGCGTGGCCAAGGGCATCAACGTCATTGAACAGGACCTGGACAAGGGCCTGGGCAACTTTGCCAGCAACAGCTTCGACGTCGTGGTCATGACCCAGGCGCTGCAAGCCGTGCACTACCCGGACAAGATCCTCGACGAAATGCTGCGCGTCGGTCGCCAGTGCATCATCACCTTCCCCAACTTCGGTCACTGGCGCTGCCGCTGGTACCTGGCGAGCAAGGGCCGGATGCCGGTGTCCGATTTTCTGCCGTACACCTGGTACAACACGCCGAACATCCACTTTTGCACCTTCGAAGACTTTGAAGCGTTGTGTCGCGAACGTGAAGCCAGGGTCATTGATCGGCTTGCCGTGGATCAACAACACCGACACGGGTGGGCCAGTAAGCTATGGCCTAATCTGTTAGGTGAGATCGGTATTTACCGCGTCAGCAGCCCCGGGCTGCAAGACCACAAGGTCGCGGTCTGAGTCACGACATTTCGAGGAGAACGATCATGGGTCGTCTAGCGCTGTTTGTACTTACTGCCTGCCTGAGCGTCACCGCCATGGCCGCCGACGTCATCAAAGGCGAGCGCAAAGAAACCTTTGGCGATGTCACGGTGCACTACAACACCTTCAACTCCACCTTCCTGACACCGGATATCGCCAAAGCAGCCGGGCTGACTCGAAGCAAGAACCAGGGCGTGATAAACGTCGCCGTGATCAAGGATGGCAAGCCATTGACCGCTGATGTCAGTGGATCGGTGAAGGACTTGACCAGCCAGACCGTGCCGTTGAAGTTCAAACAGATCACTGAACAAGGCGCGATCTACTACATCGCCCAGTTCCCGGTCGATCAGCAGGAAGTCCGTACCTTCGACATCAAGGTGCAGAACGGCGATAAAATCAACACCATCAATTTCAACCAAGAGCTCTTCCCCGGCGAATGATCAATTTCACGCAACTCGTACTGGCCAGCCACAACGCCGGCAAACTCAAGGAACTTCAGGCCATGCTCGGCGAATCGGTGCAACTGCGCTCGATCGGCGAGTTCAGCAGCGTCGAACCTGAAGAAACCGGCCTGTCGTTCGTCGAAAACGCCATCCTCAAGGCCCGCAATGCCGCGCGCATCTCCGGCCTGCCTGCACTGGCGGACGATTCGGGGTTGGCCGTGGATTTCCTCGGCGGTGCGCCGGGTATCTACTCGGCTCGTTACGCCGATGGTCAGGGCGATGCGGCGAACAACGCCAAACTGCTCGATGCCTTGAAAGACGTGCCGGAAGCCGAACGCGGTGCGCAATTCGTTTGCGTGCTGGCGCTGGTGCGTCACGCCGATGATCCGTTGCCGATCCTTTGCGAAGGTCTGTGGCACGGCCGCATCCTGACCCAAGCCAGTGGCGAACATGGGTTTGGCTACGACCCGCTGTTCTGGGTGCCGTCGCGCGATTGCTCCAGCGCCGAGCTGAGCCCGAACGAAAAGAACCTCATCAGCCACCGCGCCCGTGCAATGGATCTGCTGCGCCAGCGTCTGGGCCTGATATGACCCCTGACTCATCCGCGTCGCCGCTGATCTTCGGCGGCGCCGCCCAATCGCCTCGCGCCGCCCTGCCTGTGCTGCCGCCGCTGGCGTTGTACATCCACATTCCGTGGTGTGTGCGCAAATGCCCTTATTGCGACTTCAATTCCCACACCGCCAGCCCGGTGTTGCCGGAAGAAGAATATGTGGACGCGCTGCTGGCCGACCTCGATCAGGACCTGCATGCGGTTTACGGCCGTGAGCTGAGTTCGATCTTCTTTGGTGGTGGCACGCCAAGCCTGTTCAGCGCCGAGGCTTTGGGCCGCTTGCTCAAAGGCGTCGAGCAACGCATTCCGTTCGCCAGCGACATCGAAATTACCCTGGAAGCGAATCCCGGGACGTTCGAACAAGAGAAGTTCGTCGCCTACCGGGCGCTGGGCATCAATCGCCTGTCGATCGGCATCCAGAGCTTTCAGGAAGAGAAACTCAAAGCGCTGGGGCGGATTCACAACGGTGACGAAGCGGTACGTGCCGCCGGCATGGCCCGTCAGGCAGGGTTCGACAACTTCAATCTGGACCTGATGCACGGTTTGCCCGATCAGTCCCTGGACGACGCCCTGAGCGACCTGCGCCAGGCCATCGCCCTGAAACCGACCCACTTGTCCTGGTATCAGCTGACCCTGGAGCCGAACACAGTGTTCTGGAACCAGCCGCCGACGCTGCCAGAAGACGACACGTTGTGGGACATTCAGGAGGCCGGTCAGGCACTGTTGGCCGAGCACGGTTACGCTCAATACGAAGTCTCGGCGTATGCCCAGCCCGGTCGTCCGGCGCGGCATAACCTCAATTACTGGAGTTTCGGCGACTTCATCGGCATCGGTGCCGGGGCTCACGGCAAGCTCAGCCACCCCGACGGGCGCATTGTCCGTACCTGGAAGACCCGTTTGCCGAAGGACTACCTCAACCCGGCGAAAAGCTTCAAGGCTGGGGAGAAAGCCCTGACCAATGAAGAACTGCCGTTCGAGTTCCTGATGAACGCCTTGCGCCTGACCGAGGGCGTGGAATCGCGACTGTACCCGGAACGCACCGGGCTGAGCCTGGAAAGCTTCGCCGAAGGCCGCCGGGTCGCAGAACAAAGTGGCTTGTTGCAGGTCGAACCGTCACGTCTGGCGGCCACCGAGCGCGGACAACTCTTCCTCAATGACTTGCTGCAGACATTTCTGAGCTGATTTCAGCCTTAAGGGAAAACGAATGGATTTGATACTCGACCTGCTCGCCACCGCGTCCCGCTGGAGCCGTAGCAACCTGTCTGAAATCGCGCTGGCACTGGTGGGCTGCCTGCTGGTGTTGTTTGGTGCCGATATCAAAGGCTGGGTCGACGCACGCCTGGGCAGCATCGCCGGCGCCTTGCGCGTCCCGCTGATGGCCCTGCTGTGCATGGTCGGCAGCGGCGTCGCGTTGATCTACGCCACGCCGTGGATCATCAAAGGCCTGAGCCAGTTCAACAACTACAGCCTGGCGCCGGTGTTGTTGGTGGTGCTGGTGTTGATTGGCGTCGTAGCAGACCGCCGCTGACTTTCGAACACACCCAAAAATAACTGTAGGAGTGAGCCTGCTCGCGATAGCGTCATGACATTCAACCTCTTAGGTGACTGTCAGACCGTTATCGCGAGCAGGCTCACTCCTACATTTTTTACCGCGTGATGCTCAGGACTGTTTTTCGAACTTCAGGTCCCACACGCCATGCCCAAGACGTTCGCCGCGGCGTTCGAACTTGGTGATCGGGCGCTCGGTCGGGCGCGGGACGCATTTGCCGTCTTCGGCCAGGTTGCGATAACCCGGCGCGACGCTCATCACTTCCAGCATGTACTCGGCGTACGGTTCCCAGTCGGTGGCCATGTGCAGCACACCGCCGACCTTCAACTTACTGCGCACCAGTTCAGCAAACGACGCCTGAACGATACGGCGCTTGTGGTGACGGCTCTTGTGCCATGGGTCCGGGAAAAACAGCATCAGGCGATCGAGGCTGTTGTCAGCAATGCAACGGTTGAGCACTTCGATCGCGTCGCAATCGTAGACCCGCAGGTTGGTCAGGCCCTGGGTCAGCACGCCATTGAGCAGCGCGCCAACACCCGGGCGGTGCACTTCCACACCGATGAAATCCTGCTCCGGCGAGGCCGCGGCCATTTCCAGCAGCGAATGACCCATGCCAAAACCGATTTCCAGCGAGCGCGGCGCCGAACGACCGAACACCTGATCGAAGTCCACCGGCGCATCGGCCAGAGGCAACACGAACAGCGGCGTGCCCTGCTCCAGACCTTTTTGCTGGCCTTCGGTCATGCGCCCGGCGCGCATCACAAAACTCTTGATGCGGCGGTGTTGGCGCTCTTCGCCTTCTTCCGGCTGGATAGGCGTTTCGTTTGATTCAGTCATCAATGGCTCTTACTTGATCAGACCATCCAGCGGCGAGGAGGCGCTGGCATAGAGTTTTTTCGGCATGCGGCCGGCGAGGTAGGCCAAGCGACCCGCGACGATGGCGTGTTTCATGGCTTCAGCCATCATGATCGGCTGCTGAGCGTGGGCGATGGCCGAGTTCATCAGCACCGCTTCGCAACCCAGTTCCATGGCGATGGTGGCGTCGGAGGCGGTACCGACACCGGCATCCACCAACACCGGGATCTTGGCTTCTTCGAGAATGATCTGCAGGTTGTACGGGTTGCAGATCCCCAGGCCCGTGCCGATCAGACCGGCCAGCGGCATCACCGCAATAACGCCGATTTCCGCCAGTTGACGGGCAATGATCGGGTCATCACTGGTGTAGACCATCACGTCGAAACCTTCCTTGACCAGCACTTCGGCGGCCTTGAGGGTTTCGATCACATTGGGGAACAGGGTTTTCTGGTCGGCCAGCACTTCCAGCTTCACCAGGTTGTGGCCACCGAGCAGCTCACGGGCCAGGCGACAGGTGCGCACAGCCTCGGTAGCGTCGAAGCAACCGGCGGTGTTAGGCAGGAAGGTGTAGCGATCCGGCGACAGGACTTCGAGCAGGTTCGGTTCGCCCGGGTTCTGGCCGAGGTTGGTGCGGCGCACCGCGAAGGTGACGATCTCGGCACCCGAGGCTTCGATGGCCAGGCGGGTTTCTTCCATGTCGCGGTACTTGCCAGTACCTACCAGCAAACGCGACTGGTAAGTACGACCGGCCAGGACGAAGGGCTTGTCGCTACGAACGATGCTCATGGGAAATCCTCTGTAGGGGTGAGGTTCTTGCAGAATTCTGTGCCCTTGCGGGCCGGGCGACTAGCCGCCGCCGATGGCGTGCACGACTTCGACACTGTCGCCGTCGTTCAGCGTGGTGTCGGCATGCTGACTGCGCGGGACGATATCCAGATTGAGTTCGACCGCCACCCGGCGTCCGGTCAGTTCCAGACGGGTCAGCAGGGCCGCAACGGTTTCACCGTCGGGCAGTTCAAGGGATTCGCCGTTCAACTGAATGCGCATGCCGAATGCCGCCATCATTTTTAGGGGCTGGCATTCTAGCCCGATCAGTCTTGGCGACCCAAGCCATTCGTCATGAAATGGACTGCTCGGTCAGCTCAACCGCCAGGCGGCAAGCCCCAGGCAGAACCAGCCGACCAGAAATGCCAGGCCGCCGAAGGGGGTGATGATCCCGAGCTTGCTAACGCCGGTCATGGTCAACAGGTACAGACTGCCGGAAAACAGCAGGATGCCGACGACAAAAGATGCACCCGCCCAGGTGATCAGGCGACCGGGAATCTGCGTGGCCAGCAGTGCAACGCCCAGCAAGGCCAAGGTATGCACCAATTGGTAGGTCACGCCGGTGTGGAAAATCGCCAGGTACTCGGGTGTCAGACGGCTTTTCAAGCCATGGGCGGCGAACGCGCCAAGGGCAACGCCGGTGAAGCCGAAAAAAGCGGCCAGCATCAGAAAGCCACGCAGCATGAAGAACTCCAGTCAGACTCGATCCACAGGGTCTGTATAATGGCCCGCTCAACGGGTTCGGCCAAGCCATCTCTATGCTGCGTATATTTTTGCGACGATTCACGAAGGCCCTGCTCTGGTTCGCGGGTGGCAGCGTATTGCTGGTGCTGATCTTTCGCGTGGTACCGCCACCGGGAACGGCGTTGATGGTCGAGCGCAAGGTCGAATCCTGGTTCGACGGCGAGCCCATCGACCTGCAACGCACCTGGAAACCCTGGGATGAAATCTCTGACGACCTGAAAGTCGCGGTGATTGCCGGCGAAGATCAGAAATTCCCGGAGCATTGGGGTTTTGACTTTGGCGCGATCCAGGCCGCACTGGCTCACAACGAGCTCGGTGGAACGGTTCGCGGCGCCAGCACCCTGAGCCAGCAGGTCTCGAAGAATCTGTTTCTGTGGTCCGGCCGCAGCTGGCTGCGCAAAGGCCTGGAAGCGTGGTTTACCGGGCTGATCGAGGTGTTTTGGCCCAAGCAGCGAATTCTTGAGGTGTACCTCAACAGTGTCGAGTGGGATGACGGTGTGTTTGGCGCTGAAGCAGCCGCCAGGCATCACTTTGGCGTCGGCGCTCGTTCGCTGTCCCGGCAGCAGGCCAGTTTGCTGGCTGCGGTGCTGCCTAACCCGCGAGTGTGGAGTGCCAGCCATCCGACTAACTACGTCGCACGACGAGCGGGATGGATTCGACAGCAAATGAGTCAGCTCGGCGGTGATAGCTACCTTGTAGGGATCAATGATTCACGCCGCGCACCTTGGGCCGAGTGACCTTTTGATGCACAAACAAAAACGCCCCGATCAATGATCGGGGCGTTTTTTTATGCCTGCGCGCAGGTTATGCGGCAATCGACAACTTGAGCTTGTTCATCGCGCTCTTCTCGAGCTGACGAATACGCTCGGCCGACACGTTGTACTTCTGCGCCAGGTCATGCAGCGTGGCTTTTTCTTCTGCCAGCCAGCGCTGGTAGAGGATGTCACGGCTGCGGTCGTCCAGCACTTCAAGCGCTTCGTGCAGGTTGTGGTTCGAGTTGTCGCTCCAGTCAGCGTCTTCCAGTTGACGGGCCGGGTCGTACCGGTGGTCTTCCAGATAGTTGGCCGGCGATTGGAAAGCACTGTCGTCGTCCGCTTCCGTGGCCGGGTCGAAGGCCATGTCATGGCCGGTCAGGCGACTTTCCATCTCACGCACTTCCCGAGGCTCTACACCGAGGCTTTCCGCCACACGGTGGACTTCCTCGTTGTTCAGCCACGCCAGACGTTTTTTCTGGCTGCGCAGATTGAAGAACAGCTTGCGCTGGGCCTTGGTGGTCGCGACTTTCACAATGCGCCAGTTGCGCAGGATGAACTCGTGGATTTCCGCCTTGATCCAGTGCACAGCGAACGAAACCAGGCGCACACCCATTTCCGGGTTGAAGCGCTTCACGGCCTTCATCAGGCCGACGTTGCCTTCCTGGATCAGGTCAGCCTGAGCCAGACCGTAGCCGGAATAGCTACGGGCGATATGTACGACAAAACGCAGGTGGGCGAGCACCATCTGCCGAGCCGCCCCCAAATCCTGCTCATAATAGAGACTCTCGGCCAGTTCACGCTCCTGCTCCGGCGTCAGCAATGGAATGCTGTTCACGGTGTGCACATAGGCCTCCAGGTTCGCACCCGGGACCAGAGCATATGCAGGTTGCAAAGAATTGGTCATACGAAAAAACCTCCGACTTACATAACTCGTGCAGTTCAGCACTGCGAAAATTGACCGGAAACCAAAAGACAAGTTCCCATAAACGCTGAAAGGTCAATACGAGCAAAATGATACTACTTAGGCGCAAGCTCCCTCAGGTGGCGTGCGACTGCAATCCATGCACCGATATACCCCAACAGCACCGCGCCAAGCAAGAGAGACAGACCGTCGGCAACCGGCACTCCGGCCAGCGCGAAATCACTGCCGTACAGACCGGCCAGCCCAACTACCGCGTCGTTCAGCCAATCAAGGCCGAACGCCAATACGCCCCAGGAAAGAAGCCCCGCACCAAAGCCATAAAGCGCACCCATATACAGAAAGGGCCTGCGCACATAGCTGTCAGTGCCGCCGACGAGTTTAATCACTTCTATCTCTGTGCGGCGGTTTTCAATATGAAGACGAATGGTATTGCCTATCACCAAAAGTAATGCAGAAACCAGAAGCACGGTCAAACCGAAGACAAAACGGTCACCCAGCTTGAGGATGGCTGCCAGACGCTCGACCCAGACTAGATCAAGTTGCGCCTGTTGTACCTTGGGCAACTCGGAAAGTTTTTGTCGTAATGCTTCAAGAGCCGGCTTGTCGACTTCGTTCGGCGTCACCAAAACCACGCCCGGCAGCGGGTTTTCCGGCAGCTCCTTGAGCGCCTCGCCCAGACCGGACTGCTGCTGGAACTCTTCCAGCGCCTGATCGCGACCGACATATTCAGCATCAGATACGCCAGGCATCCCCTTGATCTGCTCGCGCAACGACTCGCCTTCAGCGGGGCTGGCCTCGATTTGCAAATACAGGGAAATCTGCGCCGCACGCTGCCAGGAACCGCCGAGGCGCTCGACGTTACTTAGCAAAAGTGACAGGCCCATCGGCAAACTCAGGGCAACCGCCATCACCATGCAGGTGAAGAAGCTACCGATGGGCTGCTTGCCCAAACGACGCAAGCTATCGAGCAGGCTGGCGCGATGACTCTCGACCCAGGCACGGAACAGTGTGGCGAAATCCGGGCCGTCATCATCGTCGCGTTTTTTCTTCTGCGGTTGCTGGTCGGCGGCCTTCGGGGCCACGCGCTCGGAAACCTTGGGGCTGCGGGTCGCACTCATACGCCGGCCTCCCCGTCACCGATCAATCGGCCGCGTTGCAGGGTCAGCATGCGGTGGCGCATGCGGGCGATCAGTGCCAGGTCGTGACTGGCAATCAGCACGCTGGTGCCCAGACGGTTGATGTCTTCGAACACGCCCATGATTTCTGCCGCCAGACGTGGATCGAGGTTACCGGTCGGCTCATCTGCCAGCAGCAAGGCCGGACGGTGAACGATGGCGCGGGCGATGCCTACGCGCTGTTGCTGACCGGTGGACAGGTCGCCGGGGTACAAATCGGTCTTGTCCGACAGCGCCACGCGCTCCAGCGCCGAATCCACGCGCTTGGCGATCTCGGCCTTGGACAGCCCAAGGATCTGCAACGGCAGCGCGATGTTGTTGAACACCGTGCGATCGAACAGCAGCTGGTGATTCTGGAACACCACGCCGATCTGGCGCCGCAGGTACGGAATCTGTGCGTTGCTGATGGTGCTGAGGTCTTGCCCGGCCAGCAGCAATTTGCCAGTGGTCGGACGCTCCATCGCCAGCAGCAGGCGCAACAAGGTGCTTTTACCGGCACCAGAGTGGCCGGTCACAAACAAAAACTCGCCCCGACGGACTCGAAAGCTCAGCTCATGCAAGCCGACGTGACCGTTCGGGTAGCGCTTACCGACCTGTTCGAAACGAATCATGAACGCTCCCGCTCGGCAAACAATGCCTGGACAAAGGGTTCTGCTTCAAAAGTACGCAAATCATCGATGCCTTCACCGACGCCGATGTAGCGAATCGGCAAGCCAAACTGCTTGGCGAGAGCGAAAATCACCCCGCCTTTGGCGGTGCCATCGAGCTTGGTCAGCGCCAGGCCGGTCAGTTCGACGGTCTGGTTGAATTGTTTGGCCTGGCTGATCGCGTTCTGGCCCGTACCGGCATCGAGCACCAACAGCACCTCGTGAGGCGCATCGGCGTCGAGTTTGCTGATAACCCGGCGAACCTTCTTCAACTCTTCCATCAAATTGTCTTTGGTGTGCAGGCGACCGGCGGTGTCGGCGATCAGTACATCAATGCCACGGGCCTTGGCGGCTTGCACGGCGTCGAAGATAACCGAAGCCGAGTCCGCGCCGGTGTGCTGGGCGATGACCGGGATCTTGTTGCGCTCACCCCAAACCTGCAATTGCTCGACGGCGGCGGCGCGGAAGGTATCGCCGGCCGCGAGCATGACTTTCTTGCCTTCGAGCTGCAGCTTCTTCGCCAGTTTGCCGATGGTGGTGGTCTTGCCGGCACCGTTGACACCGACGACCAGAATCACGAACGGCTTGTTCTGCGAAGTGATTTTCAGCGGTTGCTCGACGGGTTTGAGCATCGCCGCCAGTTCCGCCTGCAGGGATTTGTACAGCGCATCGGCATCGGCCAGTTCTTTGCGAGCGACCTTCTGGGTCAAACGCTGAATGATCACCGAAGTCGCTTCGACGCCAACGTCGGCGGTCAGCAGGCGGGTTTCGATGTCTTCGAGCAGCTCGTCATCGATGATCTTCTTGCCCAGGAACAGGCTGGCCATGCCTTCGCCGATGCTGGCGCTGGTCTTGGACAAGCCTTGTTTCAGGCGGGCGAAGAAACCGGCTTTGGTTTCTTCGGTACGCGCGGGCTCGGCAGGCGCTTCGACGGGAACGGCAGGTGCGGCGGCAACGGGAGCGACGACCGGTGCCGGCGCTTGAGCAACCGGAGCAACCGGAGCAACCGGAGCAACGAAAGCGGGCACTACAGGCTCCGGAACAACCGGTTCAGGCTCGGCCACCACCACTGGCGCGACAACCGGCTCAACCACTGGTGCTTGAACGGGCTCAGGAGCAAAGGCAGTCGGGGCTGGAATGGGTGGTGTAACGTGCGGCGCCCGATCATCTACAACCAATGCCACCGGCTCTTCCGCCACTGGCAACGTCAGCCATGGCTCGGCAACGGGCGTGAGCGGCACCTGGGCCACAACTTCGGCGACGACATCAGGCTCAGGCTCGGCGACCGGTTGCAGCACCGGCTCGGCGATCGGCGGGACAATTGGCGCGGGCTTTTCATCTATTACCGGCGCAGGCGTGGGCTCAGGAAGTGGTTGTGGCTGTTCGACGACGGGTTCCTGCGGCTTTTTGCGCAGCCATCCGAACAGGCTTTTCTTCTCACCAGCCGCAGCTGGGGCTTTCTTGTCGTCGTTGGAACCAAACATGGAGGACGGCTATCTCACAGTAGCGACGCGCCAAAGGGCGCCTCGGCAAATAAATATTCGATGCAGAACAGACTGCGATTGACCCAGCTTGTTCACGCGCAACATTTTGTCGAGGTGCAAACGGCACCTTACAAAAACGATTTCACGAAGGACTGGAGCGGCAAAATCGGCGAAAAAGCAGAGTTTAGTTGATAAACCACAGCCTTCTGCCGCAAACCCATACAACCTGATCAAACCCGAAGGCCTGATAGGCGTGGCCGCCAGCAAAACGGATCAGTATCCTAGCACCCTCTCGCCCGCCGACGCTAAGACCAAGCGGGCAGCCCCAAAGGTTTAAAAACGAATGAATGCTCTAGCCCGCCGCGCTGCAGGCCTGCTGCTCAGCACAGTTTGTCTGCCCCTCTCGGCCCTGGCCGCCGATCCACAACCCACTCACGAATTCACCCTCGATAACGGCCTGAAGGTCGTCGTGCGCGAAGACCATCGCGCGCCGGTGGTGGTTTCCCAGGTCTGGTACAAGGTCGGCTCCAGCTACGAGACCCCGGGTCAGACCGGGTTGTCCCACGCTCTGGAACACATGATGTTCAAGGGCAGCGAGAAAGTCGGCCCTGGCGAAGCCTCGCTGATCCTGCGCGACCTCGGCGCCGAAGAGAACGCGTTCACCAGCGATGACTTCACGGCGTATTACCAGGTACTGGCCCGCGACCGTCTGGGCGTGGCCTTCGAGCTGGAAGCCGATCGCATGGCCAGCCTGCGTCTGCCGGCCGACGAGTTCGCCCGCGAGATCGAAGTCATAAAAGAAGAACGTCGCCTGCGCACTGACGACAAGCCAATGTCCAAGGCCTACGAACGCTTTAAGGCCATGGCTTACCCGGGCAGCGGTTACCACACGCCGACCATCGGCTGGATGGCGGACCTGGACCGGATGAAAGTCGAAGAGCTGCGCCACTGGTACGAATCCTGGTACGTGCCGAACAACGCCACATTGGTGGTCGTAGGCGACGTGACCCCGGACGAGGTCAAAACCCTGGCCCAGCGCTATTTCGGCCCAATCGCCAAACGTGATGTGCCATCGGCGAAAATCCCGCTGGAACTGGCCGAACCCGGCGAACGGCAGATCACCCTGCATGTGAAGACTCAATTGCCGAGCCTGATGCTGGGTTTCAACGTGCCAAGCATTGCCACCGCTGAAGACAAACGCTCGGTCAACGCCTTGCGCCTGATCTCCGCCCTGCTCGACGGCGGCTACAGCGGACGTATCCCGACACAACTGGAGCGCGGCGAAGAGCTGGTGTCCGGCGGTTCGTCGAGTTACGACGCCTATACCCGTGGCGACAGCCTGTTCACCTTGTCCGCAACACCCAATACACAGAAAAAGAAAACCATGGCCCAGGCCGAAGCCGGCCTGTGGAGGCTGCTCGAACAGCTGAAAACCACCGCGCCGTCCGCTGAAGAACTGGAACGAGTGCGGGCACAGGTCATCGCTGGCCTGGTCTACGAGCGTGACTCGATCACCAGCCAGGCCACTGCCATAGGCCAACTGGAAACTGTCGGCCTGTCGTGGAAGCTGATGGACACCGAACTCGCCGAACTGGAAAGCGTGACCCCGGAAGACATCCAGAAAGCCGCCAAGCTGTATTTCACCCGCGAACGTCTCAGCGTCGCCCATGTATTGCCGGAGGAGACGACTCATGAGTGAGCGTAAAAAACCGCGCCTGGCCCTGATGGGCCTGATCGCTGTCGCATTGATCGGGTCTGCCGCGTTTTACTTTTCAAAGACCGACGATTCCAAGGCCAGCGAAGCCCTCGACAAGGCCAAGTCCAGCCAGAAGCTTCAATCGCTGGCTGAACTCGACGGCAAGGCGCCAAGCCACCGCGCGCTGGACGTGCAGACCTGGAAAACCGCCGAGGGCGCCAAGGTGCTGTTCGTTGAAGCCCGGGAACTGCCGATGTTCGACATGCGCCTGATCTTCGCCGCCGGCAGCAGCCAGGACGGCGACGCACCTGGCCTCTCCGTACTGACCAACGCCATGCTCAATGAAGGTGTGGCCGGCAAAGATGTCGGCGCCATCGCTCAGGGCTTCGAAGGCCTGGGCGCAGACTTTAGCAACGGCGCGTTCAAGGACATGGCCCTTGCATCCCTGCGCAGCCTCAGCGCCGCGGACAAACGCGAACCGGCCCTGAAATTGTTCTCCGAAGTCGTCGGCAAACCGACCTTCCCGGCCGATTCCTTTGCGCGCATCAAGAACCAGATGCTCGCCGGTTTCGAGTACCAGAAGCAGAACCCCGGCAAACTCGCGAGCCTGGAGCTGATGAACCGTCTGTACGGCGATCACCCGTACGCGCACTCCAGCGACGGCACGGCGAAAACCGTTCCAGCGATCACACTGGCTCAGCTGAAGGCGTTCCATGAGAAGGCCTACGCGGCTGGCAACGTGGTGATTGCGCTGGTGGGCGACCTGTCTCGTGCCGAGGCGGAGGCGATTGCTGCGCAAGTCTCCAGTGCGCTGCCAAAAGGCCCGGAGCTGGCGAAAATCCCGCAACCGGAAGAGCCGAAAGCCAGCATCGGTCACATCGAGTTTCCGTCCAAGCAGACCAACCTGATGCTCGCGCAATTGGGCATCGACCGTGACGACCCGGACTACGCGGCCCTGTCCTTGGGTAACCAGATTCTTGGCGGCGGTGGCTTCGGCACGCGATTGATGAGCGAAGTGCGCGAGAAGCGCGGCCTGACGTATGGCGTGTATTCGGGTTTCACCCCGATGCAGGCGCGCGGCCCGTTCATGATCAACCTGCAAACCCGCGCCGAAATGAGCGAAGGCACGCTGAAACTGGTGCAGGACGTGCTCGCCGACTACCTTAAAACCGGCCCGACCCAGAAAGAACTCGACGACGCCAAGCGTGAACTGGCCGGCAGCTTCCCGCTGTCCACCGCCAGCAACGCCGATATCGTCGGCCAACTCGGCGCCATGGGTTTCTACAACCTGCCGCTGAGTTACCTGGATGACTTCATGCGCGAGTCCCAGAGCCTGACGGTCGAACAGGTCAAAACCGCACTGAACAAACACTTGAGCACGGATAAAATGGTCATCGTCAGCGCTGGCCCGACCGTGCCGCAAAAGCCGTTACCGGCCCCAACTGATAAACCTGCCGAGCAACCGCTCGGGGTTCCGGAGCATTAATGGCCACTCGTCCTAAAAAACCCGTTCACAACGTGCACAACGGCGTGAACCAACTCCGCATCATCGGCGGTGAATGGGGCAGCCGGAAGCTGAGCTTCCCGGATGCACCGGGCCTGCGTCCGACCCCGGACCGAGTGCGTGAAACCCTGTTCAACTGGCTCGCACCGTATGTTGCGGGTGCCAAGGTGCTCGATCCGTTCGCTGGCAGCGGCGCGTTGTTCCTCGAAGCCTTGTCCCGCGGCGCAGCCATGGGTCAGGCGCTGGACGCCAGCAACATCGCGGTCGCCAGCATCAAGGAACATCTGGGCACGCTGCGCTGCACCACCGGCCAGATTCAGACCGCCGATGCCCTGCGCTACCTGGAAACCCAGACAGCGACCGCTTACGACCTGGTGTTCCTCGACCCTCCCTTCAACCAGAACCTGTTGCCGGGCGTTTGCGCATTGCTTGAAGAGCGTCAGTGGCTGGCCGACGAAGCCTGGATCTACACTGAAAGCGAGAATGCGCCATCGAGCCTTGGCTTACCAGGCAACTGGCGCCTGCACCGGGAGCAGAAATCCGGGCGGGTGTATTACGCGTTGTGGCAACGTATGGCAGAGATTGCCGGTTAATCAACCGGCCTGAAAAAGGTGCGCGCCTCAAGCGAGGCTCGCACCGCTGCATCGAGAACCATCGTGTCCCATCCGACAGAACGTTTCACCCCCGCCTTCGGCCTCGGCAACCCGCACTTGCAAACCTTGTGGGGGCCGCTGTGGCGCAAAACCACGCACATCGAACGCCAGCGCGAACGCTTGTGGCTTGAGGATGGCGACTTTCTCGATCTCGACTGGCACGGCCCCCACAGCGCCGATGCGCCACTGGTGCTGGTGTTGCACGGCCTGACCGGTTCTTCAAACTCGCCTTACGTGGCCGGGGTGCAGAAAGCACTGGGCGCCCAAGGCTGGGCCAGCGTCGCACTGAACTGGCGCGGCTGTTCGGGCGAGCCGAATCTGTTGCCGCGCAGTTACCATTCCGGCGCCAGTGAAGACCTGGCCGAAACCATCAAGCACCTGAAGGCCCAACGACCGCTCGCGCCGTTGTATGCCGTCGGCTATTCCATGGGCGGCAATGTGCTGCTCAAACATTTGGGCGAATCCGGCAGCAACAGTGGCGTGGCCGGTGCGGTGGCGGTGTCGGTGCCGTTTCGCCTCGATCAATGCGCCGACCGTATCGGCCAGGGTTTCTCGAAGGTCTATCAGGCGCATTTCATGCGGGAGATGGTGGCCTACATCAAGAACAAACAACGCAAGTTCCAGCATGACGGACACGAGGATGGACTGGCGGCATTGGCCGCGCTGGGCTCGCTGGAGAACATGCGCACGTTCTGGGATTTCGATGGCCGGGTCACCGCCCCGCTGAACGGTTTTGCCGATGCCGAGGATTACTATCGCCGCGCTTCGAGTCGCTATTTCCTTGGCGAGATTCGTACGCCGACCCTGATCATTCAAGCGGCCGATGACCCGTTTGTCTTTCCTCACAGCCTGCCGCAAGCCGACGAATTGTCTGCCTGCACTCAATTCGAGTTACAGGCCAAGGGGGGGCATGTCGGCTTCGTCGATGGTTCGTTCAAACAACCGGGTTACTACCTGGAACGCCGCATCCCGCAATGGCTGACCTCCATGGGCCGTCAGTAAGGCCATGGACGTCGATCAGGGCGAGTCGATCCGATTCTGGCAAACAGCGCCGTTGGCCGGCGTCGAGTTATTGTCCGCACGCTACATCGAACACCGTTTCGCGCCCCATGTGCATGACGGTTACGTGATCGGCATGATCATGGCCGGCGCCCAGCGTTATCGCTATCGCGGTGCCGAACACCTGGCCGGGAGCGGCACGCTGGTGCTGATCAATCCAGACGAACTGCACACCGGCCATAAAGGCACGGAGGATGGATGGTTGTATCGGGCGTTTTATCCGGACAGCGGGCAGATTCTGTCGCTACTCGATGAACTGGAACTGCCGACCAACAACTTGCCGGCGTTTGGCGCGACGCTGTATCGCGATCCGGACCTGGTAAAGGGTTTCTGCCAACTGCACCGTCTACTGGAAAGTCCGTCCACTGCCCTGCAACAACAAACGGTCTGGCGGGAAATGATGCTGTTGCTGCTGCAACGGCACGCGGCCGTGCCGATTGCAGGCAAGCCGGGCAAGGAACATCGGGCGGTGACACTGGCCAAGGATCTGCTGCAGGCACAATTGGCGACGCCGCCTTCGCTGGAAGAACTGGCAGCGGCGGTCAACCTTTCGCCCTTCCACTTCGCCCGCGTGTTCCGCCGCACCACGGGCATGCCGCCGCACAACTGGCTGATGCAGCAGCGCATCGCCCGGGCGCGAGCGCTGTTACAGAACGGTTGTTTGCCGCTGGAAGTGGCGACGCAGCTGGGGTTTGCTGACCAGAGTCATCTGAGTCGGCAGTTCAAGCAGGTTTACGGCGTCGGGCCGAGCGCGTATCGAAGTGCGCGGCAATCGTTCAGAAAATGAACATTACTGTAGGAGTGAGCCTGCTCGCGATAGCGGTGGGTCAGTCGACATCGATACTGACAGACACTCCGCTATCGCGAGCAGGCTCACTCCTACAGGGGGGTTGGGGTTATTCGCCGATGGCGATGCCATGCGCAGGATCGTTGATCCACTCGCTCCATGAACCGGCATACAACGAGCCCAACGGATAACCCGCCAGGCACAGTGCGAACAGGTTGTGACAGGCCGTCACGCCAGAACCGCAGTACGCCACCAGATCGGTCGGCGAACGATCACCGAGCTTCTCGGCAAAACGCTGTTTGAGCTGATCGGCCGGCAGAAAACGCCCGTCGCTGCCCAGGTTGTCGGTAAACGCCGCACATTGCGCGCCGGGAATGTGCCCGGCAATCGGGTCGATCGGCTCTACTTCGCCCTTGAAACGCGGCAAGCCGCGGGCATCGAGCAGGGTCAGCGCGGGCTGGCCGAGACGTTGCTGGAGCTGTTCGGCGCTCAAGATCAGCGCGTTGTCCGGCGACCCCGTGAAGGTGCCACGCTCAATCTGCGGCGCATCCAGACTCAGGGGCAAACCGGCCGCGTGCCAGGCCTTGAGTCCGCCATCCAGGATGAACACGCCGTCACGTTTGCCCAGCCAGGCCAGCAACCACCAGGCCCGCGCCGCGTAAGCACCCGGACCGTCGTCATACAAAACCACATCACTGTCGGCGTTAATGCCCCAGGCTTGCAGACGTTCGATCAAGTCTTCAGGTTCAGGCAACGGATGGCGCCCGGTCACACCCTTGATCACTGTCCCGCTCAAATCACGCTCAAGATCGGCGAAGCTCGACTCGGCAATATGCCCTTCGGCATAACTGCGCTGACCGTAATCCGGGTCTTCGAGGGCAAAACGACAATCCAGAATCACCAGCCCCGGCTGCTCCTTTTTCAGGTCCAACGCTTGCGGGCTGATCAGTTGCGCAATGGGCATAACGGGCCCCTGTGATTAGGCGATGTTTGATCCTACTGCACTTTTTATCCCACTTCCTCCAGCGCTTGGGCCAGCGGCACGTAAAACTCCTCGAACAGCGCATTCACCTCATCGCGAGACTGATCCGTGACAAAACCGGCCTCCAGCACCAGCACCTGATACACCCCACGTTTAATGGCCTGTTCGCTCAGGTGATTGGAGTTTTCACGTGTGGTGCAGAGAAAACGCACCCAGGACGTCAGGATGATCCAGGCATTGAGCGTCAGGGATTCGATCTGAATCTTGTCCATTTGCAGGATGCCGGCCTCGACGAAGCCCGCGTAGATGTGCGTGCCATGGATCAGACAGCGTTGGGAAAAGCGCCGATAACGGGCGGCCAGCTCCGGATCACTGTCGAGCAGGTGCTCCAGATCGCGGTGCAAAAACCGGTAGCGCCACATGGCGGCCAGCAACTCCTGAAGGTAGAAGCGCTTGTCTTCGACCGTGGCGGCACGCCCCTGGGGCGGGCGCAGGAAGCTGTCCACCAGGCTTTCGTACTCACTGAACAGCACGGCGATGATCGCCTGCTTGTTGGGGAAGTGGTAGTACAGATTGCCCGGGGAAATTTCCATATGGGCAGCAATGTGGTTGGTGCTGATGCTGCGCTCACCCTGCTGATTGAACAGCTCCAGGCTGTTCTGCACGATGCGCTCGCTGGTTTTGATCCGAGGGGCCATGGCTTGGGCTTTAATTCAAAGTGCGTTGACCGGCATCTTACGACCTAACTGCGAGTGGATAAAACAAAGCTGCGCCAGGATGTCATTTGACTTTCTAGAGCATGGACTCTAAAAAGTCACTCATTACAATAAATCCGGAGCCGACCATGACTGCTGACATCGCCTACTTGCAGAACCTGCAGCAGCCCCTCGAAGAGCTCCAGACCCTGTTCGACGCCCAACGCGCGGCGTATGCCGCCAACCCGATGCCACCCGCCGGCCAGCGCCAGCAATGGCTAAAAGCCCTGCGCGATCTGTTGAGCAATGAGCGTCAGGCATTGATCGATGCCATCAGCCAGGATTTCAGCCATCGCAGCGCCGATGAAACCCTGCTCGCCGAACTGATGCCCAGCCTGCACGGCATTCACTACGCCAGTCAGCACCTCAAAGGCTGGATGAAGGCGTCGAAGCGCAAGGTCGGGATCGCCTTTCAACCCGCGGCGGCCAAAGTCGTTTATCAACCGTTGGGTGTGGTCGGGGTGATCGTGCCGTGGAACTACCCGCTGTATCTGGCCATCGGGCCATTGGTAGGCGCGTTGTCGGCAGGCAATCGGGTGATGCTCAAGCTCAGCGAATCGACTCCCGCCACCGGTTTGTTGCTCAAGGAGCTGCTGGGCCGAATTTTCCCGCAAGACCTGGTCTGCGTGGTGCTGGGCGAAGCCGATATCGGTGTGGCGTTCTCCAGATTGCGGTTCGATCACCTGCTGTTCACTGGCGCCACCAGCATCGGCAAACACGTGATGCGTGCGGCGGCCGAAAACCTGACCCCGGTGACCCTCGAACTCGGCGGCAAATCCCCGGCCATCGTGTCCCGCGACGTGCCGCTCAAGGACGCTGCCGAACGCATCGCCTTCGGCAAGACGCTCAACGCCGGACAGACCTGCGTGGCCCCGGACTATGTGCTGGTGCCGGAAGATCGCGTAGGCGCTTTCGTCGAAGCCTATCGTCAGGCAGTTCGCGGGTTTTATCCGACCTTGACCGACAACCCGGACTACACCGCGATCATCAATGACCGGCAATTGGCGCGCCTCAATGGCTACATCAGCGACGCCACCAGCAAGGGCGCGCTGCTAATTCCACTGTTCGACAAGGGCCAGGGGCGCCGCATGAGTCACAGTCTGCTGCTCAACGTCAGCAACGACATGATGGTGATGCAGGACGAAATCTTCGGTCCGCTGTTGCCGATCGTTCCCTACAAGGATCTGGATCAGGCCTTTGCCTACATCAATGAACGACCTCGCCCGCTGGCCCTGTATTACTTCGGCTACGACAAGCGTGAGCAACACCGTGTACTTCACGAAACCCATTCCGGCGGCGTGTGCCTGAACGACACCCTGCTGCACGTCGCTCAGGACGACATGCCATTCGGCGGGATCGGCGCCTCGGGCATGGGCCATTACCACGGCCACGAAGGTTTTCTGACCTTCAGCAAAGCCAAAGGTGTGCTGATCAAACAGCGGTTCAATGCGGCGAAATTGATCTACCCGCCGTACGGCAAATCCATTCAGAAGCTGATTCAGAAGCTGTTTATCCGCTAACGATCATCCCCTTCGGGTAATAACAATAATGAGCCCAAGCCTGTCCGATACCCCCGCGCTGTCACGGCGCGGCCTGCTTAAATTCAGCCTGGGTGCCAGCGCTTTTCTCGCCACCGCCGGTTTGGGAGCGAGCCTCAGCGGCTGCTCATCGAGCATTCCGGCCAGCGGTTTCGCGATTCTGCGCAACGGTGACTTGCTGTTTTTGCGGGCACTGATTCCGGTGATGCTCGACGGCGCGGTGGCCGTCGAAAAAACACCGGCGGCTGTCAGTGAAACCCTGCACTGCCTGGATAACGGCCTGAATCATCTGTCGCCGGAAATGCTCAAGCTGACCCGGCAGTTATTCGATGTGCTGGGAATGGCCGTGACTCGCGGGCCACTGACCGGGATCTGGGGCAGCTGGGAAAACGCCAGTGCCGACGAGATCCGGCACTTTCTCGATCGCTGGGAAAACAGCTCGTTAAGCCTGCTGCGCATGGGCCATAGCTCGCTGCTGCAACTGGTGATGATGGCGTGGTACAGCCGGGCGGAGTCGTGGGCGCATTGCGGGTATCCCGGGCCGCCTACCGTTTGAGATCGGCCCGCCCACACCTCCAATAATAAAAAGAGAACCTGAAGATGCCCGTACCCGATCCGTTCCGCGAAGGCCTGGCCCGTGGCTGGAAAACCTATAACGGTTCACAACTGACCCAGGACCTGACCCTCGAAGCGGACGTGGCGATTATCGGCAGCGGTGCGGGCGGCGGCACCACCGCCGAAATCCTCAGCGCCGCGGGCTACAAGGTATTGCTGATCGAGGAAGGCCCGCTCAAGACCAGCAGCGACTTCAAGATGCTTGAAGACCAGGCCTACACCAGCCTCTATCAGGAAGGTATCGGCCGCATGAGCAAGGACGGCGCGATCACCATCCTTCAGGGCCGGGCGGTGGGCGGGACCACGCTGATCAATTGGACCTCAAGCTTTCGCACGCCGGACCCGACCCTCGACCACTGGGCCAAGGAACACGACGTCAAAGGCCACACGCCAGCCGAGATGGTGCCGTGGTTCGAGAAAATGGAACAACGCCTGGGCGTCGCCCCCTGGATGATCCCGCCCAACGCCAACAACGACGTGATCCGCAAAGGCTGCGAAAAACTCGGCTACGCCTGGCATGTGATCCCGCGAAACGTGCGTGGCTGCTGGAACCTTGGCTACTGCGGCATGGGTTGCCCGACCAACGCCAAGCAATCGATGCTGGTCACGACCATACCGGCGACTCTGGAAAAAGGTGGGGAGTTGCTCTATCTGGCTCGCGCCGAAAAGCTCTTGATCAGCGGCGACAAGGTCACGGGCTTGCATTGTGTAGCGATGGACGACCGCTGCGTCGCGCCTACCGGACACACGATCACGGTCAAGGCGCGGCATTACGTGCTGGCCGGTGGCGGGATCAACAGTCCGGCGCTGCTCATACGCTCCGAGGCGCCGGACCCACACAAACGGCTGGGTAAACGGACTTTTCTACACCTGGTGAACATGTCGGCAGGGCTGTTCGACGAAGTGATCAACCCGTTTTATGGCGCGCCACAGTCGATCTATTCCGACCATTTTCAATGGCAGGACGGCACCACCGGAAAAATGTCTTACAAACTCGAAGTGCCACCGCTGCACCCGGCACTGGCCACGACTTTGCTCGGCGGTTTCGGCAAGGAAAACGCCCAACACATGGAAAACCTGCCCCACACCCACGCCATGCTGGCGTTGCTGCGGGACGGTTTTCACCCGGACAGCCCCGGTGGCAGCGTCGAATTACGCGGTGACGGCACGCCGGTGCTCGACTATCAGGTTTCCCCCTATGCCTGGGACGGATTGCGGCGGGCGTTCCACAGCATGGCCGAGATCCAGTTCGCGGGCGGCGCCAGTGCAGTAATGCCAATGCACGCCGACGCTCGTTATGTGAAAACCCTCGCCGAAGCGCGCACGCTGATCGACGGCCTGAGCCTTGAGCTGTATCGCACACGGCTGGGCAGCGCCCATGTGATGGGCGGTTGTGCCATGGGGGAAGACCCGAAAAACGCCGTGACCGACAGCCTCGGCCGGCATCATCAGTTAGGCAATCTGTCGATTCATGACGGCTCGCTGTTCCCCACCAGCATTGGCGCAAACCCGCAATTGTCGGTCTACGGGCTGACGGCGCAGCTGGCAACTTCTTTGGCCGAACGTTTGAAAAACCCATGAAAATGGAGAATATTCCAATGGCCGATAGTGCTTTCTTACCCAAAAGGCGACTTGGCCGACCGGGAAGGCTGCGATACCATCCGACTCCCCAACGGACTCCCGCCAGGACGACGCGATGAACCGAGTGTTGTACCCAGGTACCTTCGACCCTATTACCAAGGGCCATGGCGATCTGGTCGAACGCGCCTCGCGCCTGTTCGATCATGTGATCATCGCCGTCGCCGCCAGCCCGAAGAAAAACCCGTTGTTTCCCCTGGAACAGCGTGTGGCGCTGGCCCGCGAGGTCACTAAACATCTGCCCAACGTTGAAGTCGTCGGCTTCTCGACGTTGCTGGCGCATTTCGCCAAAGAGAAGAACGCCAACGTGTTCCTGCGTGGTTTGCGTGCGGTATCGGACTTCGAATACGAATTCCAGCTGGCCAACATGAACCGTCAGCTGGCACCGGATGTGGAAAGTCTGTTCCTTACCCCGTCCGAGCGTTATTCGTACATTTCCTCGACGCTGGTCCGTGAAATCGCAGCCCTGGGCGGCGATATCACCAAGTTCGTCCACCCTGTGGTGGCGGACGCCCTGAACGAGCGCTTCAAGAAGTAACAACCGCTCAAGCGGCGCCCGCGTGCACTGCGGGCGCCAATGCGGCACAATTGTGCGCATTGGTTTATTGCGCCCGGGCCTTCCGCCCTGGCTGGAGTTAGCATGTCCCTGATCATCACCGACGATTGCATCAACTGCGACGTCTGCGAACCCGAGTGTCCGAACGCCGCCATCTCCCAGGGCGAAGAGATCTACGTGATCGACCCGAACCTGTGCACCCAGTGCGTCGGCCACTACGACGAACCTCAGTGCCAGCAAGTGTGCCCGGTGGATTGCATTCCGCTGGACGAGGCGCACCCGGAGACTGAAGAGCAGTTGATGGAGAAGTACCGGAAGCTTACCGGCAAGGCTTGATTCGGTTGGCGCCCGTGAGGGCGCCTTCGCGGGCGAAGGTCACTCCCGCTGCTCAAACCCTTCTCCGATACACCCCAGGCACCGCACGAACGCTGCTTTCGCCGGGTCGACCACCAACGCCTGCCCCGCATCGCCGACGCCGCCCCCCAACGCGGTAAACGGCAGCGACACCACAAACGCCCCTGCACCGAGCACGGTCGCCACGACCAGCAAAGGTCGGGCAATCAGCAAATCGCCGAGCATGGCGTACGCCGGGGGGTTCTGGATGGTGTAGCGCGGGTCACCGCTGGCCGTGTTTGCTGCCAGCGCTGGCGCACCGACGGTCAGCAGCAAAACGACGACAACGGTTCGAAACAGGTTCATGGCACGGTCCTTGGGTTAGGCAGTCAGAACACTGACTATAGACCCTGGGCGTTTCAGCTCTGACAACGCGGGCAAAAGACGCTGGCGCGCTGCCCGAGCTTCACTTCTCGCAACTCCGTGCCGCAGACCTTGCAGGGCGCACCGCCACGGCCGTACACGAACAGTTCCTGCTGGAAATAACCCGGCTGACCGTCACCGCCGATAAAGTCGCGCAATGTGGTACCGCCGCGCTCGATAGCGGCCGCCAGGATGCGTTTGATCTCGATCGCCAGTTTCAGATAACGCGCCCGAGAGATGCTTTTGGCCTCACGACGCGGGTCGATACCGGCGGCGAACAACGCTTCGGTGGCGTAGATATTGCCCACGCCGACCACCACCGCGTTGTCCATGATGAACGGTTTGACCGCCATGGATCGCCCGCGGGACTGCTGGAACAAGCGCTCGCCGTCGAACAGGTCGGTCAACGGCTCCGGCCCCAGGCGAATCAACAATTCATGGTTAAGTGGGTCAAGGCTCCAGAGCATCGCACCAAACCGTCGCGGGTCGGTGTAACGCAGGGCCAGGCCGGATTCCAGCTCGATGTCCACATGCTCATGCTTGGCCACCGGCGTGCCGATTTCCACCAGACGCAGATTTCCCGACATCCCCAAATGGCTGATCAGCGTGCCGACTTCGGCATTGATCAGCAGGTACTTCGCGCGTCGTTCCACCAACACGATGCGCTGGCCAGACAGCCGCACATCCAGGTCTTCGGGAATGGGCCAGCGCAAGCGCCGCTCACGCACGATCACCCGGCTGACGCGCTGGCCTTCCAGGTGCGGCGCAATCCCGCGGCGGGTGGTTTCGACTTCAGGCAGTTCCGGCATGGTGCTCTCGAATCAGGCGGTGCAACGCTCAGCGATGAGCGCCAAGGTCACGAATCGTTTGTTTGAGGGTCTCGAAGTCATAGTCCGAGACACCGACATAATCGAGAACCAGCGGTGCAATGCTGTCCCACTCGTGGTCATCACGCTGGTTGCCCAGCACCCGGAAAGACGCACAAATGTGCTCGGCCATCTTCAGGATCGCCAGCAGGTTTTTCAGCTGGCTGTTGCGCGACGACTCATCGCTGAAGATCGCCAACGCATTGTGGTGATTGGCGATGGCGGCAGTCACATGCTCCGGCAGGCGCCAGGATTTGGCGGTGTAATAACCCACCACCGCGTGGTTGGTATTGAACACCCGATTCTCGGTGTCCACCACCCGACATTCGGCGCTGGCACTGGCGTAGGCCTCTTCCAGAACGGTCATGTAGTTGGGGAAGCGCTGGAGCATCAACGGCACGCCGCAGTCATGGAACAGGCCCAACGCGTACGCTTCATCGCCGGCCTGGACGCCAATGCGCTTGGCCAGGGTCAGGCAGGTCATCGCCACGTCCTGAGCGGTATCCCAGAAACGATTCAAGGTAACGATGGTGTCGTCATTCATCTGGCCTTTGATCGACTGCGCGTTGATCAGGTTGATGACCGAGCGGCTGCCCAGCAGGTTCACCGCACGCTGAATCGAGGCGATCTTGTTGCTCAAGCCGTAATACGGCGAGTTGACGATTTTCAACAAGGCGCCAGAGAGGCCCGGGTCCTGGGAGATCAGCTTCGCGATCACCTCCAGATCCGGATCGGGCATGTACTGTTCCATCTGCAAATCCACCATGATCTGCGGCTGGGCCGGCACGCTGATGCCTTGCAGGGACTGTTGAATCTGTTCGGTAGTCAGCTCTGGGGACATAAGTACACACTCTGGGACAGGCGGCGATTCTAACCCTTATAAAGTTGGATCCGACACCCTGGCCAATCCATCGCCTGAAGTTTCATCAAATGCCCGAGCCTGCCGCACCGCATGTCCATCCGCCAAACCGTGGCCTTGCGCAACACGCTATACTCCCGCTCTTTTTTCCGGAGCGACGTCATGTCCCTGCCTAGCCTGCGCCTCAAAGCCAACGCCGACCGTCGCCTGCGGAACGGCCACTTGTGGGTCTATAGCAACGAAATCGATGTAGCCGCCACGCCTTTGCACGGTTTCAAGGCCGGCGACCAGGCGATCCTCGAAGCAGCCAGCGGCAAGCCGCTGGGCATCGTCGCCATGAGCCCGAACAACCTGATCTGCGCCCGCCTCTTGTCGCGCGACATCAAGTTGCCGCTGGACAAGTCGCTGCTGGTGCATCGCCTGAACGTCGCGCTGTCCCTGCGCGATCGCCTGTTCGACAAGCCGTTCTATCGGCTGGTCTACGGCGATTCCGACCTGCTGCCAGGTCTGGTAGTCGACCGTTTCGGCGACATCCTGGTGGTACAGATCGCTTCGGCCACCATGGAAGCCCATAAAGAAGACGTGATCGCCGCGCTGACCCAAGTGATCAAGCCTAGCGGCATTCTGTTCAAGAACGACTCCGCCGCCCGTGATGCCGAAGGCCTCAACCGCTACGTCGAAACCGTGTTCGGCCTGGTGCCGGAGTGGGTTGCGCTGGAAGAGAACGGCGTGAAATTCGAAGCACCGGTTATCCAGGGCCAGAAAACCGGGTGGTTCTACGACCACCGCATGAACCGCGCACGCCTGGCACCTTATGCCAAAGGCAAACGCGTGCTGGACCTGTACAGCTACATCGGTGGCTGGGGCGTGCAAGCGGCTGCTTTCGGCGCCAGTGAAGTGTTCTGCGTCGACGCATCGGCCTTCGCCCTCGACGGCGTCGAGCGCAACGCCGCGCTGAATGGCTTCGCCGACAAGATGACCTGCATTGAAGGTGACGTGTTCGAAGCCCTGAAAGAGCTGAAAGCCAGCGAAGAGCGCTTCGACGTGATCGTTGCCGATCCTCCGGCGTTCATCAAACGCAAGAAAGACATGAAAAACGGTGAAGGCGCCTACCGTCGCCTGAACGAGCAAGCCATGCGCCTGCTCAGCAAGGACGGCATCCTGGTCAGCGCTTCGTGCTCGATGCACCTGCCGGAAGACGATCTGCAGAACATCCTGCTGACCAGCGCCCGTCACCTGGACCGCAACATCCAGATGCTGGAGCGCGGCGGTCAGGGCCCGGATCACCCGGTTCACCCGGCCATCGCCGAAACCCGCTACATCAAGAGCATCACCTGCCGTCTGCTGCCAAACAGCTGATTACGCCGGTTTGACGGGGAGCCAGCCGGCTCCCCGTTCTGTTTTCTGTTATTCAATTCTCCAACTTCCTACTCCAGCGGTCTTAATGACTTGCAGGACGTTTCGCTATGTCTTTTATTTTAGCGGACAGAACTTACAAAAATTCATCCAACCCTCAGATCGATCCGACAAAATTACTGGAACATTCCTACCCAATCTCCCCTTGATAAGAACTCATTACAAACTATGATTAAGTCGTCACAAAGGAGTGACACTCACTATCAATTACAAGGAGTTCAAAACATGAAAGCAATTACTCTGGAAACCAACAAAATCGCTAACCTGGCTTTTCTGGTTGCACCAAAAGCCCGCTAAGTAAATGAAACGCTGGGGAGTGCCGGCTACCCAGCGTTTTCTATGGCAAAGACCAGAGTGAGTCGCCAACCATGCAGATAAATCCTTATATATTCATACTTCCTCGCTCGCCCGACCAAATAGTCTGGGATTACAAGAACCACAAACAATTTGAATTGAATCTTGAATATTCAACCCGTCTGGCACACCTTATCGACAACCCTGAAAAGTTTGATGACAACAATATAATAGACACGCAACTACTAAACGCAGGAATACTCACAACTTCAATACACGACACCCTTGAATGGGGTTGGGATGAACTGTCGAAGATATTTCATATCGGCACCAAGAACATTCCTTGTGACTATATCCCCCAAGATATTAATGAATGGTCGAGACACTATCTGGACCATTGCACCGAAGTACTGGCCACTCCTGCCCCGGAGGCCAGACTCACAGAACGCCCGACAAGCGAGCGGATTGCCCTGCCCCAACCTTCCGGTCTGCCGCAAAGCGCACTTGCAAAGACCTTGATCGACCGAAAGACCTGTCGCTCCTACACGGGTGAAGGGGTTTCTCTCGACGATGTGGGCACTCTTTTGTATTTGTCCCTTGGCTATCTGCGAGAGCGCGACAACGACATCGACGAAACCATCGCCGAAGGTCTCGGCGCCCGGCGCAGCAGTCCATCCGGTGGCGGGCTGAATGCCTGCGAAGGTTTTCTTCATGTTCAGAACGTCAGCGGCCTGAATCCCGGGCTCTACGCCTACCACCCCAATGAACATGCGTTGAGCTTCGTCAATCCGCTGCCCGACTCGCCCTTGGGCCAGTTGTTGTGTGGACAGCATTTCATCAACAACCTGCCAGTCGGCCTGTTCATCACCGCTCGCTTCGACAAACTGTGGTGGAAATATGAACACTCGCGGGCCTACCGAATGGCGTACGTCGAGGCAGGCCATATTTCCCAGACCTTTCAACTGGTGGCCACCGCACTTGGGTTAAGCACCTGGCTGACCGGTGCGTTGGCGGACGATCAGGTCGAAACGTTGCTGGGGATCGAGGACAGCGCCGAACAAGCGTTGTTTTTTGTGGGCTGCGGCCAGAGTGACGGGCAAGTGATGTGCAAGGAATTGAAAGCGCTGCTAAGCAGCCGAGACTCCCAACAATGACCGGGCCCCGCACAGACGAGCTGTCACTGCCCGACGCCTGGGCCCAGCGCTTCACCCTCGGTGACTGGAACACCCGAGCCTCGGTACGAACCAGCGAGCACACCTATCAATTGCCATCAGATCTGGAACGGCAACTGGAAACACGACACTGGTTCCCGCCGGCCTTCCTGCCCTATCTGAATCACCCGAAAATCAAAGCAGCCGGCAGTGCGATCACCCATCGATTATCAGCCAACCATCTGGTGTATTTCCTCGACTACACCACCCGGCTCGAACATCGGATCGTCAACCGCTCCGTGGAAACCATTGTCCACGATGAGCTCGGTGCATCTATCCCCCGACGGATGAAAGCGGCCGCCCTCCAGCTCTATACCGATGAGGGTTTTCACGCGCTGTTCTCCAATAGTCTCGCCGAGCAAATAGCCGACCTCTACGGCATGACCCAACGCCCGGTGATGCCGCACCGCATTACCCGACTGAACGCCCTGCTTGACCACGCACCTGACAGGCATAAGGCATTGGCCTGGTTTCTCGTTGGCTTCGTGTCCGAAACCATCATCGCCAGGGAACTGCTCGAGGTTTGCCGCAACGAGCTGGTGTCCAGCGTCCAGGAAATGCTCAGGGACCACCTCACCGACGAGGCCCGACACAGTCGTTACTTTTGCGAAGTGTTCCATTATCTGTGGCTGACCCTGAACAGCAGCCAACGCACGTTCGCCGCGAAGCTGCTGGTGGACATCCTCCTGATTTTCTTTGAGGTCGATGAGCGATGGCTGAAGGAAAGCCTGAACAGCGTGGGCTTCAGGGAGAATTGCATCGCAGAAATCCTCAGTGCCCTGACCGGCCCGCAAGCCTGCCTTCAGCGCGCCCGATCAGGTGCAGGCGCGACGCTACAGGCAATGGAAAAGGCAGGTTTTTTCGACCTGCCTTTTAACCAGCAGCTCTTCGCACAGGCAGGACTTGTCGATGAATGAAAGAAAATCTGCGGTCAGTGCCAAACACCGCCGCTCTGCGATCACCCTGTTAATGACCATGGTGATGCTCGGGGTCTTCCCACTGGATGTTCTGCTGCCATCGTTCCCGGCGCTGGCCGAACACTTCCGGACCACGCCAGGCGACATCGCGTTTTCCATCAGCCTGTTTGCCATCGGCATCGCCCTTTCCCAACTACTGGTCGGGCCGCTCTCGGATGTCATCGGGCGCAAAAGTCTGCTGCTGGCGGGAATGGCGGTCTCGATTGTCGGTGCGACGGGTTGCGTGCTGTCCACCGACTACGCCTGGTTCCTGATGTTCCGGGTGGTGCAGGCCATCGGCTGCGGTTGCTTCGTACTTTCACAGGCGCTGGTCCAGGACCTGTTCGACGGCAAGGAACGGGATCAGTTGCGGATTCTGATGGTCACCGCCAGCGGGATCTTCATTTCCGTCTCGCCACTGGCGGGCACCCTGTTGCAACAGGCACTGGACTGGCCCGCAAGCTTCATTGTCTTTATTGCCCTCGCCGCCGCCGTGTTCCTCAAGGCCTGCTTCTTTCTTGAAAACCGGCACACCGCCACAACCCCGCGCCGAAGCATTCTTCAGTCCTACCGGCGCGTCTGTCGCGATGCGGGTTTCCTCGGCTATTGGCTGATCGCCGCAATCGCCTTCACCTGCCACTTTTCCTTCATTGTCATCTCGCCCCTGATCTTCATGGAGCAGTTGCAGCTGTCGGCCTACGAGTTTTCCCTGACACTGCTGCTGTATGGCGTGGCCTACATCATCGGCGGTATTGTCGCTCGAGTCCTCGCTGGGCGAATCGACCCCAATACACAGATCATCGTCGGTCTTAGCCTGATCTTTATTTCGGGACTGGTGATGCTCTTACTCTCAAACCTGCTGGGGCTTTCTACCCTGACGGTGCTGATCCCGATGATTATTTGCACCGCCGGCACAACCATCGCTCGCCCTATCGCCACCTCGAAGGCGATGGAGGTTTTTCCGGACATGGCCGGCACCTCGGCGTCGGCCGGGAACACGTTGGTCTTCATCTTCGGCGGGCTGATCAGCGCCCTGATCAATCTGAGTGGAGCTCATCTGCAAACGACTCTCGCACTGAGTTTCCTCGCCTTGAGCACCGTCGGCGTTTCCTTCAATGCACTGATCACACGTCGGCAGCTCGCGCTGAATAGCGGGTGATTCCTGCCGATCGTCATCCCACACGCCCCGTCAACGCTGGATCACCCTCTTCCAGCATTCCCTCCTGACGCCAGCCGTGTAGAATCGCGACATTCATCGCCAGTCATCCCCCGGCGGGTTTATGAGCTCAAGCTGAAGCGCGCGGCGATCCCGCAAAGTTATCGGCAACTTCCGGACACACGGCCATTTCTGAGTGTTCCAGACGTCAATAGAAGCTCACTTCCCTTTTGATACCTGATTAGCCGCCCGGAGTGCTTCATGCCTGATTACCGCTCGAAAACATCCACCCATGGCCGCAACATGGCCGGCGCCCGCGCACTGTGGCGCGCAACGGGGATGAAAGATGACGACTTCAAAAAGCCGATCATCGCCATTTCCAACTCCTTCACCCAGTTCGTACCGGGCCACGTCCACCTCAAGGACCTGGGCCAACTGGTCGCCCGCGAAATCGAACGCGCCGGCGGTGTAGCCAAAGAATTCAACACCATTGCCGTGGATGACGGCATCGCCATGGGCCACGACGGCATGCTGTATTCGCTGCCGAGCCGCGAGATCATCGCCGACTCCGTCGAATACATGGTCAACGCCCACTGCGCCGACGCCATCGTCTGCATCTCCAACTGCGACAAGATCACCCCAGGCATGCTGATGGCTGCCCTGCGCCTGAACATCCCGGTGATCTTCGTTTCCGGCGGCCCGATGGAAGCCGGCAAGACCAAACTGGCCAGCCACGGTCTCGACCTCGTCGACGCCATGGTGATCGCCGCCGACTCCAGCGCTTCTGACGAGAAAGTCGCTGAGTACGAGCGCAGTGCCTGCCCGACCTGCGGTTCGTGCTCCGGCATGTTCACCGCCAACTCGATGAACTGCCTGGTTGAAGCACTGGGCCTGGCATTGCCGGGCAACGGTTCAACCCTCGCCACCCACAGCGACCGCGAACAGCTGTTCCTGCAGGCCGGCCGCACCATCGTCGAGCTGTGCAAGCGTTACTACAACGACAACGATGAATCTGTATTGCCGCGCAACATCGCCAACTTCAAGGCGTTCGAAAACGCCATGACGCTGGACATCGCCATGGGCGGATCCACCAACACCATCCTGCACTTGCTGGCCGCGGCCCAGGAAGCCGAGATCGATTTCGACCTGCGCGACATCGACCGTCTCTCCCGTCACGTGCCGCAACTGTGCAAAGTTGCGCCGAACATCCAGAAGTACCACATGGAAGACGTGCACCGTGCCGGCGGGATCTTCAGCATCCTCGGCTCGCTGGCCCGTGGCGGCCTGCTGCACACCGACCTGCCGACCGTGCACAGCAAAACCCTGGCCGAAGGCATCGCCAAGTGGGACATCACCCAGACCGACGACGAAGCGGTGCATCACTTCTTCAAGGCCGGCCCTGCGGGCATCCCGACGCAAACCGCGTTCAGCCAGTCGACCCGTTGGGAAACCCTGGACGACGACCGTGAAAACGGCTGCATCCGTAGCGTCGAACACGCCTACTCGAAAGAAGGCGGCCTGGCCGTTCTCTACGGCAACATCGCGCTGGACGGCTGCGTGGTGAAAACCGCCGGCGTCGACGAGTCGATTCACGTGTTCGAAGGCAACGCGAAGATCTTCGAAAGCCAGGACAGCGCCGTACGCGGCATCCTCGCTGACGAAGTGAAAGCCGGCGACATCGTGATCATTCGTTACGAAGGCCCGAAAGGCGGCCCGGGCATGCAGGAAATGCTGTACCCGACGTCCTACCTGAAATCCAAAGGCCTGGGCAAAGCTTGCGCCCTGCTCACCGATGGTCGCTTCTCCGGCGGCACCTCGGGCCTGTCCATCGGCCACGCTTCCCCGGAAGCGGCGGCGGGCGGCGCGATTGGTCTGGTGCAGGATGGCGACAAAGTGCTGATCGACATTCCGAACCGCTCGATCAACCTGTTGATCAGCGACGAAGAAATGGCCGGCCGTCGTGCCGAGCAGGATCAGAAAGGCTGGAAGCCTGTGGAAAAACGTCCACGCAAGGTGACCACCGCTCTGAAGGCCTATGCCCTGTTGGCGACCAGCGCCGACAAGGGTGCGGTGCGTAACAAGGCGATGCTCGACGGGCTGTGATGCTTAACCGTTGAACAAAAAAATGCCCCGCCAAGTGCGGGGCATTTTTTTGACCAAAATCCTCCAAACACTGGAGATCAACTGTAGGAGCGAGCCTGCTCGCGATAGCGGACTACCAGGCAAAATCTAGGGTGACAGGCACTCCGCTATCGCGAGCAGGCTCACTCCCACACTGGATTTTCGGTGCTTACTGGATTTCTGCCGGCGTCACCACCACCCAGTTCTTGTCAGCCGTAACCTGCAACCCTTCCTTGGCCTGAGCGGCGGCGTGCTTGGCCATCATGCCGTTAATCTGGGTCATGTATTTGTCTTTGCGGTTGACCCACAAGTGGATGCCGCCCTTGGCCACGTCGACGCTGTGGAACAGCATGTAACCGTCGCTGCTTGGGGTGTCGCCGCCCACCAGCACCGGTTTTTTCCACTCATCGATGTAGGTCAGAATTGCCGCTTGCTTACCCGCCATCCAGGTCGCCGGGGTCCACAGGTACGGGGTCAGTTCGAGGCCGAGGTTAGCGTTCTCGTCATACTTGCCCGCGGTGATCTGCTTGCGCGCCGTGGTCAGCTCGCCGGTCTTCGGATCCTTGAGCAACAAGCTCACGCCGATCACGTTCTGCGGTTTGACGTTGTAGCCGTACTTCGGATCGGCAGCGACCATGCGCACCAGTTCTTCGGAGGCAGCGGTCATCACGTAGACCTCGATACCGTTCTCCATCAGCTTGTTGTAGAGCTCTTTCTGGCCAGTGAAGATTTTCGGCGGGTTGACGTCGAGGTTCTTGACCACGTCGCCTTCGTAATACGTCGCCGGCACCGGTTTACCGGACGCCATCAACTCATCGACGTAGCCTTTGAGTTCCTGGAGGGTGAAGCCGGAGAACACTTGGGCGACCCATGGATAGCAGACCATGTCGTCGACTTCGCAGAGGCGATAGTAGTAGCTGAACAGGCTTTCCTTGTGGTCGGCGGTGTCTTTGAACGGCATCAGTTTCAGGGAGGGGTCGAGTTTCTCGCGGGTGATCAGGCCCTTGTTTTCCATGAACGGCAGCAACGACTCTTCGAGGTCGTAGCGGTAACTGGTGTTGTCCATGTCGAACACCGCGTAGTTACCTTTGTTGGCGTTGGCGGCAATCATTGCGTCCAGCGCCTTGGCCTGATCGGCTGGCCAATGCTTCAAATCCGTGGCGAATACCTGGCCGGCAAGGCCTAGGCAGAGTGCTGCGGCCAAAAATTTCGGTGCGAGCTTCATCAACATTTCTCCCTGAGTCAAAGATATCGACGCTAACAAATTAGTGTGACAGTCCTCGTCTGCCTGCGACCGCCCGCGTCCCTTTCGCGTCAGCTGCATCTCCAACAACGACACCCTCTTATTCCAAAAACGACAGTTAACAGACCTTTTTGATATTAAATCATTAGTTTTCAAGCTGTTAGGCTTGCCGGTTCGCAGCTGCCCCGGAAGGTGGCTGGCACAAGTCTCTCTCGGAGTTCACATGAATCTGCCGCTGATCCTCAATCTGCTGGTGTTCCTCGCCCTGCTCTTCGGCTTGGCGCAAACCCGACACACGACGTGGAGCTTAGCTAAAAAAGTCCTGCTCGCATTGGTGCTGGGCGTGGTGTTCGGTGTGGCTTTGCATACCGTTTACGGTGCCGGCAACCCGGTACTGAAAGCCTCGATCGGCTGGTTCGATCTGGTGGGCAACGGTTACGTGCAGTTGCTGCAAATGATCGTGATCCCGCTGGTGTTTGCCTCGATCCTCAGCGCCGTGGCCCGTCTGCACAACGCCTCGTCGCTGGGCAAGATCAGCTTCCTGACCATCGGCACGCTGTTGTTCACCACAGCCATCGCGGCACTGATCGGTATCGGTTTGACCAATCTGTTTGGTCTGACCGCCGAAGGCCTGGTGGCTGGCACTCAAGAAATGGCCCGCCTGCAAACTATCCAGACTGACTACGCGGGCAAGGTCGCTGACCTGAATGTGCCGCAGCTGTTGCTGTCGTTCATTCCGCAAAACCCGTTCGCCGACCTCGCTCGCGCGAAGCCGACCTCGATCATCAGCGTGGTGATTTTTGCTGCGTTCCTTGGGGTCGCGGCGCTGCAACTGCTCAAGGACGATGTCGAGAAAGGTCAGAAAGTGATCAACGCCATCGACACCCTGCAAGCCTGGGTGATGCGTCTGGTGCGTCTGGTGATGAAGCTGACCCCGTATGGCGTATTGGCGCTGATGACCAAAGTGGTCGCCGGCTCCAACCTGCAGGACATCATCAAACTCGGCAGCTTCGTGGTGGTTTCCTACATCGGGCTGGGCCTGATGTTCGTGGTCCATGGCTTGCTGGTGTCGGCCGCCGGGATCAACCCGCTGCGCTTTTTCCGCAAGATCTGGCCGGTGCTGACGTTTGCTTTCACCAGCCGTTCCAGCGCAGCGACTATTCCGCTGAGTATCGAAGCACAGACCAGCCGTTTGGGTATTCCACAATCCATTGCCAGTTTCGCCGCGTCGTTCGGCGCGACCATTGGCCAGAACGGTTGTGCCGGTCTGTACCCGGCGATGTTGGCGGTGATGGTTGCGCCGACCGTGGGCATCAACCCGCTGGACCCGCTGTGGATCGCGACGCTGGTGGCGATTGTGACGCTGAGTTCTGCGGGTGTGGCCGGCGTGGGCGGTGGCGCGACGTTTGCCGCGTTGATCGTGTTGCCGGCGATGGGCTTGCCGGTGTCACTGGTGGCGCTGCTGATTTCGGTTGAGCCGCTGATCGACATGGGCCGTACGGCGTTGAACGTGAGTGGTTCGATTACCGCCGGCGCGATCACCAGCCAGATCATGCAGCAGACGGATAAAGAGTTGCTGGATGCGGATGAGCATGCGGAGTTGGCTCAGGCTTAACCCTAGAACAACCTTGTGGCGAGGGAGCTTGCTCCCGCTGGGTCGCGAAGCGGCCCCAATAAGGCTAACGCGGTCTTTCGGGAAGAACGCAGCGCCGGGTTTCAGGGCTGCTGCGCAGCCCAGCGGGAGCAAGCTCCCTCGCCACAGTTTTTAAGCCTTCTCCCAAACTTCGAAGTTGTACGCTGGCTTGTCGCCTTCCGCCGGATTCGGCACGTTCGACACCAACTTCCACTGGTTCAAATCAAACTCCGGAAACCACGCATCCCCTTCCGGGCTCAGCGCCACGCGCGTCAAATACAGCCGATCAGCCTGCGCCAACCCTTGTGCATACAACTGCGCGCCGCCAATCAGCATCAGCTCATCGACGCCCTGTTCTTTCGCCCATGCTTCGGCCCGAACAACGGCGGCCTCCAGCGACGGATAAACCTCCGCGCCCTCCAACACCAGATCCGCCTGACGGCTGACCACGATGTTCAACCGGCCCGGCAACGGACGACCGAGGGAATCCCAGGTCTTGCGACCCATGATGATCGGCTTGCCCAGGGTGGTGGCCTTGAAGTATTTGAAGTCCCCCGGCAAGTGCCAGGGCATGGTGTTGTCGACGCCGATCACACGGTTTTCACCGAGGGCTGCAATCAGGCTGAGGGGGAGTGATTTAGTCATGCCGGCGAGGATACCAGAGCCATCCGTAACCCCATAAGCGCCACAGCGGTTATGCTCACAGCTCAATTGAGCGACGGGATGGCGCGTGACTGAACTGAATAACCTCTGGTTGACGGAAACCATTCGCCTGCGTGAAGAGCACGCAGGCCCCCTGGATGATCTGGAAGCCAACCGACTGGCCCGCAGCGCCGGTGGTGACCTGCCGACACGAATTCAACGCCGCGCGTTGTGGCTCGCCGAGCGCGACGGACTGACCAACGCCCTCCAGCATTGGCTTCAAGGCGCGCGTCTGGCGCTGATTGTGATGGCGGTGCTGGCCATTGTCAGCGGCGCCGGCCTGGCGTTTGCCGCAATGGGCGACGGTCAGACTCCAGTCAATGTGTTCTGGGCCTTGGGCAGTCTGCTCGGGCTGAACCTGATTCTTCTGCTGAGCTGGGCGCTGGGCCTGGTGTTTGCCGGTGAACATGGCGCAACGCTGGGACGCTTGTGGTTATGGCTCAGCGAAAAACTCGCTCGCGATGCCAAAGCCGCGCAACTGGCCCCGGCCCTGCTGCTCTTGCTGCAACGACAGAAACTCAATCGCTGGGCGCTCGGCGTGCTGGTCAACGGTTTGTGGTTGCTGGCGATGCTCAGCGGGCTGGTGATGCTGTTGATGCTGATGGCGACCCGGCGTTACGGCTTCGTCTGGGAAACCACGCTCCTGGGCGGCGACACTTTCGTCGCCATGACCCAGGCCCTCGGCGCCCTGCCGGCCCTGCTGGGTTTCAACGTTCCGACCGTGGAAATGATCCGCGCCAGCGGCGATGCCGCGCTGAACATCGAAAGCGCCCGTCAGGCCTGGGCAACATGGCTGGTCGGCGTGCTGGTGGTCTACGGTGTGTTGCCGCGACTGTTGCTGGCGCTGTTCTGCCTGTGGCGCTGGAAAACCGGGCAAGCGGCATTGCATCTGGATTTGAACCTGCCCGGTTACGCCCAACTGCGTGAACGGCTGATGCCCACCAGTGAACGCCTTGGCATCAGCGACGCGGCGCCAGAGCAACTGCACCGAATCGAAAACGGTGTCAGCGATCTGCCAAGCGATGGCGCGTTGTTGGTCGCCATCGAGCTGGACGATCAACGTCCATGGCCGCCGCAATTACCGAAAACCGTGGGCAACGCCGGGATTCTCGACAGTCGCGAATCGCGCAACAAACTCCTCGAACAACTGAGCCGCTTTCCCCCTGCCCGTCTGGCCATCGCTTGCGATCCGCGACGTTCACCGGACCGCGGCAGTCTGGCACTGATCGCCGAACTGGCGCGCAACGCCAGCGCCACCCGCGTCTGGTTGCTGCAAGCTCCACCGGGCGAAGCGCTGGATGCCGAAAGGCTGGGTGACTGGCACGTGGCGCTGCAACAGCTGGACCTGCCGTTCGCCGATTGCGCGCCGTTGAACTGGCTGGAGAGCGGTCATGACTAACCCCTGGAAAGCGCCCTTGAAGCTCGCGGTAGTCGGCCACACCAACGTCGGCAAAACCTCATTACTGAGAACGCTGACCCGGGATGTCGGCTTTGGTGAAGTCTCTCATCGCCCCAGCACCACTCGACACGTCGAGGGCGCGCGGTTGTCGGTAGACGGCGAGCCGTTGCTCGATCTCTTCGACACGCCGGGCCTGGAAGACGCCATCGCCCTGCTCGACTACCTCGAACGTCTGGAACGACCGGGTGAACGCCTCGACGGTCCGGCGCGTCTGGCGCGTTTCCTTGAGGGCAGCGAAGCCCGGCAGCGTTTCGAACAGGAAGCCAAGGTGCTGCGGCAACTGCTGACCTGCGACGCCGGTCTCTACGTGATCGACGCCCGGGAACCGGTGCTGGCCAAGTACCGCGACGAACTGGAAGTGTTGGCCAGCTGCGGAAAACCGCTGCTGCCGGTGCTGAACTTTGTCAGCAGCGCCAACCACCGCGAGCCGGATTGGCGCGAAGCGTTGGCACGTCTGGGCTTGCACGCCTTGGTGCGTTTCGACAGCGTCGCACCACCGGAGGACGGCGAACGTCGACTGTATGAAAGCCTCGCGCTGCTGCTGGAAAACGCCCGCCCGCAACTGGAACGCTTGATCGCCGATCAGCAAGCCCAACGCCAGGCCCGGCAACAGAGTGCGGCACGGCTGATTGCTGAATTATTGATCGACTGCGCCGCGTGCCGACGCAGCGTGGTCAGCGAAGCCGAGCAAGAACAGCAGGCCATCAGTGAATTGCGCACAGCGGTTCGACAACGGGAACAACGCTGCGTCGAAGCGTTGCTCAAGCTGTACGCCTTTCGTCCACAGGATGCGGCGGCCAGTGATCTGCCACTGCTCGATGGCCGCTGGGGTGACGACCTGTTCAACCCGGAAACACTGAAGCAACTGGGCGTTCGGGTCGGTGGTGGCATCGCGGCCGGCGCGGCAGCCGGGGCCGGGGTCGATCTGCTGGTGGGCGGGCTGACCCTTGGCGCAGCGGCATTGGCCGGGGCGATTGCCGGTGGCGCGCTGCAAACGGCCCGCAGTTATGGCAGCCGCCTGCTGGGCAAGATCAAAGGCCAGCGAGAGCTGACCGTCGATGACGGCGTGCTGCGGCTCTTGGCGTTGCGTCAGCGGCAACTGCTGCACGCGCTCAATGCGCGTGGGCATGCAGCGATGGACAGCATTCAAGTGGCCACGCCCCAGGACAAAACCTGGCGCGAAGGCAAATTGCCCGAGGCGCTGAACAAGGCTCGGGCGCATCCGCAGTGGTCGTCGCTTAATCCGCATCCGAAGTTGAGCCAGGCGGAAAGGCAAGAGCAAGTTGAGGTGTTGGCCGGCAAGGTGGGGGAGCTTTAATCCGGCAGCATACTGCGCTGACTTGTAGCAGCTGCCGAGCCTGCGAGGCTGCGTTCGGCTGCGCAGCAGTCGTAAAATCAGCCAACTCATTCGGTCAGGCAAACCGCATACACAGGATTTGCGAGGACTTCGGTCGAACGCGACCCCGGCTCGAACGCAGCCTCGCAGGCTCGGCAGCTGCTACAGGTCCCGGTCGATCTTCAAAAAGCTCTGCGTCAACGACCGGACACGATTGCGATCCGTGCGATTCGCCCGCCCGTCGTTGTCCACATCAGAACTCAATATCAGCTCGAAAACCCCATCGTTATCAAGATCGCGAGCCGCTGCCTTGTAGGCAATCGTCAGCCCTTCATGAAAATGCAGGCGTACCGTTTCAGGCGTGCCGTCAGCGGATGGATTCTGCGAGAAGATTCGCAAGTGACGGTCCTCACCCTCCCCGCTGTTGTACCAAGCGCATTTCAAATACGTTTTGCTGAAAGACTTGAGCCGTTGTCGATCCGCCTCCGTCGCCTTGCGCTGCAACTGATCATCTTCATAGAACTCAAAATGAACGGTATCTGCCACACCCTGACCGCTTCGATCCTGTGCAATCACTTTTAAATAACGCATCCGTGCGCTTCCTTGGGAAAAGCCCAGACTGGCCCAATACCGCAAGGCAATCCATCCACCGTTTCCCTATTGCCTGTGAGACAACTCAACGCGCCTCGCCGGACAAGACCTTCGCGGCCTTGCGCTTCAACACCTCAAGATCAATCACCGGCACCGCCATTTCCTTGGCCTGCTCATCCCACTGCCGCATTCGCAAACTCACCGCACACAATGGGTCCTGTTCGAAAGCTTCAGCCTCTTCAGTGGTCATCACTCCGCCCTGGTATTCCAGAGTGCGGCGACTGGCTTCACTCAAGCGTTCGTAGTACCCAGGCTCTTTGAGTGTCAGATAACGCTTGGCCTGAACGTGGTATTCCACAAGCCGCGCCATGCGCTCGCTGAAACCTGCGCGGCGTAAATAATCCGCGCCCAACCGCTCGTGACTGACCACGCCGAAGCCGCCCATGTTCTCGGCGCTCTCGGCGCAGATATGCCCGATGTCGTGGAAGAACGCGGCCAGCACCACTTCGTCATCGAAGCCCTCGGCCATGGCCAGTTCCGCCGCCTGTGACATGTGCTCGATCTGCGACACCGGTTCGCCGATGTAATCGCTGTCGCCAAAGCGCTCGTACAGACCGAACACCTCGGCGATCACTTGCTCATTGCGGCCCATCAACGCTCTCCCAACAACGTCGCTACGTTACGTTCAGCCATCGCCGGCCCGACGCTCATGCCGACACCCGTGTGCATCAGTGCCACGCTCACGCCCGGCATCGGACGCAGAAACGAGAACGGCCGCGGTCCCCGTGAACCATAGACACCCTGCCAGCGTTCGACCACTTGCACCTTGCAACCCAACGTCTGCTCGGCCAGCTCAATCATCCAGTTGTCCACTTGCTCGGCATTGAACGGCGACGGGTCGCTGCCGTAATGGTGGGAGTCGCCGATGATCAACTCACCATAAGGCGTCGGACTGATCAGCAGGTGAATGCCGTTTTCATGCAGGTGCGGTTCCTCTCGCAGGATTTGCGCCTGCACCGCCGCCGCTTCCGGCAGATCGGCGAAGGCGCCGTAGTGCACGCAACTCAAACCGGTGAGCAACGCGTGTTGCAGGTTGAGGTTGATTTGCGGTCGAGCGCGGAGCATTTGCAGGCGGCAGATTTGCGGGTTGAGCTCGGCGATTGGCTCGGCCAGCAACGTCTGATAATCGTGGCCGGAACAAACGATGATCTGCTCGGCGCTGAAGGATCCGGCGGTGCTGTGCAAGCGGCCGGGCTCGATGTCGCGCACCAGGGTGGAGAAGTGAAACTCGACGCCGAGTTCGCGGTGCAGGTAGTCGATCAGCGCTGGAATCGCTTCACGGGAATACAGTTGCTGATCGTCCATCCCGTGTAACGCCGCGCGATGATGGCTGAACTGACCGCCGTACAAATCGTGCAATGCAGCGCCGCGCAACAGGTCTACGCGGTAACCGTGCTCCACGGCGCGACCGGCGCAGAAGGCTTCCAGTAGATGTTCTTCGGCTTCGGTGCGGGCAAACAGGTACGAGCCGTTGCGCTTGAGTTGCAGGCCGGCGAGTTGCGCCCATTGGCCCCATATTTCGCGGCTTGCCTTGGCCAGTTCGAGCATCGGGCCCGGTGGTTGGCCGGTGACCAGTGCCTGGCCGAAATTGCGTACCGAGGCGCCTAAGGGCGTTTCGCTGCGTTCGAAAACGGTGACTTTCAGACCGCGCTTGGCGGCGGCGTAGGCGTGGGACAGACCGAGGATGCCGGCGCCGACGATCAGCATGTCGTTGTGTTGTGTCATGGGGTTTTGTCCTGAGCTCTGTGGCGAGGGGATTTATCCCCTCACCAAAGGTTGTGCATTGTTTACTTGGCAACCACTTTCTCGGACTTGCCGTCATAGCGCTTGCGCCACTCGGTCAGGATTTCGTCGCGATTCTTCGAGGCCCAGGCGAAGTCGTTCTTGATCAAACGCTGCTCATAATCCGCCGGCAACTCGGTCTGCGGCTTGGCAATACCTGGCTGCGCGAGCACCGCAAAGTTCTCTTTATAAAGCTCCATCGCTGCCGGGCTTGCCGAGAAGTCGGCCAGTTTCTTCGCCGCGTCTTCATGCGGTGTGCCCTTGATCACGGCGGTGGCTTCGATCTCCCAGCCCAGGCCTTCTTTCGGCAGGATGATGTCCAGCGGCGCGCCTTGGCGCTTCAACTGAACGGCCGGGTATTCAAAGGAAATACCGATCGGGAATTCACCCGCCGCCGCCAGTTTGCAAGGCTTGGAACCGGAGTGAACGTACTGGCCGATGTTCTGGTGCAGACCGTCCATGTACGCCCAGCCCTGCTTCTCGCCGAAGGTTTGCAGCCAGGCGCTGACGTCGAGGAAACCGGTGCCGGACGAGGCCGGGTTGGGCATGACGATCTTGCCTTTGTACTCAGGCTTGGTCAGGTCCTGCCAGCTCACGGGTTTGCTCAAACCCTGCTTTTCGGCTTCGACAGTGTTGAAGCAAATGGTCGCCGCCCACACGTCCATGCCGACCCAGGCCGGTGGGTTGGCAGCGTCGCGGTAGTTGCCGCCGATCTTGCCCAGGTCCTTCGGCGCGTAGCTTTGCAGCATGCCTTGCTGATCGAGGATCGCCAGGCTCGAAGCGGCCAGGCCCCACACCGCATCAGCCTGCGGGCGGGCTTTTTCGGCCAGCAGCTTGGCGGTGATGATGCCGGTGGAGTCGCGCACCCACTTGATCTCGACGTCCGGATTGGCCTTTTCGAAGGCCTCTTTATAGGTCTTCAGTTGTTCGGCTTCGAGGGCGGTATACACCGTCAACTCGGTTTTCGCCGCGAAGGCGTTCAGGCTGAAAGCGGTGAGGACAGCAGCGGCCAGGGCCAGGGGCTTGAACATGATCTTTTCCTGTTTGAGTTGAGGGTGTGAGTCAGTTGCCGGGCGCGGTCTGCCGCCAGGCCTGGGAGCGGCGCAGCAAACCGCGCGAAGCCCAGGCCAGCAGCAGGGACACGCCCGCCGAGGTGAACAGAATCAAAGTCGACATCGCCGCCGCGCCGCCGACATTGCCGGCGTCATCCATATTCAGCACCGCCACCGCCGCGAGGATGGTGTCGGGGCTGTAGAGGAAGATCGCCGCCGAGACCGTGGTCATGGCCGAGACGAACAGGTAGCGCACGATGTCCAGCAGCGCCGGCAGGCAGATCGGCACGGTGACGCGCAGGTAATGCCGATAGAGCGGCGCCTTGAGCGAGAGCGCGGCGGCTTCGAACTCGGCGTCGAGTTGGCGCAGCGCCGTGGTCGCGGTCATTTGCGCGGTGGTCAAATAGTGAGCAATGGTGCAGACCACCAGCAGGGTCATGGTCCCGTAGAGCACATGCAACGGGTTGCCGGTGAGGTTGAAGAAGAAGACATAACCCAGGCCCAGCACCAGACCCGGCACCGCCATCGGTACGAAACTGAGCATGCGCAGGATCAGATTCAGTCCGCGCTGGCCCTTGGTTTTTTCCATCAGGTAGGCGCCGGTGAAGATCAGCACGCTGCCGATCAATGCCGTACACAGCGCCATCTTCACGCTGTTGCCATAGGCCAGCCAGCCACCGCCCGCGGTGTCGTTGAACTGGTAATGATTGAGCGACAGCGACAGGTTGTACGGCCAGAACTTCACCAGCGACGAGTACACCGCCATGCCGAACACCAGCAGCAACACCGCGCAGATCAGTAGCACGATCGCTAGGTAGCAGCCGTCCCGCAGTTTCGACGGCGCCGGTTGAAAGACCTGCGCCCGACCGCTCATGGAATCGCCGTGTCGCCGACGCAGCCAGGCGTCGACACCGAAGCTGAACAGCGCCGGCAACAGCAGGACCATGCCGATCAACGCGCCGCGACCGAACTGTTGTTGGCCGACCACGGCTTTATAGGCTTCCAGCGCCAGCACCTGATAATCGCCACCGACCACCACGGGCACGCCGAAGTCGGTGATGGTCAGGGTGAACACCAGACAGAACGCCGCGAACACAGCCTGACGGGTTGCCGGCCAAGTGATGCTGCGAAAGGCTTTCGCCGGACTGGCGCCCATGCTCGACGCAGCATCGAACAATCGCGCATCCGCCAGGGACAGCGCCGACAGCAGAATCATCAGCGCGTGTGGGAAGGTGTAGATGACCTCGCCCAGAACAATGCCCCAGAAGCCGTAGATGTTGTCCGAGAGCAAACCGCGCAGCATGCCTTGGTTGCCGAACAGATAGACCAGCGCAATGCCTGGCAACATCGACGGCGCCATCAGCGGCAACAACGACATGCCGCGCCAGATGCCTTTGCCCGGTATCAACGTGCGTTGCAGGGCGTAAGCAAACAGGTACGCCAGCGGTACGACAATCGCCGCCACGCTGAGGGACACTTTCAGGCTATTGCCGAGCAACCAGTGGAAATTGGCACTGGTCACCAATTCACGGGCAGCCACCAGACCGCCGCCCTGCCCGGCTTCCGAACTGAAACCGCGCCAGAAGATCGCCAGCAACGGCATCAGTACCGCAACGCCGAGCAACACCAGCAAAAGGACTTTGCCGCCGACCACGAATACCCGGTCGCCGATCTCGGCACGGGAGGTCTGCCGAACCTGCTTGTGCGGTATCGGCAGCGCGAGGTTCGCGCTCATCAGGCAAACACCTGCAGGCTGCGCGGCGGCAAGGCGACCATGATTTGCTGCGCGCCGAGGCGTGGCATGGCTTCCGGCGCCAGTTCCGCGAGCAATGCGTGGCCCGGCAGTTGATCGAGTTCGAAACTCATGCGGCAGCGGTTGCCGAGGAAGGTGATTTCGCGAACCTTGGCCGGGAACAGGTTTTCTTCATGCACCGGCGGGTTGACGTTGATGGCTTCCGGGCGGCAGAACAAACGGCCCGACGCGGTTTTGGCGCTGCCTTCGGCAAGGCGCATGTTCATCCCGCCAACTTGCGCATGGCTGTCGCTGCTGCGCTGGAATGGCAGCCAGTTACCCTGGCCGACGAACTCCGCCACAAACGGTGTGGCCGGGCGGTTGTAGATTTCCTGCGGTGTGGCGTACTGCTCGACCTTGCCGTTGTTCATCACGGCGATGCGGTCGGCCATCAGCATGGCCTCGTCCTGATTGTGGGTGACCATCAGGGTGGTGACGCCGAGGTTGCGCTGCAGTTGGCGCAGTTCGGTGCACAGATGCTCGCGGACTCGGGCGTCGAGGGCCGACATCGGTTCGTCCAGCAACAACAAGGAAGGCGCCGGCGCCAGGGCCCGAGCCAGTGCGACACGTTGCTGTTGGCCGCCGGACAATTGGCCGGGGTACTTTTTCTCACTGCCGATCAGGCCGACCAGCTCCAGCATCTGACCGACACGCTTGCGCACTTCATCGCGACCACTGCCGGCGAGGCCGTAGGCGATGTTCGCTTCGACGGTGAGATTGGGGAACAGCGCGTAGGACTGAAACAGAATGCCGTAGTCCCGAGCCTGGGGCGCAAGGTGGGAAACGTCGCGATCGCCGAGGTACAACTCGCCGCTGTCCTGCTTCTCAAGACCGGCGATGCAGCGCAGCAAGGTGGTTTTGCCACAGCCCGACGGACCGAGCAGACACACCAGCTCACCAGCCGCCACGTCGAGGGAAACGTTATCCAGCGCGGTGAAGGCGCCAAAGCGTTTCTGCACGCCGCGCACTTTCATCGGGGCGCCGGGGTTGGTCAGGGCAGTTGCGATCGAGTGGTTCATGGACAGGCCTCATCAAGCAGATGAAGGCCATCCTAGGTTTGTAATGCGTCCGTCATGTGGCAGTGAGGCAAAAACGGCTGATAGTGGTATTCGAGGATTTGGGTTGGGTAGAACGAGCGATGAGTAACCTGTGGCGAGGGAGCTTGCTCCCGCTGGGCTGCGAAGCGGCCCCAAAAAATGAGCCTGCTGCGCAGTCCAGCGGGAGCAAGCTCCCTCGCCACAGGGATCTACGCGGGGGCCATTTCCTGCGCCAGGCCGAGAAACGCCGCCGGCAGCCGCGCGCCTTTGCGTTCCTTGAGGCAATACAAATACTCAGGAATCTGCGGCGAATTCTCGATGGTCAGTACGCGCAGTTGCGGATCATGCGGCACTTCCTGCCGGGCAATGATGCTGATGCCGATGTTGCGCAACACCGCCTCACGGATCGACTCACGGCTGCCAATCTCCAGCAGCGGCCCGAAACTCACCCCGGCGCTGGCCAGCAATTCCTCGGTCAGGCGTCGAGTGGTCGAACCCGATTCGCGCATCAATAACGTATGCCCGGCCAACGCACTGAGCGGCACATGGTCGTGGACCGCCAGCGGATGATTGCGATGCACCGCCAGCACCAGCGGATCGCTGCCGAGCACCCGGCGAATCAGCCGTGCATCGTCGAGTAATTGCGACGACGCCGCGACATCCACCCGGTAATCCTCCAGCGCTTCAAGCACCTGCTGGGAGTTGCCGATCTCCACCGACACCTCCACCTGCGGCAAGCGCTCGCGAAAGGTCTTCACTAGATCGAGGATGTAATACGGCGCGGTCGCAGCGATGCGCAACGTGCCCTGGACCTGACCGCTGTTGCGCAGGAAAAACTCGATGTCGGCTTCCTGCTGCAACAGCGCCTTGACCATCGGCAGCAACCGCGCGCCTTCATCGCTGACGCTGAGGCGGCGGCCGCCACGGTAGAACAGCTCAACCGAGTACTGGCTTTCCAGATTGCGAATCTGCGTGGTCACCGTGGGTTGGCTCAGACCGAGCTTTTTCGCCGCCAGGGTAATGCTGCCCAGGCGGGCAACCATGTAAAACGCCTTCAGCTCGGCACTCAGCACACCCTTCCCTCATCGCTTATTTGCGCAACAGGCGCAAACCGTTGAACACCACCAACAGGCTCACACCCATGTCGGCGAACACCGCCATCCACATGGTGGCGATCCCGGCGAAGGTTACCCCAAGAAAGATCGCTTTGATGACCAATGCCAGGGCGATGTTCTGTTTGAGGATGTTTGAGGTTTGCCGTGACAGCCGGATGAAGGTCGGGATCTTGCGCAGATCGTCGTCCATCAGGGCGACATCGGCGGTCTCGATGGCGGTATCCGTGCCCGCCGCCGCCATGGCAAAACCGATCTCGGCTCGCGCCAGCGCCGGAGCGTCGTTGATGCCGTCGCCGACCATGCCGACGTTATGGCCCTGTGCATAAAGGGCTTCGATGGCTTGCAGCTTGTCGGTCGGCAGCAGATCGCCCTTGGCCTCGTCGATGCCGACTTGCGCGGCAATCGCCTGAGCGGTGTGGACGTTGTCGCCGGTGAGTATCAGGGTTTTGATGCCCAGGTCGTGCAGTTGCTGGATTGCTTCGCGGCTGGACTCTTTCACGGTGTCGGCCACTGCGAACAGCGCCAATGGGCCGGATTTGTCGAGCAGCAGCACCACGGACTTGCCCTGTTTCTCCAACGCGAACAGCTTTTCTTCCAGTTCGGGCGAGCACAGGTTCAGGTCTTCCACCAAACGGTGATTACCCAAGTGGTAAACCTGACCATTGATTTCGCCGCGTACACCACGACCGGCCAGCGCCTCGAAGTTATCCACAATCAGCGGTGCGAGTTGTTTATCCACAGCCGCGTTGGCGATGGCCAAGGACACCGGGTGATCCGAACGACCGGCCAACGCCGCCGCAATCGCCAGAGTTGATGCGTCAGCGGTTGGATCAAGCGACAGGTAATCGGTCTGCACCGGTTTGCCGTGCGTGATCGTGCCGGTCTTGTCTAGCGCCAGGTAATCGAGCTTGTAACCGCCCTCCAGATAGACGCCGCCCTTCACCAGAATGCCTTTGCGCGCCGCCGCCGCGAGGCCGCTGACGATGGTCACTGGCGTAGAAATCACCAGCGCACATGGGCACGCAACCACCAGCAACACCAACGCCCGGTAGATCCAGTCGAACCATACGGCGCCCATGAACAGTGGCGGAATCACAGCAACGGCGAGCGCCAGAATGAACACCGCCGGGGTGTAGATTTTCGAGAAGCTGTCGACGAAACGCTGGGTCGGTGCCCGTGCGCCCTGGGCTTGTTCCACGGCGTGGATGATTCGCGCCAGGGTCGAGTTGTTGGCCGCTGCGGTTACCGAGTACTCCAGGGAACCGGCCTGGTTGATGGTGCCGGCGAAGACTTTATCGCCGAGGGTCTTCTCCACCGGCAGGCTTTCACCGGTGATCGGCGCCTGATCGATGGTCGAACTGCCCGCCACCACTTCACCGTCCAGACCAATCCGCTCACCGGGACGCACCCGCACTCGCGCACCCAACTCAATGGATTTGACAGGCTGCAAGACCCAACTGCCGTCGGCCTGCTGCACCGTGGCTTGCTCCGGGGTCATCTGCATCAAGCCGCCAATGGCGTTGCGCGCCCGGTCCAGAGACTTGGCCTCAATCAACTCGGCCACGGTGAACAAGAACATCACCATCGCTGCTTCCGGCCACTGACCGATCAGGATCGCGCCAGTCACCGCGATGCTCATCAGCGCGTTGATGTTCAGGTTGAGGTTTTTAAGTGCGATCCAGCCCTTTTTATAGGTGCCGAGGCCGCCGCTGAGGATCGAGATCAACGCAATGACCGCCACCACCCAGTTCGGCGCAGCGTTGGTGAAGTGGATCACTTCGGCGGTCAATGCACCAACACCCGACAGCGCCAAGGGCCACCAGGGCTTTTTCTCGGGGGCCGGCGCTGGCGGCTCGACGCCCTGCTCCAGCGGCTCGGCCTGCATGCCGAGAGATTTGATCGCGTCGATGATCGGTGCAGTGCTCGGCAAGTCATGGGTGACGCCCAGCACGCGGTTGATCAGGTTGAATTCCAGTTGCTGCACGCCCACGAGCTTGCCGAGTTTGTTCTCGATCAGCGTCTGCTCGGTCGGACAGTCCATGGCGTCGATGCGGAAAATGCTCAGTCGCGCGCCAGCAGTCGGCGTTTCGCTGAATTTGATCAGCGACGGTGCCGCCACTTTGGACGAACAGCAGGAATCCCCGTGACCACCATGGTCATGCTTCTGCACAGGCTGCAGCTTGTGGCTGTGCTCGTGCTCATCCTCGGGTTTGTGCGTGTGAAGGGAATCGCTCATTGGGTCGCGTCCGGAAAGGTGCCTGTTGCCAAGTAAAGACCCTGTAGCCACTATAGGGTCAAGCACCCATTTGGAGATTGCCGTCATGAAAATCGGAGAACTGGCCAAACTCACCGACTGCGCCGTGGAAACCATCCGCTACTACGAGCGCGAAAACCTGCTGCCGGAGCCGGCCCGCAGCGACGGCAACTACCGCGTCTACACCCAGGCTCATGCTGAGCGCCTGACCTTCATCCGTAATTGCCGCACCCTCGACATGACCCTGGAAGAAATCCGCAGCCTGCTGGCCCTGCGCGACAGTCCGCAGGATCAATGTGAAAGCGTGAATGCGTTGATCGACGAACACATTCATCACGTCAAAGCGCGGATCGATGGGTTACTGGCGTTGCAGACACAACTGCTCGACCTGCGCCAACGTTGTGGCGAAGGGCCGGAGATTGATCAGTGCGGGATTTTGCAGCGGCTTGAAGTGAGCGGCGGGGTTGTGGCGACGGAGGTTGAGCATTCCCATGTCGGGAGAAGTCATGGGCATTGAGGGCCTCTTCGCGGGCAAGCCTCGCTCCTACAGTTGATCGTATTCCCCTGTAGGAGCGAGGCTTGCCCGCGAACACCGCGCAGCGGTGCCTGAATCAGACAGCCATCGGCGCGGTCATTGGGGCGTGATGCTCGTAGCCTTCCAGCGAAAAATCGCTCGGCTCGATCAACTCCAGCCACTCCGGCTGATACACACCCGTCTTGGCAAACTCCGGCACACGATCACTAATCACCAGTTTCGGCATCGGGAACGGCTCGCGCTTGAGCTGTTCGTTCAGCATGTCCAAGTGGTTTTCGTAGACGTGGGCATCACCGATGAAATAGGTGAACCAGCGCGGCGTGTAACCGGTCAGGCGACCGATCAGGCTCAGCAGCGCGGCGCCTTCGGTGAGGTTGAACGGCGTGCCCAGGCCTAGGTCATTCGAACGGATGTAGAGGGTCAGGGAGATTTCCTTCGTCTCGACGTTCGGGTGGAACTGGTACAGCAGATGGCACGGCGGCAAAGCCATTTCATCGAGCTGGGCGACGTTCCAGCCGTGGAACAGGATGCGGCGGCTGCCCGGGTCTTTGATGATGGTGTCGACGCACTGGCGGATCTGGTCGATCGCCTTGTACAGCACCACGTAAGCCTGACCGTCTTCTTCGCCTTCGGCGATCTGGCGATAACCTTGACTCAGGGTCTGCTCGATGGCGGCCTGGTTGCTGACCGGGATCTGCTTGTACGCTGGCCATTTGCGCCATTGCACGCCGTAGATCTCGCCGAGGTCGTCTTCGCCCTGACGGAACGGGTTGGCCAGCCACTGGGCGTTTTCGTTGGCGTTCTGATCCCAGACTTTGCAGCCCAGTGCACGGAATTCGGCGGCGTTGTTCACTCCGCGCAGAAAACCACACATCTCGCCGATGGCCGATTTGAAGGCCATCTTGCGCGTGGTGATCGCCGGGAAACCTTCCTTCAGGTCATAACGCAGCATCGCGCCAGGGAAGCTGATGGTGTTCACGCCAGTGCGGTTGGCTTGCTTGGTGCCGTTCTTGATGACGTGGGCGACCAGTTCGAGATATTGCTTCATGAGTTACCTGTGTCCTTGAACCCGGGACCAAAGCCCCGGGGTTCGAATTTATACGGCCGCCGCTGGAGCCGCCGGTGCACGGTGATACGCCAGCCAGATCAGGTACAGACCGCCGACGATCATCGGTACGCACAGTACCTGACCCATGGTCAGCCAGTTCCAGGCCAGATAGCCCAGTTGCGCGTCCGGTACGCGGACGAATTCGACGATGAAACGGAAGATGCCATAGAACAGCGCGAACATCCCGGACACCGCCATGGTCGGCCGCGTCTTGCGCGAGAACAACCAGAGAATGGCGAACAGCGCGACGCCTTCGAGGGCGAACTGATACAGCTGCGACGGGTGACGCGCCAGTTGCGCGGGATCGGTCGGGAAGACCATCGCCCACGGCACATCGGTGGCCTTGCCCCACAACTCGGCGTTGATGAAGTTACCGATACGTCCGGCGCCCAGACCGATCGGTACCATCGGCGCGACGAAATCCATCAGCTGGAAGAACGACTTGCCGTTCTTTTTACCGAACCACAACGCGGCCAGCATCACGCCGATGAACCCGCCGTGGAACGACATGCCGCCCTTCCACACTTCAAAGATCAACAGCGGGTTGGCGAGGTAAGCGCTCAGATCGTAGAACAGCACATAGCCTAACCGGCCGCCGACAATGACCCCCATCGACATCCAGAACACCATGTCGGAGAGTTTCTCTTTACTCCAGGTGGGGTCGAAGCGGTTCAACCGACGCGACGCCAGCAGCCAGGCGCCGCCGATGCCGATCAGGTACATCAAGCCGTACCAGTGGATTTTCAGCGGACCGATGGCCAATGCCACCGGGTCGATCTGCGGGTAAGGCAGCATTGCGACTCCTCGTTAGAGTTGAAACTTTCAAAATTCCCGGGCGACGCTGTCACGCCAGGATTAAGTCAGGATTGCGCTGCGTCAGAGCAGGAAATTCAGGCCCACGCAGAACAGCAAAGCGGCGAACAGTCTTTTCAGCAACTTCGGCGACAGGCTGTGGGCCAGTCGTGCGCCGAGGCGAGCGAAGAACATGCTGGTCAGGGCGATCCCCAGCAGCGCCGGTAAATAAACAAAACCGAGACTATGGGCCGGCAGCAATGGATCGTGCCAGCCCAGAATCATGAAAAATAATGCACTGGACAAGGCAATCGGCAGACCGCAGGCGGATGAAGTCGCCACCGCTTGCTGCATCGGTACGCTGCGCCAGGTCAGGAACGGCACCGTCAGCGAGCCGCCGCCAATCCCGAAAATCGCCGAGGCCCAGCCAATCACACTGCCGGCCACGGTCAGACCGACTTTACCCGGCACCGTTCGGCTGGCCTTGGGTTTGAAATCCAGCGCCAATTGCGCAGCGATGACCAGCGCGAAGACGCCAATGATTTTCTGCAAGTTGGGCCCGGAGATCGCCTCAGCCGTCAGCGCGCCGAAACCGGCGCCGATGAGAATACCGAGGGTCATCCAGGCAAAAATCGGCCAACGCACGGCATCGCGACGGTGATGTTCGCGGATCGCATTGACCGAGGTAAATATGATCGTCGCCAGGGACGTGCCGACCGCCAGGTGCGTGAGGATCGACGGATCGAACCCTTGCAGCTTGAAACTGTAAACCAGCACCGGAACGATAATGATCCCGCCGCCAACCCCGAACAGCCCGGCCAGCACACCTGCACAGGCGCCGAGCGCCAGATAGAGCAGAAATTCCATGCGCATCCCCAAATGAGAGCGGCATGGTAACGGATGCATAGCCTCAAGCTCCACTGGATGGCGATGGATACCCACTCGATGACTGAGTAGAGTGGGCAGAAAACACACAAGGACTGCCTTATGTGCCTGATTGTTTTCGCTTGGCGACCGGGTCACGCCCAGCCGCTGATCGTGGCGGCCAACCGCGACGAATTCTATGCCCGGCCCAGCCTGCCCCTGGCGCAATGGCCCGAAGCACCGCACGTGCATGCCGGTCGCGATCTGGAGGCCGGGGGCACCTGGCTCGGTGTCGGCGCCAATGGACGCTTCGCCGCGCTGACCAATATCCGCGATCCGCATCAGCCTCCATCGCGCAAATCGCGAGGTGAACTGGTGGCGGGTTTTCTTTTAGGCAACATGTCGATTGATGATTACTTAAGCGACGTTGTCGGACGTTCGCTGGAATATGCCGGATTTAACCTACTGGTCGGCAATACCAACGAATTGTGGCACTTCAATGCCCGGGAGACTGAGGCAGTGATGCTGCCTCCGGGGGTTTATGGGTTGTCGAACGCCGGGCTGGATACGCCGTGGCCGAAACTGCTCAAGGCGCGGGCAGCGCTGGAGGAAGTGCTGGACGATCCGCAACCCCAGGCTTTATTGGCGCTGCTGAATGATCCGCAGACGGCGCCATTTGCCGAACTGCCGGATACCGGGGTCGGGTTGGCCACCGAGACGTTGCTATCGAGTGTGTTTATTGCCAGTCCGACTTATGGGACGCGAGCGAGTACGGCGTTGATTGTTCAGGCGGATGGGACGCGATGGATGGTGGAGCGGAGTTTTGGGCCGTATGGCGGGCATTTGGGGGAGGTTGAGGTGCGGGTTTAACTATGCGGGGTGTCAGATGGAACCACCCCTCACCCTAACCCTCTCCCCAAGGGGGCGAGGGAACTGACCGAGGTGTTTTTTCGAGCTACATCGACCTGAGATATCGAGTCGAACTCAGGTTTTGAAAAGCTTGAATATCTGCTCCCTTTCCCCCTCTCCCCCTTGGGGCGGTCCGACGTTTCGGGAGGGTTGGGGTGAGGGGTCGATTTTAGAGTCGCCGCAGGCTTAGAGGGTCTTGGCCGAAGCCGGATTAATCATCCGCGCCAACCCAAGGTTCTTCAGCGCCAATTGCAGCGAGCTGTGGATAACTTGCGGGTTGTCGATGGTCATCAGCTCGGCGAGCAATTCCTTGGCCTTGCTCAGGTTGATCTGACGCAGCATCCACTTCACTTTCGGCAAGTTGGTGGCGTTCATCGACAGGCTGTCGAAGCCCATCGCCATCAACAGCACCGCCGCCGCCGGATCGCCAGCCATCTCACCGCAGATACTTACTGGCTTGCCTTCGGCATGGGCGTCCCGCACCACGCTCTGAAGGGCTTGCAGCACCGCAGGGTGCAGGTAGTCGTAGAGGTCGGCTACCCGCGGGTTGTTTCGATCCACGGCCAGCAGGTACTGGGTCAGGTCGTTGGAGCCGACCGACAGGAAGTCCACTTGCCGCGCCAGTTCCTTGGTCTGATAAACCGCTGCCGGAATTTCGATCATCACGCCGATCGGCGGCATAGGCACGTCGCAACCTTCGTCGCGGACTTCGCCCCAGGCCCGGTGAATCAGGTGCAGGGCTTCTTCCAGCTCGTGGGTGCCGGAGATCATCGGCAGCAGAATCCGCAGGTTGTTCAAGCCTTCGCTGGCCTTGAGCATGGCGCGGGTCTGGACCAGGAAAATTTCCGGGTGGTCGAGCGTAACGCGAATGCCGCGCCAGCCGAGGAACGGGTTGTCTTCCTTGATCGGGAAGTACGACAGCGATTTGTCGCCACCGATGTCCAGGCTGCGCATGGTCACTGGTTGCGGGTGGAACGCGGCGAGCTGCTCGCGATAAATCGCCAGTTGCTCTTTTTCACTCGGGAAGCGCTGGTTGATCATGAACGGCACTTCGGTGCGATACAGACCGACGCCTTCAGCGCCACGCTTCTGCGCCCGCGCCACGTCCGCCAGCAGGCCGGTGTTGACCCACAGCGGCATGCGGTGACCATCGAGGGTCACGCACGGCAAGTCCCGCAGAGCATCCAGCCCGAGGGCCAGTTGCTTCTCTTCCTCGACCACTTCGGCGAACTGCTTGCGCAACACTTCGCTGGGGTTGGTGTAGACCTCGCCGTGGTAGCCGTCGACGATCATCTGGATGCCGTCGACCTTGGAATACGGCAAGTCGACCAGGCCCATCACCGTCGGGATACCCATGGCGCGCGCCAGGATCGCCACGTGGGAGTTGCCGGAACCGAGTACCGAGACCAGACCGACCAGCTTACCTTCCGGCACCTCGCCGAGCATTGCCGGCGTCAGTTCTTCGCTGATCAGGATGGTGTTGTCGGGGTAGACCAGGGTCTGCTGACGCTCTTCCTGCAGATAAGCCAGCAAGCGTCGGCCGAGGTCTTTGACGTCCGACGCGCGCTCACGCAGGTAGGCGTCGTCCATCAATTCAAAACGGTTGACGTGTTCGGTGACCACCTGACGCAACGCGCCCTGGGCCCACTGACCGGTCTTGATCACGGTGGTGATTTCGCTGCCCAGAGAGGCATCGTCGAGCATCATCAGGTAGACATCGAACAGCGCGCGCTCTTCCGGGCGCAACTGGTTCGCCAGCTTGGCGGACAAGGCGCGCATGTCGGCCCGCACGCCTTCGATGGCGGTCTTGAACAGCCCGAGTTCGGCGGCGATGTCGGTGATGGTCTTGTCCGGCACCACGTCCAGATCGGCCGGCGGCAGCATGACTACCGCGGTACCGACCGCCGCACCCGGCGAACCCGGTACGCCGATGAACTTGGCTTCCTGGATGCCTTTGCCCTGACGACCCAGCCCCCGGATCGAACCGGTGGCTTCGGCGTGGGCGATAACGCCGGCGAGCTGCGCGCTCATGGTCACGAGGAAGGCTTCTTCACCTTCATCGAACTGGCGACGTTCTTTTTGCTGAATGACCAACACGCCGACGACGCGGCGGTGGTGAATGATCGGCGCCCCGAGGAATGAGGCGTAGCGCTCTTCACCGGTCTCGGCGAAGTAGCGGTAGCGCGGGTGATCCGCGGCGTTTTCGAGGTTCAGGGGTTCTTCACGCGTGCCGACCAGGCCAACCAGACCTTCGTTGGGTGCCATGCTGACTTTGCCGATCGAGCGCTTGTTCAAGCCCTCGGTGGCCATCAGCACGAAGCGGTTGGTTTCAGGGTCAAGCAGGTAGACCGAGCAGACCTGGCTGCCCATGGCCTCTTTGACGCGCAATACAATAATGCCCAACGCCGCCTTGAGATCCTTGGCGGAGTTAACTTCCTGGACGATCTTGCGCAGCGTATTGAGCATGGCTCGGGGTCGAACTCCGTCGTCAGTCGCGCGATAAAAGGCGCGGGGCAAGCTCTTTGAGAGCGCGTCGATACACCTCGCGCTTGAATGTCACCACCTGGCCCAACGGATACCAATAACTGACCCAGCGCCAGCCATCGAATTCCGGTTTACCGGTCAAATCCATCCGCACCCGTTGCTCGTTGGAGACCAGGCGCAGGAGAAACCATTTCTGTTTCTGGCCGATGCACAGCGGTTGGCTGTGCGTCCTGACCAGACGTTGCGGCAAACGATAGCGCAACCAGCCCCGGGTGCAGGCGAGAATTTCAACATCTTCGCGCTCAAGCCCCACTTCTTCGTTCAACTCGCGGTACAAGGCGTCTTCCGGCGTCTCCTGGGGGTTGATCCCGCCCTGTGGAAACTGCCAGGCATCTTGATTGATACGGCGAGCCCATAGCACCTGTCCGGCATCATTCGTGAGAATGATCCCGACATTGGGGCGGAAACCATCGGGGTCGATCACGGCAACAACCTCGCAAACGCATGTCGCCGCATTGTTCCACAAAGGTTGTGATAGCAGCAACGAGCCGGTCTACCTTATGTGCACTCTTGTGAAAAGTCCGTATTCTGGACGCCTTTCTACAGACTTTTCAGCGAGTAACTGCAATGCGGCTGGCTTTATTCGACTTGGACAACACGCTCTTGGGCGGTGACAGTGACCACGCCTGGGGCGATTACCTGTGCGAACGCGGCTTCCTCGACGCCGTTGCCTACAAGGCGCGCAACGATGAGTTCTATCAGGATTACCTGGCCGGCAAGCTGGATAACGACGCTTATCTCAACTTCTGCCTGGAAGTGCTCGGCCGCACCGAGATGGCCACACTGGATCAATGGCATCTGGATTACATGCGCGATTGCATTGAGCCGATTGTGTTGCCCAAGGGTCTCGAACTGCTGGCCAAGCACCGCGAGGCGGGTGACAAACTGGTGATCATCACCGCCACCAACCGTTTTGTTACCGGGCCGATTGCCCAGCGTCTGGGCGTCGAAACCCTGATCGCCACGGAATGTGAAATGGTTGATGGTCGCTACACCGGGCGCAGCACCGACGTGCCGTGCTTCCGTGAGGGCAAGGTGACGCGGTTGAATCGCTGGCTGGAAGAAACCGGGTATTCGCTGGAGGACAGCTATTTCTACAGCGACTCGATGAATGATTTGGCGCTGCTTGAGCAAGTGGCCAATCCGGTTGCGGTCGATCCTGATCCAAACCTGCGCGCTGAAGCCGAGAAGCGTGGCTGGCCGGTGATTAGTCTGCGCGACTAATACCGCCATCGCGAGCAGGCTCACTCCTACAGAAGAATGCGGTCCCCTGTAGGAGTGAGCCTGCTCGCGATGGGGTCAACCCGGTCTCAAGCCTTAAACAGGCTTGGCACCCATCAACCCGGCAATGGCGATAAAGCAGACAAAACTGAACAACGCCAAGGTAAAGGTAAATTTCCCATTGCCCGCTGCCGGTGCCTTACGCAGCCGATTCAGCCGCACCAGCAACCAGAACCAGCCCAACGCTGCGACGGTGTAAAGCACACTGGAAGCCAACAACCAGATCTGCCCCAGCGGCCAGCCCACCAGATGCACCATCCACCAACCGGTAAACGGCATGCTCAGCAGCGCCAGCCCCATCACCAGCCAGATAAACACCCGCGGCCGTTGCAACGTCCGCGCGTGAGCCGTTGCGTCACCGCTACGGCGCGTACGCCAGACCCAGATCGCCAGACCCAGTGCGCTGACCAGCAGCAACACCGTCGCCGCCATATGAGCGACTTTCAGGGCGGTTAACGTTTCCATTGTTCGATTTCCTTATGGCCTGGCCATCAGCGTAGCCGCTCAGCCGAGAAACAGCTGATAGGCCGGGTTGTCGCTCTCGTCCCAGTACGGGTAGCCGATTTCTTCCAGCGCTGCGGGCACCAGGTGGCGTTCATCGTGAGGCACTTGCAGGCCCGCGACCACACGACCATCCGCCGCGCCATGGTTGCGGTAGTGGAACATCGAGATGTTCCAGCGCCCACCGAGCTTGTTGAGGAAGTTGAACAGCGCCCCCGGACGCTCCGGGAATTCGAAGCGCAGAATCACTTCATCAACCACATGAGCCGCACGGCCGCCGACCATGTGGCGGATGTGCAACTTGGCCAATTCGTTGTCGGTCAGGTCCAGCACCGGGAAACCCTGCTCGGTCAGACTGGCAAGCAGCGCACTGCGCGGATCGTTTTCCGGGTGCGTCTGCACGCCCACAAAGATGTGCGCCTCGCTGCCGGTGTTGTAGCGGTAGTTGAATTCGGTGATCTGGCGCTTGCCGATGGCTTCACAGAACGCCTTGAAGCTGCCCGGTTTCTCGGGAATCGTCACGGCGATAATCGCTTCGCGGCCCTCGCCCAGCTCAGCACGCTCGGCGACGTGGCGCAGGCGGTCGAAGTTGACGTTGGCGCCAGAATCAATAGCCACAAAGGTGTGACCGGTGACGCCGCGTTGCTCGACGTATTTCTTGATCCCGGCGACGCCCAATGCGCCAGCAGGTTCGGTGATCGAGCGGGTATCGTCGTAGATGTCCTTGATCGCCGCACAGATTTCATCGGTGCTGACGGTGATCACTTCATCGACATAGTCTTTGCAGATATCAAAGGTGTGCTGACCGATCTGCGCCACTGCGACGCCGTCGGCGAAGAGGCCCACGGTCGGCAGGATCACGCGCTCGCCAGCGGCCATGGCGGCTTGCAGGCAGTTGGAGTCGTCCGGCTCGACGCCGATGATTTTGATTTCAGGTCGCAAGTACTTCACGTATGCCGCGATCCCGGCGATCAACCCGCCACCGCCCACCGGGACAAAAATCGCATCCAGACGGCCAGGGTGCTGACGCAGAATCTCCATCGCCACCGTGCCCTGCCCGGCAATGGTGTGGGGATCGTCGTAAGGGTGAATGTAGACGTAGCCTTTTTCGTCGACCAGTTTCAGCGAGTAGGCCAGGGCTTCCGGGAACGAATCCCCGTGCAGCACCACTTTGCCGCCACGCGAACGCACGCCTTCGACTTTAATTTCCGGGGTGGTCTTGGGCATCACGATGGTCGCTTTCACGCCCAACACTTTCGCCGCCAGGGCCAGGCCTTGCGCGTGGTTACCCGCCGAAGCGGTGACCACGCCGCGAGCGCGCTCTTCATCGGAAAGCTGCGTGAGCTTGTTGTAGGCGCCCCGAATCTTGAACGAGAACACCGGCTGCAAGTCTTCGCGCTTGAGCCAAATACTGTTGCCCAGCCGCTCGGAGAGCTGGCGGGCAGTCTGCAATGGGGTTTCTACGGCAACGTCATAAACGCGCGAGGTGAGGATCTTTTTGACGTACTGTTCGAGCATCGGAAAGCATCACTGAGCGGGTTGGGCAGGGCCAAGGAGTCTAACCCGGCTTTCGGGCGGGCGACCACACTAAACAGGTGGTTTTAGCCTTCTCAGACACTGTAGATCCATTGTGGCGAGGGAGCTTGCTCCCGCTCGGCTGCGCAGCAGTCGTAAACCGGCGCGCGGAATTCTCCAGATTGACTTCGTGACTGGAATTGCGGGGGACCGCTTCGCGCTCCAGCGGGAGCAAGCTCCCTCGCCACAAAAGCAACCCGCCAATCGGGCAATGACCTTCCCTGCCCCGAAGCCTATAATGCCGCCCTTTCGTTCCCTCCTTCGGCACCTCGGAGCCCGCATGACCCAGGATCAACTCAAACAGGCAGTGGCTCAGGCCGCCGTCGACTTCATCCTCCCGAAACTCGACGACAAGAGCATCGTCGGGGTCGGCACCGGCTCCACCGCCAACTGCTTCATCGATGCGCTGGCCAAGCACAAAGGCGCGTTCGACGGCGCGGTCGCCAGTTCCGAAGCCACCGCTGCCCGCCTCAAGGGCCACGGCATTCCGGTGTATGAGTTGAATACGGTCAGCGACCTGGAGTTCTACGTCGACGGCGCCGATGAAAGCGACGAACACCTGAACCTGATCAAGGGCGGCGGCGCAGCCCTGACCCGCGAGAAGATTGTGGCGGCCGTGGCCAAGACCTTTATCTGCATCGCCGACGCCAGCAAACTGGTGCCGGTGCTCGGTGAGTTCCCACTGCCGGTGGAAGTGATCCCGATGGCCCGCAGCCACGTGGCCCGCGAGCTGGTGAAGCTGGGCGGCGACCCGGTCTACCGTGAAGGCGTGTTGACCGACAACGGCAACATCATCCTCGACGTGTTCAACATGCAGATCACCAACCCGGTGGAGCTGGAGACCCAGATCAACGCCATCGTCGGCGTGGTCACCAATGGGTTGTTCGCGGCACGTCCGGCGGATTTGCTGCTGCTGGGCACCAGCGAAGGCGTGAAAACCCTCAAGGCCTGACACCCCGCACTCCCCCGTAGGAGCGAAGCTTGCTCGCGAAGAGGCCGTAACAGTCGACAGAGATGTTGAATGTTACGGCCTCTTCGCGAGCAAGCTTCGCTCCTACAGGGTTTTGGGGCGTTTGTTAGTTCTGTGCAGGTTTTTTGAAGACGTAGTACAGATTCGGCTCGCTCACCAGGTACATCGTACCGTCGTCATCCATGGCGATCCCTTCCGCTTGTGGCACTGTCTTCTGCAACCCCTGACGCCCCTTGCTCAGTGACAGGGTGCTCAGCGGCCGCCCATCCACATCGAGTTCCAGAATCAGCCGCGACTCATCCGACAACGCCAGCAAATGGCCGCTGCGCTCGTCGTATTGCAGGCTCGACAGGTCCGTCACGAACATCCCGGCATCGCGCTTGGGGTTGTTCACTACGTGCACCGCGTAGGATTTTTCCGGGTTGTAATGCGGAAAGCCGTGCACTTCGTAGATCAGCATCGGGTCGCGTTCCTTGGCGACAAACAATCGCTTGCCCACCGAGTCGTAAGCCAGGCCTTCGAAGCCCTTGTTGCCGCTCATGTGCACGCCAAGGGTCATCTGCTCGGCATCCGCTGCGTCGAGGAACGTTGTGTCGCTCTCCAGATGAATCTTGATCAGCCGCTGCTGACGCTCGTCAGTGATCACGTAAGTGTCGGTAGTGATGAATTCCACGGCTTCTGGATCGCCAAACCCTACCAGCGAAACGCGTCGAACAATCTGGCCGTCCAGCGACAGTTCGATCAGCTCTGAGTTTTTGTTGGTGACGGTGAACAGGCTTTTGCGCACCGGATCGAAGGTCAGCGCCGAAACATCGTCGTCCAGCCCTTCGATGACTTGCGCCTCAACCGCTACCTGGTACTGATCCAGAGCGATGGACTGACCGTTCACGGGCTGCCAAAAGGTGTGCAGGTTGAACCAAGCACGCTCGAACAGGCGCTGGTACTGGCCAACCGCGACCAGGGCGATCAACGCAATGACCGACAGGATCAAAAGCAGAGGCTTGGGGCGGACAAGTCGATGCATTCAGGCCTTATTTCTGCTTTTCGAAGCGGTAGAACAGGTTCGGCTCGCTCACCATGTACAGCGTGCCCGCCTCGTCCATGGTCACGCCTTCGGCGCGAGGAATGGTTTTCTTCAAACCATTGAAGCCGCCCAGCAAGGTCATGAAGCTGACCTGCTCGCCCTTCTCGTCCAGCTCCAGCAACAAGTGGGAGTCGGCAGACAACACCAGGGTGTGGCCAGTGCGCGGGTCGATGGCCAGGGCCGAGAGGTTGCGCATGTCCAGTGCATTACTGGTGAGTTTTTGCTTGTCGCCCTTCAGGATCTGGCTGCCATCGCTTTTCCAGCTAAACAGTGCTGGCGGACGCTCTTCGCCCAGCAGGATTTGCTGATGGCGCGAGTCCCAGACGACGGCTTCGAACGCCTTGTTCTGGTCTTTCGAAGGGCCGAGGTCGTATTTCGGGAAGTTGGCGATGTTCAGCTCGCGGGTATCGGCATCGACCTTGACGATGGAGAGCATGTGTTCGCGCTCATCGACGATGGCCAGCAGACCGTTGCCCATCACCGTCACCCCTTCCGGGTTGCTCCAGCCCACCAGCGGCATCTTGCGCAGCACGTCGCCCTGCAGGGTCAGCTCGACCAGGAACGGGTTCTTGCCCATGACCGAGAACAGGGTTTTGGTTTGAGGGTTGTAGGCCAGGTCGGACGCTTCATCCTTCTCCATGCCCGGCAGCAGCTTGGCGTCGATCACTGCCCGGTAATCCGGCAACCAGACACTGGCCTGACGCTCGGCCGGGCTTTCGAAACGCTCACGCAACCAGAGCACGCCACGATCATCCCAATGCATCGCGAACGCGAGGCCATAGCCCGCCACAACAGCCAGCAACAGCCAGTAGTACCAGCGCAGGAGAAAACGTGGACGACGAGAAGTTTGCAGAGTCGGGAGCGGTTGCGTTGCCATCAGGGGATGCGTTCCAGAAATTCAGGCTAAGGGTAATAGCACAAACGGGCAGGCTCAGACGCCAGGAACCCCGGAATTATCCAGACAGGATGTGAAAAAAACGGGAAATGGCGGGAAAGCCCTTTCGGCACCCACAAAAAAATGTAGGAGTGAGCCTGCTCGCGATGAGGCTGTGTCAGCCAATAAAGATGTCGGCTGACACACCGCTATCGCGAGCAGGCTCGCTCCTACAAGGGTTTTGCGGTGTTTCGGTTAGCGGACGCTGCTGGTGAAGCTGCTGGCGCCTGGCAATTCAATCACCAGTTCGTCACCGACATTCAGCGGACCAACACCCACCGGCGTACCCGTCAGGATCACGTCACCAGCCTGCAGCGAGAAGCAGCCGGCCATGTGCTGGATCATCGGCACGATCGGGTTGAGCATCGCGCTGCTGTTGCCGTCCTGGCGCACTTCGCCGTTGATGGTCAGGCGGATGCCGATGTCGGTCAGATCAGCGAACGTGCTGCCGGACACGAATGGTGCAATCACCGCCGCTCCGTCGAAGGACTTGGCGATTTCCCACGGCAGGCCCTTGGCTTTCAGCTCGGCCTGCTTGTCGCGCAGGGTCAGGTCCAGGGCCGGGGCGAAACCGGAGATAGCATCGAGCACTTCTTCACGGCTCGGTTTGGTCGACAAAGGCTTGCCGATCAACACCGCGATTTCCGCTTCGTAATGCACCGAGCCACGTTCAGTCGGAATGCTGAAACTGCCTTCCAGCGGCACCACGCAACTGCCCGGCTTGATGAACAGCAGCGGCTCGGTCGGCACCGGGTTGTCCAGCTCCTTGGCGTGTTCGGCGTAGTTGCGGCCAATGCACACCACTTTCCCCAACGGAAAGTGAATACGCGTACCGTCGACATACTGGTGCTGATAGCTCATTACCGACTCCTGTTTCGTAGCTCTTAAATTCAAAAGTCAAACAGCGAAAATTTTGCCCGGGTTCATGATGCCGTTCGGATCGAACACCGCTTTGACGGCTTTCATGTACTCGATCTCGACCGGCGAACGGCTGTAGGTCAAGTAATCACGCTTAGTCATGCCCACGCCATGTTCAGCGGAAATCGAGCCGTTGTACTTCTCAACGGTTTCGAACACCCACTTGTTGACGGTCGCGCACTTGGCGAAGAACTCATCCTTGCTCAGGTTTTCCGGCTTGAGGATGTTCAAGTGCAAGTTGCCGTCGCCGATGTGGCCGAACCAGACGATTTCGAAATCCGGGTAGTGTTCGCCGACGATCGCGTCGATTTCCTTCAGGAACGCCGGGACTTTCGACACAGTGACCGAAATGTCGTTCTTGTACGGCGTCCAGTGGGAAATGGTTTCGGAGATGTATTCGCGCAGCTTCCACAGGTTCTGCAACTGGGTTTCGCTCTGGCTCATCACGCCGTCCAGCACCCAGCCCTGCTCAACGCAGTGTTCAAAGGTTTCCAGGGCGTGGTTGGCCACTTCTTCGGTGGTCGCTTCGAATTCCAGCAGCGCGTAGAACGGGCAATCTGTTTCGAATGGCGCGGGTACGTCGCCCCGGCCCATGACCTTGGCCAAGGCTTTGTCGGAGAAAAATTCGAACGCGGTCAGGTCAAGCTTGCTCTGGAACGCGTGCAACACCGGCATGATCGAGTCAAAATCGGCAGTGCCGAGGACCATGGCGGTGAGGTTTTTCGGCGCACGGTCCAGACGCATGGTGGCTTCGACCACAAAACCGAGGGTGCCTTCAGCGCCGATGAACAGCTGACGCAAATCGTAGCCGGTGGCGTTCTTGATCAGGTCTTTGTTCAGTTCCAGCAGGTCGCCCTTGCCGGTGACGACTTTCATGCCGGCCACCCAGTTACGGGTCATGCCGTAGCGAATCACCTTGATCCCGCCGGCATTGGTGCCGATATTGCCGCCAATCTGGCTGGAACCTGCCGAAGCGAAGTCCACCGGGTAGTACAGGCCTTTTTCTTCGGCGACGTTCTGCAGGTGTTCGGTGACCACGCCCGGCTGGCAGACCGCGGTGCGGTCGGTCATGTTCACGTCGAGGATCTGGTTCATGTAGTCGAAGGACACCACGACTTCGCCATTGGCGGCCACGGCCGCGGCGGACAGCCCGGTGCGACCGCCGGACGGCACCAGCGCAATTTTGTGCTCATTGGCCCAACGGACAATGGCCTGGACCTGCTCGGTGGTCTTGGGGAATACGATGGCGGTCGGGGCCGGGGCGAAATGCTTGGTCCAATCCTTACCGTAAGCATTCAGGGAGTCGGCATCGGTCAGCACCTTGCCAGGCTCAACCAGGGTCTTCAGCTCTTCAATCAGGGCAGGATTGGTCATCGACAGAACTCTCGAACAATTCATGGTCATCCTGAGAACGCTTCACGTCGCAGGAATGAGTGTTTAGCGGGGTGCATATGCTAGCATACCGACCCCGCAGGATAGTGCCCAACGGCTATTCTGTGGCGACGGCTTTCCTGCCGTCCGGGTCAGCGTCTGCTGGCTATTTCCTGCCATTTTTCTCCGGGATACAGGTTTACGCAGATGAGCAAGACTTCTCTCGATAAGAGCAAGATCAAGTTCCTTCTTCTCGAAGGCGTCCACCAATCGGCTGTCGACGTCCTCAAGTCGGCGGGCTACACCAGCATCGAGTACCTCACAGGTTCTCTGCCGGAAGCCCAGCTGAAGGAAAAGATCGCTGATGCGCACTTCATCGGCATTCGCTCGCGCACTCAACTGACCGAAGAGATCTTCGATCACGCGAAGAAACTGGTCGCTGTCGGCTGTTTCTGCATCGGCACCAACCAGGTTGACCTCAATGCTGCCCGCGAACGCGGCATCGCAGTGTTCAACGCTCCGTACTCCAACACTCGCTCCGTAGCCGAACTGGTGCTGGCCGAAGCGATCCTGTTGCTGCGCGGCATCCCTGAGAAGAACGCTTCCTGCCACCGTGGCGGCTGGATCAAGAGCGCAGCCAACTCCTTCGAAATCCGTGGCAAGAAGCTCGGCATCGTCGGTTACGGCTCGATCGGTACTCAACTGTCGGTCCTGGCTGAAGGCCTGGGCATGCAGGTGTACTTCTACGACACCGTGACCAAGCTGCCATTGGGCAACGCGACTCAGGTGGGTAACCTGACCGAGCTGCTGGGCATGTCCGACATCGTCACCCTGCACGTTCCGGAAACCGCTGCGACCCAGTGGATGATCGGCGAGAAAGAAATCCGTGCGATCAAGAAGGGCGGCATTCTGATCAACGCGGCTCGCGGCACCGTGGTCGAACTGGACGCTCTGGCGGACGCGATCAAGGACAAGCACCTGATCGGCGCGGCCATCGACGTCTTCCCGGTGGAGCCGCGCTCCAACGAAGAAGAGTTCGAAAGCCCGCTGCGTGGCCTGGACAACGTGATCCTGACCCCGCACATCGGCGGCTCTACCGCTGAAGCGCAAGCCAACATCGGTCTGGAAGTAGCTGAGAAGCTGGTCAAGTACAGCGACAACGGTACGTCGGTATCCTCGGTCAACTTCCCGGAAGTGGCCCTGCCGGCTCACCCTGGCAAGCACCGTTTGCTGCACATCCACGAGAACATTCCGGGTGTGATGAGCGAGATCAACAAGGTCTTCGCCGAAAACGGTATCAACATTTCCGGTCAGTTCCTGCAGACCAACGAGAAAGTCGGCTACGTCGTGATCGACGTCGACGCCGATTACTCGGAAATGGCGCAAGAGAAGCTGCAGCACATCAACGGCACCATTCGTTGCCGCGTGTTGTTCTGATAGCGATTTGAGCGACAAAAAAAGGAGCCCTTAGGGGCTCCTTTTTCATGGGCGCGGTTCTTTATTCCGAGCAGGTTACTTAACGTTGACGGTGATCTTCTCCGACACGATCGGCGGATCAAACGGCATGTGGTTGCTGTCGCCCAGTTCGAGTTGCAAGGTATGTTTGCCCGGTGTCAGCTTTATTTCAGCCTGGGTCTGCGCCTTGCCGAAATGCACGTGGTTGGCATCGTTGGGGATTGGCGCACCGGCGGCCGGCAGTTGATCGACATCGATCAGCAAGTGGTGATGGCCGGTGTTCTTGGTGGCGTCACCCGCTGGCGCCAGCGAAATGTTCTCGACAGCGAACTTGACGACGACGGTTTGCGGAATCGTGGCACCGTCCGCAGGAGAAACGATGGACACTTCTGCACCTTTGGGAGCCGGTGTAGCCGCCGTTGCCAGCATCGAAGCTCCCATCAACAGGCCAGCCAATGCTGCTCGTGACATAAAGGTTTTCATTCTCTTCTCCAGTTTTTTCGTAAAATCCGTGTGGCCATGACAACTTCACGGCCATTCGTTGTCGAAGGCACTCGACAACCATAGCAAAGCGAGCCTGAATCAGAGCATCGCAAAAATGAATTCAAAGGAGTGACCATGCGCTTTTTGCCTGGCCTGATCTGCCTGCTACCCCTTCTTAGCCCGTTGGCTCATGCCGAACTGATTGACGATGTGAACGACCGAGGCGAATTGCGTATTGCCCTTGAGGCTAATACACCGCCCTTCAATTTCAAGGAAGACGGCAAACTCACCGGGTTCGAAGTCGAGCTGGGGCAACTGCTGGCCAACGAACTGGACGTACGGGCCGACTTCGTCGTTACCGATTCCAGCGATCTGATGCAAGGCGTTGAAACCGGCAAGTACGACGTCGCCATCAACCACATAGCAGTGACCCCGGACCTCAAGGATCGTTTCGACTTCAGCGAACCTTACATTCACACCGATGCGCAATTGATCGCGCAGAAGGAAGAGCAACCACGCTCAATGCTGCTGGTGCAGTCACTGACGGAAGAGAAGCCGAAGGCTGCCCCGGCAGTGAATCTGGCGATTCCGTTTCAGAAAGGTAACCCGGCGTTTCATGCCAGCCTGGAAAACGCGCTGCAGCGGATCAAGTCGGATGGGCGACTCCAGGCACTGGAGCAGAAATGGTTCGGGGCGGATGCGAGTGTGGCGCCAAAGCCTTAAGAATTTTGTCGCTCTTTAGATCCCGCCCCTCACCCTAACCCTCTCCCCAGGGGGGGGGCGAGGGGACTGACCGAGGTGTCAGACGCTATCCATCGACCTGAAAGATGGAGCCGACTATGGATTCAACACAAAGACTTTCAAGTCGCAAAATTTCTACAGATCCCCACGATCAGTCCCCTCGCCCCCTGGGGAGCGGGTTAGGGTGAGGGGGAAGGATTCTGGATCAGTCCAGAGTATTCAAAGCCACCGCCGCCTCAACCATCTCCAGCTCGCTGAAGACCTGAACGCCATGGCGCTTGAGCAACGCCGCCGTCACCCCCTCGCCACTGACCTTCACACCACTGAACGTCCCGTCGTAGGTCAACAGATTCCCGCAAGACGGGCTGTTGGCCTTGAGTACGGCAATGCGGATGCCGTGCTTTTGCACCAGTTCCAACGCTTGATAAGCCCCCGAGAGAAACTCGGCGCTGACGTCCTCGCCCTCGGTGGTGATCACTGAGGCGTGTCCATCAAGCACTTCACCACCCTGCCCACCCGGAATTTCCGCCGCCGCCCTTGGCGTTGGCAAGCCACCGGCAACCTCCGGACACAACGGCACCACCCGACCTTCATCAAGCCACTGCTGAAGCTGATCGAACGGCCCGCTCGCCCCGCCGTCGTAACGTACGCGGTGCCCCAGCAGACAGCGGCTTACCAGAATTTTTTGCATGATCAGAACGGCTCGTTACCACGGCGCCGGAACCAGCCGGTCAATGACAGGCGATCGCGGGTCGCGGGCAGGACTTCGTGGGGCACTTCACCGGACAGGAACACCACCAGGCATCCACCGGTGGGCACCACATCATGTTCGACGCTTTCATTCAGGTACATGCGCAACTGCCCGCCGTGCTCAGGCAGCCAGGCGTCATTGAGATAGACCACCGCCGACACCATACGCCGGTCGTCGTCGCGGAAACGGTCGACATGCTTGAGGTAGAACGCGCCGGGCGGGTACAGCGCGAAATGGCTTTCGAAATCTTCCAGGCCCAGAAACAAACCGCGATTCATCGCCTCGCGCAGGCTGTCCATCAAATCCAGATAACCGTCGCACGCCAACGCCTGGCCGGGCTCGATCCACTGGATATGGTCGCCGCGAATCCCCTCGCGAATCTCGGAGGTTGCCCCTCGACCCACGGCGGCCGGGGCCAATTCGCCCTCGGCAGCACGTTTACGGCACTCAGCCGCCAGTTCCCGGGTCAGACCCAGAGGAAGGAAAATATTCTGCTGCGACCAACCGTGTTCGGCCAGGTCATCGACGATACGTAACAGCAGCGGGTGATCAGAGGGTATTCGCATGCCGCGCATAGTATTCCTGTGCCTGAAAATCCGACAGAGCCGCGCAGCGGGTTGATACGAATTCTCGACAAGGACGAATGCCACACGGAGAATAGTCGCCTGCTGACAGGAGTCCCTATGCGCCGTTTGCTTTTTTCACTGTTGATGTTCTGTGTATTGCCCGCTTGGGCAGACGGCCACGACCAGTTGTACAAGGTCGCCGGTTGGCCAGAACAACGCGCGCATTTCAACGACGCTCTCTCGGCCGCTCAGCAGCGGTACCAGAACAGCCTGCCGCCGGCCGTGTTCCAGGCACTGGTGAATAACAGCAATCAGCGATTTGCCCCCCAGGCCGTGGACCAGCGCGCCGAAGCGCAATTGCGCAAGACCCTCGCCGACCCGAAACCCGCGCTGACGTTCTTTCAATCACCCTTGGGCAAGAAAATCGTAGCCGCCGAGTTGCTGGCGACCCGTCGCGATCAGTTGGCAAAAAACGCCAAGGGCTTGCCGAAGATCCAGGCCAGCGACAGCCGCATGCTGATCATCGGCCATCTGGCCCAGGCCCTGCCCGCTCGCGAGGCTGGCGCGGAAGTCAGCCTCGCGATTGCCGGCGTCGCGGCCGACAGCCTTAGTTCGATGATCCCCGGCCTGCTTGGTGGTGGTCAGGCTCAAGGCATGTTGAACGGTCAGCGTCAGCGCTTGATGGACCAGATCGGCAACGACCTGAACAACACGCTGCTGTATGTCTATCGCGACCTGTCGGATGAAGAACTGGAAGAGTTCGCGACCTTTGCCGAGTCCACCGAGGGCAAGGCTTATTACCAGGCAGCACTGGCGGCGATTCGCGCGGGGCTGGCGGTGGGGCAGGATACTTCAACGCTTCGCCAGTAATTTTTAGCGCCTGATAAATCGCTATCGCGAGCAAGCTCGCTCCCACAGTGACCGAGTTGTTCAGACGTACTCGGTCTAATGTGGGAGTGAGCCTGCTCGCGATGAGGCCATATCTGTCGCTAAAGATTCCTGCCCTTGATCCGCTTGGTCAAAAACCCGAAATACTCCCGCCGCAACGCCAGCGTCTCATTCGCCAGGTGATGCCGCGCCTCAGGCAACATCAGCACCTGTGGCCGATCGAACTTGCCCCGCAACACTTCAAGGTTATGCTCCCAATCCACAGTCATGTCCGCCTGCCCCTGCACAATCAGCGGTCGCCGCATGCTGTACGGTGCGGCTTCGATACGTTTGATCCAGCGCGCCAGCGCACCGACCCAGGCGGTCGGTAAACGGAGCGGCTGCAACGGGTCCGCTTGCAGGAAGGGCAGAAAATCCGGGTCGTTGGAGTTCTCGCTGAAGCGCCGGGCAATCGCTTTGACGAAAGGCTTGAGCAGGTAATAGCTGAGTTGCGACCAGCCCCAGGCCCGCGGCCTTACCAACGGCGACAACAGTATGACCTGGCCCTGAGCCGGACTGCTGGCGCCCTGATTGAGTACATGATCAATCACGATCGCGCCGCCCGTGCTTTGCCCGCACAGGTGCCACGGCTGCGGCAGATCGAGGGATTGCGCTTCGCTGAACAACCCTTGCAGCGTGTCCTGATACTCGGTGAAATCCTTGATGCTCGCCCGTTCGCCACTGGACAGCCCATGTCCCGGCAGGTCGCAGGCAATCACCGCAAAATCCTGATCCAGCGCCCATTCGATCACATGCCGGTAAAGCCCCGTGTGATCATAAAAACCGTGGAACAAAAACAGCGTGGCCTTCGCCTGCTCCGGCCACCAGACCTGGCTGACCACGTCATAACCATCGACCGCGAAACGTCCAAGGCCACTGCGCACATTACGCCCCGCAAAATCCAGCCCGTAGAAGCGCTGGTAAGCCAGCGCTTCTACCGACAGCGGCTGCCAGTCGGCCAGCGGCCGCAGGCTGGCACGCAGATGATCGGAGTCGAAAGTGGCAGACATGAGCAATTCCAGAACGCGAAACGGACTTTATGGGCCTGCGATATTCATCTGTTGAGGCAAGCATGGCAAGCTAGCGCACCTTCGAGGACTGAAATCCATGCGCTCGCCCTACCGCGCCACTCTGCTTGCCAGCCTCCTCGCCCTCGTGTGCGCTGGCGTGCTGTGGGCTGCCTACGACTGGTTTCAGGGGCGCTACCTGCGAGCGTTCAGCGAACACACCGCGGTGTTCTCCGGCGACCCGCTGCGCCTGCCCGACAACCTCGCCGGCCCCGGCGCCATCCGCCTCGTGCACTTCTGGGACCCGGCCTGCCCGTGCAACGTCGGCAACCAACAACACCTGAGCGAACTGGTTGAGCACTATGCACCGCAAGGCGTGGAGTTTTATGCGGTACAAAAGCCTGGCAGCCACGGCCAATTACCGAGCACCTTAAGCAGCCTGAAAAGCATCGCCGTCCTGCCAGGCTCCGAACAGATCCCCGCCAGCCCGGCCGTGGCGATCTGGGATCGCAGCGGCAAACTGGCGTATTTCGGCCCGTACAGCGAAGGCCTGACCTGCAATTCGAGTAACAGCTTTATCGAACCGATTCTGCAAGCGTTGAACGAAGGCCGCACGGTGAATGCCACGCACACACTGGCCGTGGGTTGTTACTGTCCGTGGCCCGTCGACGCAGTGAAGCAAGGCTGACAGGAGACGCGAATCCCTCCTAAGTGCGATGGCCATGGCGGCAAGCCATGTTAAACAGGGGCGCCAGGGAACTGCAGCCACTGATAACAACAAGGAATCACCATGAAACGTAGCCTGACTGTTCTCGCCCTGCTGATTGTTGCGCTCGCCGCAGGTGCAGGCGGGTACGTCTACAGCAAACAGCCGACACGCCAGGGCATGGTGGAGCTGCAACACCTGCAAGGTTCGGTCACCGTGCGCTACGACGAGCGCGGTATCCCGCACATCCGCGCCGAGAACGAAACCGACCTGTACCGCGCCCTCGGGTACGTGCACGCCCAGGATCGGCTGTTTCAGATGGAAGTCCTCCGTCGCCTCGCCCGTGGTGAGCTGGCCGAAGTACTGGGCCCGAAACTGCTCGACACCGACAAGCTGATGCGCAGCTTGCGCATTCGCGAACGCGCCGACACCTACCTGGCGAACATGGACAAACAGTCGCCGGCCTTTATCGCCATGCAAGCCTATCTGGATGGCATCAACCAGTATCAGGACAGTCATTCAAAACCTGCGGAGTTTGATGTACTGGGCATCCCCAAACGCCCGTTCACCGCCCAGGACACCATCAGCATCGCCGGTTACATGGCCTACAGTTTTGCCGCCGCGTTTCGCACCGAACCGTTGCTGACCTATGTGCGTGATCAGTTGGGCGCCAACTACCTGAACGTCTTCGATCTCGACTGGCAGCCCAAGGGCGTGCTGGCGAAAAACCGCAGCGGTGCCATGCCACCCCTCGCCAGTACCGACTGGAAAGACCTCAACGCCCTCGCCCGCCTCAGCGAGCAGGCACTGGCCGACAACGGCTTGCCGCAGTTCGAGGGCAGCAATGCCTGGGCTGTCTCCGGCAGTCGGACCAAAAGCGGCAAACCGCTGTTGGCCGGCGACCCGCATATCCGCTTTTCCGCGCCGTCGGTGTGGTATGAAGCGCAGCTCTCGGCGCCGGGCTTCGAGCTCTACGGCCACTATCAGGCATTGATGCCGTTCGCCTCCCTCGGGATGAACCGCGACTTCGGCTGGAGCATCACCATGTTCCAGAACGACGACCTGGACCTGATCGCCGAGAAGGTCAACCCGGACAACCCCAATCAGGTCTGGTATCGCGGCAAGTGGGTGGACATGGTGACCAGCGAACAACAGATCGCGGTCAAGGGCCAGGCACCGGTGACGCTGGTGTTGCGCCAGTCGCCGCACGGTCCGATCGTCAACGATGCACTGGGCAGCGGCGTCGGCAAAACGCCGATCGCCATGTGGTGGGGTTTTCTCGAAAGCCAGAATCCGATCCTTGAGGGCTTCTACCAGCTCAACCGCGCCGACACCCTGGCCAAGGCGCGCAGTGCCTCCGCAAAGGTCCAGGCACCGGGCCTGAACATCGTCTGGGCCAACGCCAAGGGCGACATCGGCTGGTGGGCAGCGGCGCAACTGCCAAAACGTCCGGCGGGTGTGCGTCCGGGGTTCATCCTCGATGGCAGCACCACCGACGCGGACAAGGAAGGCTTCTACCCGTTCAGCGCCAACCCGCAGGAAGAGAACCCGGCACGCGGCTATATCGTCTCGGCCAACTTCCAGCCGGTGTCGCCGACCGGCATGGAAATTCCCGGTTACTACAACCTGGCCGACCGAGGTCAGCAGCTCAATCGCCAGCTCAGCGACAAAACCATCAAGTGGGATCTGGAGGCCAGCCAGCAGCTGCAACTGGGCACCATCACCGCTTACGGCCCGCGCTTGCTCGCGCCGTTGTTGCCCGTACTGCGTGAAGTGGTGAGCGATCCCGCCGAACTCAAACTGGTTGAGCAATTGGCCCAGTGGAAAGGCGACTACCCGCTCGACTCCACCAGCGCCACGCTGTTCAACCAGTTCCTGTTCAACCTGGCTGACGCGACGATGCACGATGAGCTGGGCAATGATTTCTTCGAGACGTTGCTGTCGACCCGGGTGATTGATTCCGCACTGCCTCGCCTGGCTGCGACTGCCGATTCACCGTGGTGGGACAACCGCAACACCCTCGGCAAGGAAACCCGCGCCGATACGGTCAAGGTTGCGTGGCAGGCGAGCATTGCTCATCTCAAGACCACCCTCGGCGGCGATTTCGCGCAATGGCAGTGGGGCAAGGCGCACACGCTGACCCATGGCCATCCGCTGGGGCAGCAAAAGCCGCTGGACCGGATCTTCAATGTCGGCCCGTTCGCGGCACCCGGCACACACGAAGTGCCGAACAACCTCTCGGCCAAAATCGGCCCGGCACCGTGGCCAGTCACTTATGGCCCCTCGACCCGCCGCCTGATCGACTTCGCCGACCCGACCCACAGCCTGACCGTCAACCCGGTCGGCCAGAGTGGCGTACCGTTCGACAGCCACTATGACGATCAGGCTGAGGCGTTTATCGAAGGGATCTACTACCAGGCGCATCTCAACGACGAAGAAGTCGCGGCCAACACGCGCAGTACGTTGAAGCTATTGCCGGCGCGGGCTGCGCAATAAATGATCATTCCCACTCTGCGTGGGAACGATCGATCAGCCTCTAAACCATCGCTGCAAAGTTCAGCCTGAACTGCTGCGGCGTCACCCCCAGCCTGCGGTTGAACACACTGCGCATGTGCTGGGCATCGCGAAATCCGCACTGATAAGCCACGGTCTTCAGCGGCGATTGGGTGCTTTCAAGCAGCACCCGCGCCGCATCCACCCTGGCCCGTTCGACGAACTCCGCCGGGGTGACTTTCGCCTCTTTGGCAAACACTCGGGAAAAGTTGCGGGCGCTCATGTTGGCGGCGTTGGCCAGGTCGGCAATCGTCAGGTCGCCTGTCAGGTTGGCCAACACGTAGAGCTGCACCAACGCCACGGCAGAAGTGGGTTCGGCGTGTGGCGTGAGGAATGGGCTGAACTGTGACTGCCCGCCCGAGCGCTGAGTGAACACCACCAGCCGTTTTGCCACACTCAGCGCTACTTCCGGCCCGTGATCCCTGGCCAGCAAGTACAGCGACAGATCAATCCCCGCTGTGACACCCGCCGAGGTGTAGAGCTCGCCGTCCTCCACGTAAAGGCGATCTGCCTCGACCTGAGTCGACGGGCACAACTGCGCCAGCGCCGCGGCGTCGCCCCAGTGGGTGGTGACCGTTCGCCCTTCCAGCAATCCGGCCCGGGCGAGCATGAACGCGCCGTTGCAGATCGAGCCAAAGCGTTGCGCCTGCGCGCAGGCATCGCGCAACCAGGCATCGAATGCCGCACCAAAATCCATGAACGGCAACTGCGGCCCACCGGCCACCAGCAGCAAGTCGAAAGCTTCCAGCGCTTCGCTGAAATGCCGATGGGCATTGAGTGACAAACCGTTGGAACACGCCATCGCCCCGCGCTCGACGCCGATCACCTCCAGTCGATAGTGATCTGGCGGCTCAAGGAAACGATTGGCTTCGCAAAACACATCCATGGGACCGGTGACGTCCAGGGACTGGACGCCTGAGAACACCACGATGGCAACGGTTTTACTCATGGCTCAATTGCCTCTATGGATCACACTTTCCTGTGGCGAGGGAGCTTGCTCCCGTTGGAGTGCGCAGCACTCCCATTCCTGTCGCCACTGTTTGCCCGGTGTAATTGTGTGGCAGGTTTTGGGGCCGCTGCGCAGCCCAGCGGGAGCAAGCTCCCTCGCCACAAAAGCTTATTCACCCTAGCCAATCCGCGCGCAACAAGCGAGGTTGGCGCGATATGCATGCTCATTGGCAAGGATCGCAGCCATGGATCGATTGTCCGGTTTCGGGTGCGCGGACAGACTGATCCCATCAGCGCCGCCACGGCGTTCCCCATGAGGACAGCACCATGAGCAGCACCATCGCCGGTATCAAAATCCCCGACAGCGCGTTGGCCAAGGCCACCACGGAATACATTCGCGACGTCGAATCAGACCTGCTGTATCACCACTCGCGTCGGGTGTTTCTGTTCGGTGCCTTGAGCGGTGAACGCAAGCAACTGGCCTACAACCCCGAGCTGTTGTACGTCGGCGCGATGTTCCATGACTTGGGCCTGGTGGAAGGTCATCGCACTGATGACGAGCGCTTCGAAGTCGATAGCGCCAACGCTGCCAAAGCGTTCCTCAAGCCTTACGGCTTGTCCGACGATGATATCGAGCAAGTGTGGCTGTCGATTGCCCTGCACACCACACCGGGCGTGCCGCAACACCTGCGACCTAATGTGGCGCTGGTGACTGCTGGCGTTGAAATGGATGTGCTGGGTATCGATTACGCAGCGTTCCCGAGCGCGCAACGTGAAGAAGTGGTGCATGCCCACCCGCGTGGCGAAGGGTTCAAGGAGTGCATCCTGTGTGCGTTTGCCAATGGCTTCAAGCACAAACCGGACACCACTTTTGGCACCGTAAACGCGGATGTGTTGGTGGATAGCGAGCCAGGCTTCAAACCGATGAACTTCGTCGAGATCATCCGCAAATCGCCTTGGGTTTCCTGACCCCGATCGTTGATCGTTCCCACGAGCGTGGGAACGATCAGGTGAGGATCAAGCCGCTTCCGGCGCCTGCTGGGCGCGACGCACGTCCGGTTGTTTCCAGGAGTCGGCAGCGCCTTCTTCGATCGCCTGCTGAATCGCACGCTTGCGACTTTCTTCGGCACGACGGCTGAAGAACCAGACCAGGAACGTCATCAACGATACCGCCAGCAAAATCAGACTGGCCACGGCGTTGATCTCGGGTTTCACGCCCAGGCGCACCGCCGAGAACACTTCCATCGGCAGGGTCGTGGAACCCGGACCGGACACGAAGCTCGCCAGCACCAGGTCATCCAGCGACAGGGCAAACGACATCATGCCGCCGGCCCCCAACGATGGCGCGATCATCGGAATGGTGATCAGGAAGAACACCTTCCACGGCCGCGCACCAAGGTCCATGGCCGCTTCTTCGATGGACAGGTCCAGCTCACGCAAACGCGCCGAGACCACCACCGCCACATACGCCGCACAGAACGTGGTGTGGGCGATCCAGATGGTGAAGATGCCGCGTTCCTGTGGCCAGCCGATCATCTGCGCCATCGCCACGAACAGCAGCAACAGCGACAGACCGGTGATCACTTCGGGCATCACCAGCGGCGCGGTGACCAGGCCACCGAACAGCGTACGACCCTTGAAGTGGGTGATACGGGTCAGCACAAACGCCGCCAACGTACCCAGCACCACCGCCGCTACCGCCGTGTAGCAGGCGATTTCCAGCGAGCGCACCACCGAGCCCATCAGTTGGGTGTTGTCCATCAGACCGACGTACCACTTGATCGACCAGCCGCCCCACACCGTCACCAGTTTCGAGGCGTTGAACGAGTAGATCACCAGGATCAGCATCGGCGCGTAGATGAACAGCAAACCTGCTATCAGCATGAAGCTTGAGAAACGGAAGCGTTTCATTCTTTGCCCTCCATTTCTTTGGCCTGGCTACGGTTGAACAGGATGATCGGCACAATCAGGATCGCCAGCATCACCACCGCCAGGGCAGACGCCACCGGCCAGTCACGGTTGTTGAAGAACTCTTGCCACAGCACTTTACCGATCATCAGGGTTTCCGGACCGCCGAGCAGTTCCGGGATCACGAACTCGCCCACCACCGGAATGAACACCAGCATGCAACCGGCGACGATGCCGTTCTTGGACAGCGGAATGGTGATCTTCCAGAAGCTGTTGAACGTGCTCGAACCCAGGTCGGACGCGGCTTCCAGCAGGCTGTTGTCGTGTTTCACCAGGTTGGCGTAGAGCGGCAGGATCATGAACGGCAGGTACGAATAAACAACGCCGATGTACACCGCGAGGTTGGTGTTGAGGATCTGCAGCGGTTCGTCGATCCAGCCCATGCTCATCAGGAAACCATTGAGCAGACCGTTGTTGCTGAGGATGCCCATCCACGCGTAAACGCGGATCAGGATCGCGGTCCAGGTCGGCATCATGATCAGCAGCACGAGTACCGTTTGCATCTCTTTGCGGGCACTGGCAATGGCGTAGGCCATCGGGTAGCCGATCAGCAAACAGAGGACGGTGCTGATCAGCGCCATCTTCAACGAGCCGAGGTAGGCGGCGATGTACAACTCGTCGCCGGCCAGCATCGCGTAGTTGCTCAGGTTAAGCAGCAACTGCACTTTTTGGTCGAGGTAGCTGTAGATCTCGGTGTACGGCGGAATGGCCACGTCGGCTTCGGCGAAGCTGATCTTCAGGACGATGAAGAACGGCAACATGAAGAACAGGAACAGCCAGATGAACGGAACCCCGATGACCAGCTGACGGCCACCGGGAATTATTCGATTGAGGCGGCGTTTGAATTTGCGCATGTTCATGAGCGAAGTACCACGCCGCTGTCGTCTTCCCAATACACGTAAACCTGGTCACCCCAGGTTGGGCGCTGGCCACGGCGCTCGGCGTTGGCGACGAAAGACTGGACGATTTTGCCGCTTGGCAGTTCGACGTAGAACACCGAGTGACCACCGAGGTAGGCGATGTCGTGCACCTTGCCGCTGGACCAGTTGTATTCGCAGGTCGGCATGGTCGGCGTCACCAGCAGTTTTTCCGGACGAATCGCGTAGGTCACGGATTTGTCCTGCACTGAGGTGCTGATGCCGTGGCCCACGTAAATCTGGCGGTCCAGGTCCTTGCAGGTGATGGTCGCGTGACCTTCGGCGTCGTCGATCACTTCACCGTCGAAGATGTTGACGTTGCCGATGAACTCGCAGACCAGACGGCTGGTCGGGGTTTCGTAGATGTCGATCGGGCTGCCGATCTGGGCGATCCAGCCCAGGTGCATGATCGCGATGCGTTCGGCCATGGTCATGGCCTCTTCCTGGTCGTGGGTCACCATGACGCAGGTTACGCCGACCCGCTCGATGATCTCGACAAGCTCAAGCTGCATTTGCGAACGCAGCTTCTTGTCCAGAGCACCCATCGGTTCGTCGAGCAGCAACAGCTTCGGTCGCTTGGCCAGGGAACGCGCCAGGGCCACACGCTGACGCTGGCCACCGGACAACTGATGCGGCTTGCGCTTGGCGTATTGCGTCATCTGAACCAGCTTGAGCATGTCCGCGACACGGGCATCGACTTCAGTGGCGGGGATTTTGTCCTGCTTGAGGCCGAAGGCGATGTTCTGCGCCACGGTCATGTGCGGGAACAGGGCGTAGGACTGGAACATCATGTTGATCGGCCGCTCGTACGGCGGCATGTCGGTGATGTCTACGCCATCGAGGAAAATGCGCCCCTCCGTGGGCCGTTCGAAGCCTGCGAGCATGCGCAGCAACGTGGATTTGCCCGATCCCGAACCGCCGAGCAGGGCGAAAATCTCGCCTTTCTTGATTTCCAGGGACACATCGTCCACGGCAATCGTCTCGTCGAACTTCTTCGTGACCCGGTCGATTTTGACCAACACCTGTTTAGGTGATTGGTCGCCCTCGAGGGCTTTCTTATAGGCGCCGGAGGCAACTGCCATTTACGAAACTCCCAGAAAAAAGAGTGCAGTTCGCTCAAGGTGAGCCAACCTTGGATAGTTTGAGCCTTGTTGCTATTTACCCGACTTGACCTTGGTCCAGCTGCGGGTCATCAAACGTTGAATGTTTGGCGGTAACTCGATCGACACGTAAGTCTTGTCGAGGACTGCTTGCGGTGGGTAAACCGCTTCGTCGGTGCGAATGGACTGTTCCATCAGTTTGTCCGACCCGGGGTTAGGGTTGGCATAGCCGACGTAATCACTGACCTGGGCGATCACCTCAGGTTTCAGCAAATAGTTGATGAAGGCGTGGGCTTCTTTGACGTTGGCCGAATCCTTCGGAATCGCCAGCATGTCGAACCACAGCGCACCGCCCTCCTTTGGAATCGAGTAGGCGATGTTGACGCCTTTCTTCGCTTCAGCCGCACGGTTTCTGGCCTGGAACATGTCGCCGGAGAAACCGATCGCGACACAGATATCGCCGTTAGCCAGATCGGCGATGTATTTGGAAGAGTGGAAGTACGTCACATAAGGCCGCACCGCCAGTAACTTGGCTTCGGCCTTTTTGTAGTCTTCGGGGTTGGTGCTGTTGGCGTTCAGGCCCATGTAGTTGAGGACCGTCGGCATCATTTCATCGGCGGAGTCGAGGAACGCCACGCCGCAACTTTGCAGCTTCTTGATGTTCTCCGGCTCGAATACCGCAGCCCAGGAATCGATCTTGTCGACACCCAGCACAGCCTTGATCTTGTCGACGTTGTAACCGATGCCGTTGGTGCCCCACAGGTACGGTACCGCGTACAGATTACCGGGATCGTTCTGTTCCAGACGCTTGAGTAATACGGGGTCGAGGTTCGAGTAGTTCGGCAACTTCGACTTGTCGAGTTTCTGGAAAGCTCCGGCCTTGATCTGCTTGCCAAGGAAGTGGTTGGACGGCACGACCACGTCATAACCGGTACGCCCGGCCAGCAACTTGCCTTCCAGGGTTTCGTTGGAGTCGAACACGTCATAAACCGGTTTGATGCCGGTCTCTTTCTGGAAGTCGGCCAAGGTGCTCTCGCCGATGTAATCTGACCAGTTATAAATATGCACAGTGCCAGCGGCCTGGACACTAACGGCAAGCGTCAGTCCGGCGCCGACCAGCAGTGCATTGCGCAACAAAGAAAAAACAGGCACGTGGAGGTCCTCTAAAATTAGTTGGGCCCAAGTTGCCCAGCGTTACATGACAGCCATGGCTGCCTGGCAACAAAACCGGCGCGCAACTTACCCTCGAAAAACCGTTCCAGCAAACTTTATGAAGATCCCTGTAGCAGCTGCCGAAGGCTGCGTTAAGGTCCGAAGGACCTTCCCGCGTTTTCAACAGCACAACTGCTTCGCAGTTGGACGCAGCCTGCGGCAGCTGCTACAGGGTTTTACTTACTTACCGGATTTGATCTTGGTCCAGCTGCGAGTCAGGATCCGCTGGGTCGCGGCCGGCAAGTCGGCAATCGCGTACAGCTTGGCCAGCACGTCAGCCGGCGGGTAGATGCCTGGGTCGGCGGTGATGTCTTTATCAACCAGTGCAGTAGCTGCCGCGTTACCGTTCGGGAAGCGCACGGCGTTGGTGATGGCGGCCATGACTTCCGGCTTTTGCAGGTAGGTCATGAACTTGTAGGCGCCTTCGACGTTTTCGGCATCTTTAGGGATGGCGACCATGTCGTAGAAGCTGCCCGCACCTTCTTTCGGAATGTTGTAGCTGACTTTCACCTTGTCACCGGCTTCAGCCGCACGGGACTTGGCCTGGTAGATATCGCCCGAGTAACCCACGGCCACGCAGATGTTGCCGTTGGCCAGGTCGGAGATGTACTTGGACGAGTGGAAGTAGGCGATCGAAGGACGAACTTTCATGATCAAGGCTTCAGCCTTGTCGATGTCTTCTTTCTTCTGGCTGTCGGTCGGCAGGCCCAGGTAATGCAGTGCCACCGGGATCATTTCGGTTGGCGAATCGAGCAGGCTGATACCGCACGACTTCAGCTTGGCGGCGTTTTCAGGCTTGAAGATCAGGTCCCAGGAATCGGTCGGTGCATCGGCGCCCAGTGCAGCCTTGACCTTCTCGGCGTTGAAACCGATACCGATCGAACCCCACATGTACGGGAAAGCGTGCTCGTTGCCCGGGTCGCTCACCGATACCGCTTTGAGCAGGTCGGGGTTCAGGTTTTTCCAGTTCGGCAGCTTGGACTTGTCCAGCTTCTGGTAAACACCGGCCTTGATTTGCTTGGCCAGGAAGTTGTTCGACGGCACGACGATGTCGTAACCGGACTTGCCTGCCAGCAACTTGGCTTCCAGCGTTTCGTTGCTGTCAAAAACGTCGTACACCACCTTGATCCCGGACTCTTTCTCGAAGTTCGCGATGGTGTCCGGCGCGATGTAATCGGACCAGTTATAGACGTGCAACACCTTGTCGTCCGCCTGTACCGCACCCGCCATCATTCCCATCAGGGACATGGCGAGGAGAGTCTTGCCAGCAAACTTTTTTCCTAATGCCTTCATGCGTAATGCTCCAAATTTTTCTTTTTTGAACCACTTTGTTCAGCGGCCGAACCCGGACAACTGGAACCGCGGCTAGTCTGGCAAGATCCGAGGCGGTCTTTCAAGGAAAGGCCGCCCTTCAGGACTGCTCTGAGCGAAAGTTTCATGAGCCCCGCTCAGAGCCTAGCACTTAGCCCTGTAATGCACTCAGGGTCAGGTCCAGGCACTTGCGAGCCTTTGTCACCAACTCATCGATTTCAGCCGGTGTAATCACCAGTGGCGGAGCAATGATCATGGTGTCGCCCACGGCGCGCATGATCAGGCCGTTCTCGAAGCAGAAGGTGCGGCAAATCATGCCAGCGCCCTTGCCTTCGTAACGCTTGCGAGTGGCTTTGTCCTGCACCAGCTCGATCGCCCCCAGCAGACCCACCCCACGCACTTCCCCTACCAACGGGTGATCGCTCAGTTCCCGTAGACGCTTTTGCAAATAGGGTGCCGTTTCTGCATGGACGCGCTCGATAATTTTTTCTTCGCGCAGGATGCGGATGTTCTCCAGTGCCACCGCAGCAGCCACCGGGTGCCCGGAATAGGTGAAACCGTGGTTGAAATCGCCACCTTCGTTGAGCACCGCAACCACTTCGTCACGTACGATCAAGCCACCCATAGGGATGTAGCCGGACGTCAGGCCTTTGGCGATGGTCATCATGTCGGGTTTGAGGTCGTAGAAATCGGTACCGAACCACTCACCGGTACGGCCGAAACCACAGATCACTTCGTCAGCCACGAACAGGATGTCGTACTTGGCGAGGATTTCCTTGATGCGCGGCCAGTAGGTGTCTGGCGGAATGATCACGCCGCCGGCACCCTGGATCGGCTCGGCAATAAAGGCACCGACGTTGTCCACGCCGACTTCCAGAATTTTCTCTTCGAGCTGATTGGCCGCCCAGATACCGAACTCTTCCGGCGTCATCTTGCCGCCTTCAGCAAACCAGTACGGCTGCGCGATGTGGACGATGCCCGGGATCGGCAAGTCGCCTTGTTCGTGCATGTACGTCATGCCACCCAGGCTAGCGCCGGCCACGGTGGAACCGTGATAGCCGTTCTTGCGGCTGATGATGACTTTCTTCTTCGGCTGGCCCTTGATCGCCCAGTAGTGACGAACCATACGCAGCATGGTGTCGTTGCCTTCTGAACCGGAACCGGTGAAGAACACGTGGTTCATGCCTTCTGGCGCGATGTCGGAGATGGCCTTGGCCAGCTCCAGCACCGGCGGGTGAGCCGTCTGGAAAAACAGGTTGTAGTAAGGCAGTTCACGCATTTGTTTACTGGCGGCATCGGCCAGCTCATCGCGACCGTAGCCGATCGCCACGCACCACAGGCCGGCCATACCGTCGAGGATCTTGTTGCCTTCGCTGTCCCACAGGTAAACGCCCTTGGCGTTGGTGATGATCCGCGGGCCTTTCTCTTTCAGCTGCTTGAAATCGCTGAACGGGGCCAGGTGGTGATCGTTGCTCAGGGTTTGCCATTCACGGGTTTGCGGATTGTTGCTGGTCATACGAATCTCCTAAAAAAAATCAGGTGAAAGCGCCGCCCGATAACGGCGGCGCCCGGCGCATCAGACGGCGAAGAGCAGGAATTCCCGCTCCCACGAACTGATCACGCGCTTGAAGTTTTCATGCTCGGCCCGCTTGACCGCGACGTAGCCAGTGATGAATTTCTTGCCCAGGTATTTCTCGATAGTCGCGCTGTGTTCCATGCGTTCCAGCGCGTCTTCGATGGTCAGTGGCAGGCGCAGGTTGCGGCGTTCATAGCCACGGCCCACCACCGGCGCACTCGGGTTGATGCCTTCGACCATGCCGATGTAACCGCAGAGCAGGCTCGCGGCAATCGCCAGGTACGGGTTGGCGTCGGCGCCCGGCAGGCGGTTTTCCACCCGACGGTTTTGCGGCCCGGCATCCGGAACCCGCAGGCCCACGGTGCGGTTCTCTTCGCCCCACTCCACGTTCACCGGTGCCGAGGTGTCCGGCAGGAAGCGGCGGAACGAGTTCACGTTAGGCGCGAACAGCGGCAACAGCTCGGGGATCAGTTTCTGCAAACCACCGATGTGATTCAGGAACAACTGGCTCATGGACCCGTCTTCATTGGAGAAGACGTTCTTGCCGGTCTCGATGTCGATGATGCTCTGGTGCAAGTGCATCGCACTGCCCGGCTCGCCGGTCATGGGTTTGGCCATGAAGGTGGCTGCCACGTTGTGCTTGAGCGCGGCTTCGCGCATGGTGCGCTTGAACACCAGGATCTGGTCGGCCAGGGACAGGGCGTCGCCGTGACGGAAGTTGATTTCCATCTGCGCCGTGCCGTCCTCGTGGATCAGCGTGTCGAGGTCCAGTTCCTGCAATTCGCACCAGTCGTAGACGTCTTCGAACAGCGGATCGAATTCGTTTGCCGCTTCGATCGAGAAGGACTGGCGACCGGTTTCCGGGCGACCGGAACGGCCAACCGGCGGTTGCAGCGGGAAGTCCGGGTCCTCGCAGCGCTTGGTCAGGTAGAACTCCATTTCTGGCGCCACGATCGGTTGCCAGCCCTTGTCGGAATAGAGTTTCAGTACCTTCTTGAGCACGTTGCGCGGCGACAGCTCGATCGGGTTGCCTTGCTTGTCGTAGGTGTCGTGAATCACCTGAGCGGTGGGCTCGATGGCCCACGGCACCAGGAACACCGCATTCGAGTCCGGGCGGCAGATCATGTCGATGTCAGCCGGGTCGAGCAGTTCGTAATAGATGTCGTCTTCGACATAGTCGCCGGTCACGGTCTGCAACAGAACGCTCTCGGGCAGGCGCATGCCTTTTTCGGCAATGAACTTGTTGGTCGGCGAGATCTTGCCCCGGGTGATACCCGTCAAGTCGCCAACCATGCATTCGACTTCTGTGATCTTGTGGTCTTTCAACCAATCGGTGAGCTGGTCGAGGTTGTTACTCATAAATGCCTCTTAGGCTTGGTTTCCTGACTCTTATAAGTCAGGCGTTGTTTGACGCATCGGCGTCGCGTTGTAATGCGTGCTTACGGCAGGCATCGCCAAATGCCTGGAAGATCGCAAGGTAATCCGGGTTTGAGCATACCTGCCATTCGGGATGCCATTGCACCCCCAAAGCAAAACCCTTGCCCTGCGGGACCGAGACGGCCTCGATCAACCCATCGGGAGCCAGGGCCTCAACGCAAAGGCCCGGCGCCAGACGTTCAACGCCCTGACCATGAATCGAATTGACGTGAATCTCGCTCGCCAGGCCCAAACCTGCGAGCACACCACCCGGTTGGATGTGCACCGGGTGACTTGGCGCATACTGTCCTTCAAGCGGTAGGCTATCGTCTTCACGGTGATCCATGAATGGACCGGCTTCGTGGACTTTTTGATGCAGGCTGCCGCCGAACGCCACATTCATTTCCTGGAAGCCGCGGCAAATACCGAGCACGGGAATACCGGCCTCGACGGCGGCGCGGATCAACGGGAGGGTGGTGGCATCGCGTGCAGAATCATGAGCAGTGCCCGGTGCGCTGGCTGGGCCGCTATAGTGAAACGGTTCTATATTGGAAGGAGAGCCTGTAAAGAGGATGCCATCCAGACCGTCCAGAATATCGGACGGTGCCAGCAAATCGGCCAGGGCAGGAAGAATCACCGGCAGCCCCTTGGCCGCTGTGGCCACGGCGCGGACGTACTTGTCGCCACTGATGTGATAAGCATGCAGACCGATCTGCTTAGAGCAGGCGGTGACGCCGATTAACGGCAGGCGAGACATGAAGCACCCCGGTATTATTGGTGTTATGGGTTTGAATCGAGCTTAGCCTTGTTCATTTTTTTACACAACACCCCCGTAAAAAATACAACACGGCCCGCTCAAACCCGCAGGCGCTAAATCACTCAAAGGCATAAAAACGCTCCAAAGTGCCTCAAAAAAGCCCAATGGGTGCTTTTTTAGGGCAAAAAAGGCCTCGCTTGACTTCGGCATGCCGTTCGGGTTGACTGGAATCCGAAGAGATCAATGATTGATATTTTTAACAACAAAGGTGTTGCATCATGTCGGTACCCCCGCGTGCCGTTCAGCTTAACGAAGCGAACGCGTTCCTTAAGGAACATCCTGAGGTTCTGTACGTTGACCTTCTGATTGCGGATATGAATGGTGTGGTGCGCGGCAAGCGCATTGAACGCACCAGCCTCCACAAGGTTTACGAGAAAGGCATCAACCTGCCGGCCTCTCTATTTGCTCTGGATATCAATGGCTCGACGGTGGAAAGCACCGGCCTGGGCCTGGACATCGGCGATGCTGACCGAATCTGCTATCCAATCCCTGACACCCTGTGCAATGAGCCTTGGCAGAAGCGCCCTACCGCGCAACTGTTAATGACCATGCACGAACTCGAAGGTGAACCTTTCTTCGCGGATCCCCGTGAAGTGCTGCGTCAAGTTGTTGCCAAGTTCGACGAGATGGGTCTGACCATCTGCGCCGCGTTCGAACTGGAGTTCTACCTGATCGACCAGGAGAACGTGAACGGTCGCCCACAACCGCCTCGCTCGCCAATCTCCGGCAAACGCCCGCATTCGACACAGGTTTACCTGATCGACGACCTCGACGAATACGTCGACTGCCTCCAGGACATTCTGGAAGGTGCGAAAGAGCAAGGCATCCCTGCCGACGCGATCGTCAAGGAAAGTGCCCCGGCGCAGTTCGAAGTGAACCTGCACCACGTGGCCGACCCGATCAAGGCCTGCGACTACGCGGTCCTGCTCAAGCGTCTGATCAAAAACATCGCCTACGACCATGAAATGGACACCACCTTCATGGCCAAGCCTTACCCGGGCCAGGCGGGCAACGGTCTGCACGTCCACATCTCGATTCTTGATAAAGAAGGCAAAAACATTTTTGCCAGTGAGGATCCCGAGCAGAACGCCGCACTGCGTCACGCGATCGGCGGTGTGCTCGAGACCCTACCGGCGCAGATGGCTTTCCTCTGCCCGAACGTTAACTCCTACCGTCGTTTCGGCGCACAGTTCTACGTGCCGAATGCTCCGTGCTGGGGCCTGGACAACCGTACTGTTGCGGTGCGTGTACCAACGGGTTCCGCCGACGCGGTCCGTCTGGAACACCGCGTTGCCGGCGCCGATGCCAACCCGTACCTGCTGATGGCTTCGGTCCTGGCAGGCGTGCACCACGGTCTGGTCAACAAGATCGAGCCTGGCGCACCCGTGGAAGGCAACTCCTACGAGCAGAACGAGCAAAGCCTGCCGAACAACCTGCGCGATGCATTGCGTGAGCTGGACGACAGCGAAGTCATGGCCAAGTACATCGATCCGAAATACATCGATATCTTCGTCGCCTGTAAAGAGAGCGAGCTGGAGGAGTTCGAACACTCCATCTCCGACCTCGAGTACAACTGGTACCTGCATACCGTGTAAGCGGTTGCAGTAAAAACAACGCCGCAGGCTGATAAGGCTTGCGGCGTTTTTTTATGGCTGGCATCAAACCCTGTGGCGAGGGAGCTTGCTCCCGCTGGGTCGCGAAGCGATCCCAAACCGATCGATGCGGTGTGCCTGACAGAACCGCATTTCGGATTAAAGGAGTCCTTCGGCCTCCAGCGGGAGCAAGCTCCCTCGCCACAGGGGACTGCAGGCACCACAGGGGATATGGAACATTGGCCTGCTCTGCGTACAATGCCCGCTGCCCCGCAGGAGACACCCATGACCCGACTCGCCACCCCACGCAAACCCCGCGCCCGCAGCCAGGCCCGGATCGATTCAATACTCGATGCCGCCCGCACGCTGCTGGCGGCCGAGGGCGTGGCCAGTCTGTCGATCTATAGCGTCGCCGAACGCGCGGAAATCCCGCCCTCCTCCGTCTACCACTTCTTTGCCAGCGTCCCGGCGCTGCTCGAAGCCCTGACGGCCGACGTCCACGCGGCGTTCCGCGCCTGCCTGCAAGCGCCTATCGATCACGAAGCCCTGAACGGCTGGCGCGATCTGTCGCGACTGGTGGAACAACGCATGCTCGACATCTACGACGAAGATGCCGCAGCCCGCCAACTGATCCTCGCGCAGCACGGACTGACCGAAGTCACCCAGGCCGACCGACAGCACGACATCGAACTCGGCGACCTGATGCACAAACTCTTCGATCACCACTTCGAACTGCCGAGACTGCCGACGGACGTTGATGTGTTTGCGTTGGCCATGGAGCTTGGCGACCGCGTCTATGCGCGCTCGGTGCAGCAACACGGACAGATCACCCCACGCATGGCCGAAGAAGGCATGCGGGTATTCGACGCCTATCTGGGCCTGTATTTGCCGCCCTACCTGCCCAAGCGCGGCGTGTAACGCAACGAGGTGTTCATGGCACACGTTCCAGACAACTACCTTGGCGTGTGGCAACGACGCCTGATCAAATTCCAGTCGGGCCGCGTCGACAGCGAAACAGCGGTGTACTGGTTGCAGACCCCGCGTTTGTTTGCCGACCTGCGCATCCCGCCTGTCCCGCTTCCAGCCTTGTCGCTGGAACAACTGAATCACGCTGATTGGCTGACCCTGAGCGAGCAAAAAGGCTTCGCCGGCGTAACCGAAGTCAACGGCGACATTTGCCAGTGGCATCGCAAACTCGACTACCAACAGGTCAGCACCGAAGAAGACATCGGGCGCATGCACTTTGAAACCAGCGAGCGCCTGGTCGAAACAGCCCTGGACGACAGTTACTACGAGATCTGGGAGCGGCTGCCGGACTCTCGCGGCACCTGTCGCGGCCAGTGGTTGCAGGCGGTCGATGATCCAGCGCGCGTGGCCTGCCTGGTGCTGGCCGGTGACTACTTTCTGTTCGCCGCCAGCCGTGCCGTTGCGCTGAATCCAGGCGGCCATTTGCGTGAACACATCGATGCGGCAACCGCACCGCAACAGCTTGCCTGCGAATTCTCGTTCGGTCGCCACCACGGCGGGAAAAACCCGTGGCACATCGACTACTCCACACTGCCTGGGCAGGTCGGCCAACCCTTGTTGTCGGCTGACATCGATCCGCACGCCAGCGAACTATTCAGCGACCCACGCCTGCTGTCTTCACTCGGCACCTACGCGCCCGCCGCCGGTTGGCGCTGCGCACCCGAGCCCTGAACACCCGTGCATAAAAAACCCCGAAGGGTTCACACCCTTCGGGGTTGTGCGCAATGCACGCGCTTACAACTTGGCGATCGACACCTCGGTGGATTTCACAAACGCGATCACTTCGCTGCCGACCACCAGTTCCAGCTCTTTCACCGAACGAGTGGTGATCACCGAGGTGACGATGCCGGAAGCGGTCTGTACGTCGATTTCGGACAGCACGTCGCCGAGTACGATTTCCTTGATGGAGCCTTTGAACTGGTTACGAACGTTGATGGCTTTGATAGTCATGGTGTTGATTCCTGTCGTGGATAAGGCTTGAGTTATTGAGCCCAACGCAATTGCGTGGGCAATGGTGAAACAGGTTCCGGTGCCGGCGGTTCGCCGGGCAACGCCAGCACGCGATTGAGGACTTCGGTTTCCAGCGCCGCCAGCCGATGGGAGCCACGAACCCGAGGGCGCGGCAGCTCAACGTGCAGGTCGAGGCCGACTTCGCCCTCTTCGATCAGGATCACCCGGTCGGCAATCGCCACCGCTTCACTGACATCGTGGGTGACCAGCAACACGGTGAAACCGTGCTTCTGCCAGAGCCGTTCGATCAGCTGCTGCATTTCAATTCGGGTCAGTGCGTCCAGTGCGCCCAGCGGTTCGTCCAGCAACAGCAAACGCGGTTGATGGATCAGCGCGCGGGCCAGCGCCACACGTTGCTTCTGGCCACCGGACAAGGCGGCCGGCCATTCATTGGCGCGGTCGGCCAGACCGACCGACTCCAACGCTTCCAGCGCTTGCGGACGCCAGTTGCCCTTGAGCCCGAGGCCGACGTTGTCGATGACCTTTTTCCATGGCAGCAAACGCGCTTCCTGGAACATCAATCGGGTGTCTTCCCGCGCCTCACTGAGCGGCGCGGAACCTGCGAGCAATTCACCACCCGTGGGTTTGTCGAGACCGGCGAGCAAGCGCAGCAAGGTACTTTTGCCGCAACCGCTACGACCGACCACGGCGACAAACTGACCGGCCGGAATGTGCAGATCGATCTCACGCAGCACTTGCCGCGCGCCGAAGGTTTTTTGCAGTTTGCGCACCACCAGCGGAATCCCGCGCAGCAGGCGTGGAGGTTGTTGAGCCGTCATGCCGCACCTCCTTTAACTACCTGATAGGCCGGGTGCCAGCGCAACCACACGCGCTCAAGTCCGCGGGCCGCGAGGTCGGCGAGTTTGCCGAGCACGGCGTACAAAAGAATCGCCAGTACCACCACGTCGGTTTGCAAGAACTCCCGGGCATTCATCGCCAGGTAGCCAATGCCGGAGCTGGCGGAAATGGTTTCCGCGACGATCAAGGTCAGCCACATGAATCCCAGCGCGAACCGCACACCGACCAGAATCGAAGGCAGCGCCCCCGGCAGAATCACCTGACGGAACAGGCTGAAACCGGACAAGCCATAACTGCGGGACATTTCCACCAGCGCCGGATCGACGTTGCGGATGCCGTGATAGGTGTTGAGGTAGATCGGGAACAACGTGCCCAACGCCACCAGGAAAATCTTCGCCGACTCATCGATGCCGAACCACAGGATCACCAGTGGAATCAGCGCCAGGTGCGGCACGTTGCGGATCATCTGCACCGAACTGTCGAGCAGACGCTCGCCCCATTTCGACAGACCGGTGATGAAACCCAGGGTCAGGCCGATGCTGCCGCCAATGGCAAAGCCCAGCGCTGCACGCCAGCCGCTGATCGCCAGGTGCGTCCAGATTTCACCGCTGCGCACCAGGCTGACGCCGGCTTCGATGACGGCGATTGGCGCCGGCAGAATCCGTGTCGACAACCAGCCCGCCGACACCGACAACTGCCACACCGCCAACAGCAGCACCGGTAACGCCCAAGGCGCGAGGCTATGGATAAGTTTCTTCATGGCGCGCCTCAGCTCTGCGACGCGGCTTTGGGGAGGATGTCGTTGGCGACCATCTCACCAAACGGGCTGACGTAACCGGCGCTTTTCGGCAATTCCGGACGCTCGATATCGAGGTGTGGGAACAGCAGTTCGGCGACGCGGTAAGACTCTTCCAGATGCGGGTAACCGGAGAAGATGAACGTGTCGATGCCCAAGTCCGCGTATTCCTTCACGCGGGCGGCCACGGTCGGACCGTCGCCCACCAACGCTGTGCCGGCCCCACCGCGCACCAGACCGACACCGGCCCACAGGTTGGGGCTGACTTCGAGGTTGTCACGGCTGCCGCCGTGCAGCGCGGCCATGCGTTGCTGACCGACCGAGTCGAAGCGCGCCAGCGAGGCTTGGGCACGAGCGATGGTTTCATCGTCGAGGTGAGAGATCAGCCGATCCGCCGCTTGCCAGGCCTCGGCATTGGTTTCACGAACGATCACATGCAAACGAATGCCGAAGCGCACGGTGCGGCCGAGTTTCGCGGCTTTGGCGCGTACTTGTTCGATCTTCTCGGCAACGGCGGCCGGAGGTTCGCCCCAGGTCAGGACCATTTCAACTTGCTCTGCCGCGAGGTCTTGCGCCGCTTCCGAAGAACCGCCGAAGTACAGCGGCGGACGCGGTTGCTGGATCGGCGGGTAGAGCAATTTGGCACCCTTCACGCTGATGTGCTGACCGTCGTAATCGACGGTTTCGCCTTCCAGCACGCGGCGCCAGATGCGGGTGAATTCCACCGAGGCTTGATAGCGTTCTTCGTGAGTCAGGAACAAACCGTCGCCGGCCAATTCTTCCGGATCACCGCCGGTTACCAGGTTGAACAACGCGCGGCCGCCGGACAGGCGATCCAGCGTCGCCGCCTGACGCGCTGCCACCGTCGGGGAAATGATCCCGGGGCGCAGGGCGACGAGGAATTTCAAACGCTGGGTCACCGGGATCAGCGACGCGGCCACCAGCCACGAATCTTCGCAAGAGCGCCCGGTAGGAATCAGCACCCCGCCGAAGCCAAGTCGATCCGCCGCTTGCGCGACTTGTTGCAGATAACCGTGATCGACGGCGCGAGCGCCTTCGGCGGTGCCAAGGTAATGGCCGTCGCCGTGGGTAGGCAGGAACCAGAAGATATTGAGGCTCATGGAGTGGTCTCCTTAGGGATTCGAATTACTGAGCTTTGGCAACGGCCGCCGGAGGCGTCCAGATCACGTCTTTGATGCTCAGCGGCTTTGGAATCAGCTTGAGCTGGTAGAAGCTGTCGGCGATTTTCTGTTGCGCGGCGACCACTTCAGGCGTGAGCAACAGCGCCCCGTAGCCTTGGCGTTTCACCGCAGTCAGGGTGATGTCCGCCGGCAGGCCGAGCAGTGGCGAGACTTGTTGGGTCACGTCTTCGGGATTGGCCTTGGACCATTCGCCGACTGCGCGCACTTCTTCCACGAGGGTCTTGATCACCTCAGGATTTTTCTGCGCATAAGGCTTGGTCGCGAGGTAGAACTGATGGTTGTCGACGATGCCTTGGCCATCACGCAGGGTGCGTGCTTGCAATTGCTGTTCGGCGGCAGCCTGGTACGGGTCCCAGATCACCCAGGCATCGACGCTGCCACGTTCGAACGCAGCGCGGGCATCGGCCGGCGGCAGGAATACGGTCTGGATGTCGGTGTATTTGAGGCCGGCATCTTCCAGTGCGCGGACCAACAGGTAGTGAACGTTGGAGCCTTTGTTCAGGACGACTTTCTTGCCCTTGAGGTCCTGCACCGATTTGATCGGCGAGTCCTTCGGCACCAGGATCGCTTCGCTGTGAGGCGCTGGTGGTTCGTAGGCAACATAGAGCAGATCGGCGCCGGCTGCTTGAGCGAATACCGGTGGCGTTTCACCCGTAACGCCGAAGTCTATGGAGCCGACGTTCAAGCCTTCGAGCAGTTGCGGGCCGCCGGGGAATTCAGTCCATTGCACGTCCACGCCTTGGGCGGCGAGGCGTTTTTCCAAAGTGCCTTTGGCTTTGAGCAGCACCAAAGTGCCGTACTTTTGATAACCGATCCGAAGAGTCTCGGCTTGAGCTTGAGTAATGGCGCCGAAGGTTACAGCCGCAGCAAACAGAGCGACCAGACCACGACGCAAAATGACAGTGCGCATGGCGCTCTCCTTTTTGCAGTTAGGTTTTGGCTGCACCTGCTTGCCCGTTAGCGGGCGAGTAAGGCCAGTACATCAATTTCGGGTGAGGCTTATGAGGCTTAAATGCTCCAGCGAGCACTCAACAAACGTTCATTCAACAGGTTCGGATCGATCGGCTTGGGCCGTCGGGCCATGGCGCTGAAAAACAGCTCCAGTGATTCATTCAGTCTTTCTTCCAGCTCCGGTGCCAGCTGCGCCTGGACGCTGCCTTCGCCGTAAGCGATCTGGCTGTCCACGGCGAAAATCCCGTGGAGCATTTCCTGGGCTTTCAACGCCGACAGCACCGGCTTGAGCGCGTAATCCACCGCCAACATGTGAGCGATGCTGCCGCCGGTAGCCATTGGCAAAACCACTTTGTGGGCCAGGGCACGCTCGGGCAGCAGGTCCAGCACGGTTTTCAATGCACCGGAGAACGACGCTTTGTAGACCGGCGTGGCAATCAGCAGGCCATCGGCGTTTTCAATCTGTTGCAGCAGGTCGATCACCTTCGGGCTGTCGAAGCGTGCATGCAGCAAGTCTTCGGCCGGGAAGTCCCGTACCTGGTAACTCACCACTTCCACACCTTGCTCCTGCAACCAGCGTTGGGAGCGCTCCAGCAGCACCCCGGAACGGGAGCGTTGGCTGGGACTGCCACCGAGTGAGACAACCAGCATTCGACAATTCCTTGAACGGTGTTGGCGATTCGCGGTTTGCGATCTCGCTTTGATGGAAGTGACCTTAACAGGTGATTGTTATATCCATAAATCATATTTATTCATTTGGTTATTCTTTACAGATCTATATGAAATGGCTTTTCCCGGGCAAAAAAAAGGCCGTAAAAACGGCCTGAAATCCCCTGCTTTGTGGTGCCTCTAAACGATCGCAGCCTGCGGCAGCTCCTACATCACCGACCTGTAGGAGCTGCCGCAGGCTGCGATCTTTTGATCTTTAACGATTTGGTTGCGGCGTCAGACGCAGGTACGGCTTCACCGCGCGATAGCCTTTGGGGAAGCGTTTGTTGATTTCGTCTTCGTCCTTGAGCGACGGCACGATCACTACTTCATCACCGTCCTGCCAGTTGGCCGGGGTGGCCACCTTGTAGTTGTCGGTGAGTTGCAGCGAGTCAATAACCCGCAGGATTTCATGGAAGTTACGGCCGGTGCTCGCCGGGTAGGTAATGGTCAGCCGAACCTTTTTGTTCGGGTCGATCACGAACAGCGAACGCACAGTCAGGGTGTCGTTGGCGTTCGGGTGGATCAGGTCGTAGAGGTCCGAGACCTTGCGGTCGGCGTCGGCAAGGATCGGGAAGTTGACGAGGGTGTTCTGGGTTTCGTTGATGTCTTCGATCCACTTGTGGTGCGAGTCCACCGGGTCCACGGACAGGGCAATGGCTTTCACACCGCGCTGCGCAAACTCGTCCTTGAGCTTGGCAGTGAAGCCCAACTCGGTGGTGCACACCGGAGTGAAGTCCGCCGGATGGGAAAACAGCACGCCCCAGCTATCGCCCAGCCATTCGTGGAAACGGAGGGTGCCGGCGCTGGAATCCTGTTCAAAGTCGGGGGCGATATCGCCCAGTCTGAGGCTCATGGTGCTGCTCCTGGTGAGTGCTTATCGGGGTCAACTGTGCCTGCATTTCTTATTCATTAAAAAGAATAAATATCGATTTATTTAGATCGTAAACGAATATTAAAAATGTGTTCACTGGACCTTGGCGGCGGTCAGGACGACTATCGCTCACAAGGTTCGAGAAGGCCTTGAGTTGCTGCACAAAGAGGGAAATTTCGAGGAGGGTTTACGGGGGTGAGCCTGACTTGAAAACGCAAAAGCCCCGCCCGGCGAGATGCCGGGCGGGGCTTTTTTGTCAGCGGTTACGCGAGCGCTATTACAGCAGCGGGATCGAGTAGCTGACGATCAGGCGGTTTTCGTCCTGCGAACGAGTGCTCGGCAGGTCGGTACGCCACATAGCGTTTTTCCACGTGACACCAAGGTTTTTCAGCGCGCCTTCTTGTACGACGTAAGCCAGAGTCAGGTCGCGTTCCCACTCGGAAGCACCGTTAGCCAACTCGCCACCGCGAGCGTTGACGGTATCGATTTCATCACCTTTCAGGTAGATCACACCGGCCGTCAGACCTGGTACACCGACCTTGGCAAAGTCATACGAGTAGCGTGCTTGCCAAGTGCGCTCGCCGGCACGGGCGAACTTCTGGATCTGCATGTCGGTAGTCAGGTAAGCCGAAGCGCCGTCACCCTGGTTCAAGTAAGGGAAGTCACTGCTGCCGTTGCTGACCTGATAGCCGCCGCCGAAGGTGTGGCCGGCAACGGTATACAGGAACAGCCCGCTATACAGGTTGTTGTCGACCTTGCCTTTACCGCTTGGCGCATTGTAATTGCCAGAGGTGAAGTAGTTGGCGTCGTGACCGTTGGCACCGTCATCCCGGCTGTTGAAGTAGCGCAGGTCGGATTTCAGAACGCCCGGGCCGATTGCCCAGTTGTGAAGCAGACCCAGGAAGTGCTGCTTGTAGAAATCTTCCAGGTTGCCGTAGTAGTACTGGGCAGTCAGGTCTTTGGTGATTTTGTAGTCACCGCCACCGTAATAGAATTTGTTGCTGTCGCGACCAGCCGCAGTGCGACCGTTGGCACCAGCGATCGACAACTCTTCGTTGTTGCTGGAGTTACGGCCCTTGGCGTGCTCGATCTGACCGCCGACCAGTGTAAGGTCCTTGATCTCGCCCGAAGTGATCTGGCCACCCTGGAAGGTTTGTGGCAGCAGACGACCGTCGTTGGTCACGATGACCGGGTTCTTCGGCTGCAGGGTACCCAGCTTCAGTTCGGTCTGGGAGATCTTGGCTTTGGCAGTCAGGCCCAGGCTGGAGAAGTTATCCACCGCTTGGCCGTTGGACTCGCTTGGGAAAACAGTGCCGCCATAAGCGCTACCAGGGGTGCCATTGGCGTTAACGTTGCCATTAGTGCCGCCGCCCGAATCCAGACGTACACCCAGCAGGCCGATGGCGTCGATACCGAAGCCGACAGTGCCTTGGGTATAACCGGAAGTGAAGCGCAGATCGAAGCCTTGGCCCCACTCTTCGTTTTTGCTTGGCTCGGCAGTGCCGTCACGGTAATCCGTGTTGATGTAGAAGTTACGCAGCCCCAAAGTAGCTTTGCTGTCTTCGATGAAACCGGCGGCGCCTGCCTGCTGCGCCAAAACCCCTACGGCCACAGCCAGGGCCAAGGTGGACTTGTTCATTTGTTTCGCTCCTATCGTTTCTAATTTTTGAGGTCCTGGGTCGAATGCCCTGGATCCTTAAGTGCTCGGTGAGTGCCAGACCGTGTGAGAACGGCGATGGCCTGCCCCCTGTGATTTTTGCCCGCATGATAAACACAAAAAGAATTATTTCATCATTTTTCATGCCATTCAGGAATATAGCTTCGCGCTATTACTCTGAGTCGGGACCAAGGTATCGGCTCGTAAGCCACCCACTTTAGGCGTTCGGCTTAAAAGCTAAAAAGAATAAAAAATTACTAAGTAAGCTTTAATTGGAATATTGAAAAAACACAAAAAAAAACCTCGCCGGGGGGCGAGGCTTTTTCAGACGGCTATTACAAGAAGCTGTAGGTGTAGTTGAAGATCAGACGGGTCTGGTCGACATCAGGGTTGTTGGAGACTTCACTGCCGCGATAGACACCGTTACGCAACGTCACACCGAAACCTTTGAGGGTGCCCTGCTGGATGGTGTAGTCGATCCGCATGTCGCGTTCCCACTCAGACGAATCAGGACCACTGCCGTTCGTTGCTTTGATGTCGTCGCCGTGCAGGTAGGCAATCGAGGTTTTCAGGCCAGGCACACCCAGCGCAGCGAAGTCATAGGAGTACTGGCCGAAGGTGGTGTTTTCACCGGCACGGACAAAACCGTTAATCATGGCATCGGTGAACAGGTAGAAGCTCGCGCCTCCGTTCGCTTCCGGACGACCATTGCCATCAACAACGTTGCCCTGGTTCAGGTAGACGAAACCGCCGTCATCGCTGACACGCTGGTGACCGAGCAAGAAGGCGTTGCCACCCAGGGTGTAGGTGAACATGGCGCTCCAGGTCTTGTTATCGACCTCGCCCGGGGTCCTGGCAAAACCGTTGTTGTTGTTGAAGCGGTAGCCGGCGTCGCCATTTTTGCCAATGGAGCTGCTGTCAAAATAGCGCAGGTCTGTCTTGAAGGACTGGTTGGCGTCGATCGGGAAAACGTGGATCAGGCCAAGGAAGTCCTGTTTGTAGTAATCCTTCAGATTCGAGTGGTAGTACTGCAGGGTCAGGTCTTTGGTGACCTTCCAGTCAGCACCGGCGTAACGGAACTGATTGCTGTCCTGAGTACCGCCAGCCACGGCCAGGCCGGTGGAGTTTGAAGAGGCACGACCCGCCGAGTGTTCCAACTGACCCGCGTTGAGGGTCACGTTGTCGATTTCCTTCGAGGTGATGGTGCCACCGTCAAAGGTCTGTGGCAGCAGGCGGCTGTCGTTCGCTACCAGGATCGGCATGTTCGGTTGCAGAGCGCCACCCAGGTGGGCTTCAGTCTTCGAGAAGCGCGCCTTGACGTTGGCTGCCGCGCGGCTCCACTCGTCCACGGCCGAACCATCGGTGTCGCTTGGGAAGAATGTGTTGTTGAGGGCTGGGTGGTGACCCTTGCCGCCGTCCAGATGGATACCCACGAGGGCCTGGGCGTCGATACCGAAGCCGACAGTACCTTGGGTGAAACCGGACAGATAATCGAACTTGAGGCCTTCAGCGGTCTCTCTCTGATCCGCGCCGCCTTCTCGGTTATCGTTGTTGAAATACATGGTGCGAGAACTGACGGAAGCCTTGCTGTCTTCCAGGAAACCCGCGGCGCCTGCCTGCTGCGCCAAAACCCCTACCGCCACGGCCAGAGCCAAGGTCGACTTGTTCATTGTTTCGCTCCTATCGTTTCTAATTCTTGTGTTCCTGGTCCGGGGTTAATTGCCTCGGATCCTAAGATGCGCGATTAGCGCCAGACCGTGACCCACAAGTCAATCGTAACTTTGTGTGTCTACGACCATGGTCTAATCCCCAATAAATTTCTTCCTTGTCGGGCCATAAACCCAAAAAGAATCACCCAATTCTTTTTCATACCGTTTAGGAATTTAGCTCCGCCCTACCCCTTGAACCGGGACACGGGTACCGGCTCATAAGCTAATTCCTAAATGGTATTTGTAAGCCTTTTTTTAGATCGATTAGCTTTGATGCAATTCACGATCAATCCCTATCGAAAGGCAGCGCCATGACGACCAAACGCGCACTATCCGGTTCAATTGTTACAGTTTATGTATCGCTAATAATATCTTTTAGCGCACATGCGGCGAACCTCACGATCGGTTATCAAACCGGCATCGACCCCAGCAAAGTCCCCCAGGCAGACGGACTGTACGAGAAAACCCTAGGCCAGAAAATTGACTGGCGTCGTTTCAATAGCGGCCCGGAAGTGGTTACTGCCATTGCTTCCGGCGACGTGCAGATTGGCAACCTCGGCTCAAGTCCGCTGGCAGCCGCTGCTTCGCGCAATCTGCCGATTGTCGCGTTCATCGTTTCCGCCCAGATCAACGCCGCTGAAGCCCTCGTGGTGCGTAACGGCAGCGGCATCGATAAACCGGAAGATCTGATCGGCAAGACCATCGCCACCCCCTTCGTTTCAACCTCCCACTACAGTTTGCTAGGGGCGTTGAAGCATTGGGGCCTGGACGCCTCGAAAGTCAAAGTAGTGAATTTGCAGCCGGCGGAAATCGCGGCGGCGTGGAAGCGTGGTGACATCGATGGTGCGTTTGTCTGGTCACCCGCGCTGGGGGAAATTCGCAAGACCGGCAAGACCTTGACCGACGCGGCACAGGTCGGCCAATGGGGTGCGCCGACCTTCGAGGTCTGGGTCGCGCGCAAGGATTACGCCGAGAAGCACCCAGAGGTTGTGGCCAAATTTGCCAAGGTCACGCTGGACTCGTTCGCCGACTATGCCGCGCATAAAGACAGCTGGACTGCTGACTCGGTACCGGTGCAAAAAATCGCCAAACTGACCGGTGCCAATGCCGTCGATGTGCCGGAGTTGCTGGCCGGCTCTACGTTCCCGGAGGCTAAAGCCCAACAGACCACCGCGCTGCTGGACGGCGGCACGGCCAAGGCGATTGGCGAGACGGCGAAGTTCTTGAAGGAACAAGGGAAGGTCGAGACGGTGCTGCCGGACTATTCGCCGTATGTCAGCGCGAAGTTTGTGGCTGAGTAACACGCAGAACCCTGTGGCGAGGGAGCTTGCTCCCGCTGGAGGCCGGAGGACTCCCAACCCCGACAACGCGGTGAATCTGTCATACCGCGGTCGTTGGTTTTGGGGCCGCTCCGCAGCCCAGCGGGAGCAAGCTCCCTCGCCACATTGTTACAGGGTCTTTTCGAAGATCTTCGAATTACGCTGATAGTTGTACAGCGACGCCCGCGCCGACGGCAGACGCTCTACGCTGCTCGGCACAAACCCACGCTCGCGAAACCAGTGAGCAGTTCGGGTCGTCAGTACGAACAAGGTTTTCAACCCCTGCGCCCGGGCGCGGGTTTCGATGCGTTCCAGCAATTCATCACCACGACCGCCATGGCGGTATTCCGGGTTCACCGCCAGACACGCCAACTCCCCCGCATCCGAATCGGCAATCTGATACAGCGCCGCACACGCGATGATCATGCCTTCGCGCTCGACCACACTGAACTGCTCGATCTCACGCTCCAGCACCTCACGGGAACGCCGCACCAGAATGCCCTGCTCTTCCAGCGGGCTGATCAAATCCAGCAAACCACCAACGTCTTCGATGGCCGCTTCACGCACAACCTCGAATTGCTCCTGGGCCACCAGCGTACCGCCACCGTCACGGGTGAACAGTTCGGTCAGCAGCGCGCCGTCTTCGGCATAACTGACGATATGACTGCGCGCCACGCCGCCGCGGCAGGCCTCAGCGGCCGCATCCAGCAGCTCAGCCTGATAGTTGCTGCCCAGACGCTGCAGATGCGCCGGCACTTGTTGCGGACGCAACTCACGAACCAGACGACCGTTTTCATCGATCAGACCCAGGTCGGCGCCGAACAACAGCAGCTTGTCCGCCCCCAGATCGATGGCCGCGCGAGTGGCAACGTCTTCGCAGGCCAGGTTGAAAATCTCACCGGTCGGCGAGTAACCCAGTGGCGACAACAGCACGATGGAACGCTCATCCAGCAGGCGATTGATGCCCTTGCGGTCAACCCGACGCACTTCGCCGGTGTGGTGATAGTCGACGCCTTCGAGCACGCCAATCGGCCGCGCCGTCACCAGGTTGCCGCTGGCCACCCGCAGACGCGAGCCCTGCATCGGCGATGAAGCCATGTCCATGGACAGCCGCGCCTCGATGGCGATACGCAGCTGGCCCACCGCATCGATCACACACTCCAGCGTTGCGGCATCGGTGATGCGCATGCCGTGGTGGTAATGCGGGGTCAGGCCGCGCGTAGCCAGGCGGGTTTCAATTTGCGGACGGGAACCGTGAACCAGCACCAGTCGCACGCCCAGGCTGTGCAACAGCACAAGGTCGTGGACGATATTGCCGAAGTTCGGGTGCTCCACGCCGTCGCCGGGCAGCATGACGACGAAGGTGCAATCGCGGTGAGCGTTGATGTAAGGCGAAGCGTGACGAAGCCAATTAACGTATTCGGGCATGAACCTGGGCCTGTAATAAATAGCAGCCAAAAAATGGGCGAAACAGAAAACGCACAGCGGGCTGATGGTTATCGTCGGAACAGGCTTGGCGACACGCGCGCTCTCCTCATGAATACGGGTTGGGACATTGGCAATTTACAAGTCTTGTCAGCCATGACACAGCCCCTGTAGGAGTGAGCCTGCTCGCGATAGCGAAATGTCAGTCGATACTGAAGTGTCTGACACACCGCTATCGCGAGCAGGCTCACTCCTACAGGAACCTCGCTCAACTGACTGTCATCGGTGTTTCGGCCGGTGTCAGGCAGTAATGTTCAATCAGTTGACGTAATAGATGCACCGTAGGCTGCAAACGTGACATTTCGAGGTATTCCCCCGGTTGGTGCGCACAGGCGATGTCGCCAGGGCCGAGCACCAGGGTTTCGCAGCCAAGACGCTGAAGATAAGGCGCTTCGGTGCCGAACGCCACTGCTTCGGCACGATGGCCGGTGAGCTTTTCCGCGATCCGGACCAATTCGGCGTCCTCGGCCTGCTCGAACGGCGGCACTTCGGGGAACAGCGGCGCGTAATCGATCTTCACCTGGTGCCACTCGGCAATGGGCTTGAGCTTCTGCAGAATCTCCGCGCGCAGGGCATTGGGGTCCATGCCCGGTAACGGGCGCAGATCAAACTCCAGCGAACACTGGCCGCAAATACGGTTGGGGTTATCGCCACCATGGATGCAGCCGAAATTCAGGGTCGGCGTCGGCACGCTGAACTGTGGATTACGGAATTCACGCTGCCACGCCAACCGCAAACCACGCAGTTCACCGATGGCATCGTGCATGGCTTCGAGGGCGCTGTGGCCGAGGCGCGGATCCGAGGAGTGGCCGCTCTGACCGAGGATGTCGATGCGCTCCATCATGATGCCTTTGTGCATGCGGATCGGCTTCAACCCGGTCGGCTCGCCAATCACCGCCGCACGACCGAGCGGACGCCCGGCTTCGGCCAGGGCGCGAGCGCCGGACATCGAGCTTTCTTCATCACAGGTAGCGAGGATCAGCAGCGGTTGCTTGAACGGCTGGTCGAGCAGCGGTATGACGGCTTCGATGGCCAGCGCGAAAAAGCCCTTCATGTCGCAGCTGCCAAGTCCGACCCAGCGGCCGTCGACTTCGGTCAGCTTCAGCGGATCGGTCTGCCACAACGCCTCATCGAACGGCACCGTGTCGCTGTGACCGGCCAGCACCAGGCCACCGGGGCCGGAACCGAAACTGGCCAGCAGGTTGAATTTGCCGGGGCTGACCTGCTGGATGTCGCAGGTAAAACCCAGATCGCCGAGCCACGTCGCCAGCAAATCAATCACCGGACGGTTGGTTTGATCGAGGCTGGCCTGCGTACAACTGACGGACGGCGCAGCGATCAGCGCAGCGAACTGATCTTTCATGGATGGCAAAAGCATCGCTGACTCCCAACTCCCGATTTGAACTCCATCATAGAGCCATCCGGCGACAGGAATAAACCGTCGCGGCGCGTAGGACTGACGAGTCCTGTACACTGCACGACCTTGGCAGCCACACATTCCCCCCGGCTGCGCTCCCGATCCTGGATTTTCCGGCCATGCAGAAAGAAACCGAAATCAAACTCCGCGTCAGCCGAGAAACTCTCGCGGCCCTGCGCGAGCACCCGCTCCTGAAAAAACGCAACAAAAGTGGCTGGGAACGCCGTGAGTTGATGAACCAGTACTTCGACACGCCTGAGCGCGACCTGGCCCGCGCCAAGGTTGCCCTGCGCCTGCGCCGCGATGGCGAAGAAGTGATTCAGACCCTCAAGACCCGTGGCCATAGCGTTGCCGGTTTGTCCGAGCGTAACGAATACGACTGGAACCTGCCCAAAGCCAAGCTCGACGTGAAGAAACTTGACGGCGAATGCTGGCCTGAAGAGCTGGCCGAGCTGGACAAGAAAACCCTGAAGCCGATCTTCACCACCGATTTCGTCCGCGAACGCGCAGAAATCGCCTGGGGCCGTGGCAAGACCAAAGTGGTCATCGAAGCCGCACTGGATCTGGGTCACGTGATCGTAGGCAAGCAGAAAGAAGAAATCTGCGAGCTGGAACTTGAACTGCGCGAAGGCGAGCCGGCCGCGTTGCTGGAACTGGCCGCCGAACTGGCCGCAACCCTGGCCCTGATGCCGTGTGACATCAGCAAGGCCGAGCGCGGTTATCGCCTGTACGACGCCAACAGCTACTCGCTGAGCCTGCCGGCGCCGAAGATTACCGCCGAAACCCCGCTGGATGACGCTTTCGCTGCATTGAGCTGGCACTTGCTGAGCAGCAGCCAGCGTCTGGCCGAGCAGTATCGCTTCAACGGCCACTGGCGCCTGTTGCTGGACTGGGTCGAAAACCTCGCTGAATTGCGCGCGCTGCTGAGCAGCCTGGGCCAAGCCGCGCCGCGTCAGTCGACGCACGATCTACGCATCGCGCTGGATGCCTTGCTCGAAGACTGGCGTCCGCTGGTGCAAGCCGGTATCGACGACGAAGACGTGCGCAAAGCCGCGCCGGAACAGTTCCTCGAAGAACTGGAAGACCCGCGTTGGGGCCTGTTCTCGCTGAACACTTCGCGCTGGTTGCTGGCCCGCACCTGGACTGCCGACCGCAATGTCCGTGGCAATCGCCAGGGCGCTGCGCAACTGGGCAGCTGGCTGCCGCGTTTGCTGGGTGAAGAAGCGACTTCCCTGCAACTGCAGCGTTATCAGCAACAGCCGGAAGACCTGGCCGAGCAACTGCCGCGCATCGAACGCATCCAGGCCTGGTTGCACCACGCCCGCAACGTGCTGGAGATTCCGGAAATGGATCGCCTGTACGGTGAGCTGAAACAGCTTGCTCTGCTTGCTAACGAGCCGATCACCGATGAATCGCTGGATGCGCGCAAGCAGCAGGCGATTGCGGTGTATCAGAATCGTGCGTGGAAGATGCTGCTGCGTATGTAACCCCCTGTGGTGAGGGAGCAAGCTCCCTCGCCACAAAAAACCTCTGCCATCCCGATCAGCGCAACACCGGCAAACTCGTCGTGGACTTTATCTCAGATAAAGCCACGATCGAGTTCACCTCCTGAATCCCCGGCACCATCGACAGCTTCTCGAAGAAAAACCGCTCATACGCCTCAATATCCGCCGTCACAATCCGCAGCAAGAAATCCACCGACCCCATCAGCACATAACACTCCAGCACTTCGGGAAAGCCGCGAATCGCCTCGGTGAATTCGGTGAAGTTCGAACGCCCGTGAGCGTTGAGTTTGATTTCAGCGAAGATCTGCGTGTTCAGACCGATTTTCTTCCGATCAAGCAGCGTCACCTGCCCGCGAATAATCCCCTCCTCCTTCATCCGCTGAATCCGCCGCCAGCACGGCGACTGCGACAGCCCCACCTGCTCGGCGATCTGCGCGCTGGAGAGCGAAGCGTCCTCTTGCAGCAACGCGAGAATCTTGCGGTCGTAGCCATCCAGCTCGCTGTGCATAAAAAAACCTTTGATTGATAACTTACCGAATCAAGCAATTCAAATAATCGCCAATAAGCCCAATCATAGATAAGAAATGCCCGGCACCGAATGTAAAAATTCCTCCAGTGATTTTGGAGACCGACCATGCCGCATTTAGAAGCCGTCAACACCCCGCACACCCGCGCCGATGTCTGGAACCTCAGCAACGCCCACTGCCGCGTTCACTATCAATTGCTCGCCGAGGCCGAACCGGACCTGCTGTGCCGGGCGCTCAACCTGTTCGCTTTGCAGTTTCTGACGCCGCAACAGGTCAACGTGCAGCGGATGAACGATCTGCTGTCGATCGACATCGTGATAGACGGCCTGAGCTGGCACCGCGCCCAAGTGATCGCAGAAAAATTACGTAACCTGATCAGCGTCTGTTCCGTTGAGCTGCAAGCGGTTGAATGCGCATGGGATGAACCGGCTCAGGCGGCGGGCTGAAAAAACTCGACACGGCTTCGTCGTGTAGTGGCCCAACGGTCTGCAGGTCCGCGACTATCCTTTGCGAACTGTTGTTCATGAGGAGCCCGCATGTCCGTTCAACTCGCCATTCAGGACCGCTGGCTGGATCTCAATGATTTGCTGCGTGAACTGGTCGCCCAAGGCTTCATCAGTCAGGACTCGGCCGAACTCGCGCTCAATGCTCGACGCCGTCACGCCACCAATGGCCAGATGCACCCACTGGAATTCATCGCCAGCCAACTCCTGGACGATCTCAGCCGTCCCGGCAAACACCTCGACCTGGAAAGCCTGACCCTGTGGCTGTCGCAGCAGGCCGGTCAGCCTTATCTGCGTATCGACCCGCTGAAGATCAACGTCGCCGCGATTACGCCGCTGATGTCCTACGCGTTCGCCCAGCGCCACAAGATTCTTGCGGTGTCTATCGACCGCGAGGCAGTCACCGTGGCCAGCGCCCAGCCCTACGTCACCGGCTGGGAAGCCGACCTGACCCATGTGCTGAAACTGCCGATCAAGCGTGTGGTCGCCAACCCGGTCGACATCCAGCGCTTCAGCGTGGAGTTCTTCCGCCTGGCCAAATCGGTCAGCGGCGCGACCAACACCGATCAGCAGATGAACACCCTGGGCAACTTCGAGCAGCTGCTCAACCTCGGCGCCAGCGACCAGGAACCGGACGCCAATGACGCGCACATCGTCAACATCGTCGATTGGCTATTCCAGTACGCGTTCCAGCAGCGCGCCAGCGATATCCACATCGAACCACGGCGCGAGCAAGGCACGGTGCGCTTTCGCATCGACGGCGTGCTGCACAACGTCTATCAATTCCCGCCGCAAGTGACCATGGCCATTGTCAGCCGCCTGAAAAGCCTTGGGCGGATGAACGTCGCGGAAAAACGCAAACCCCAGGACGGCCGGGTCAAGACCAAAACCCCGGACGGTGGCGAAGTCGAGTTGCGGCTGTCGACATTGCCGACCGCATTCGGCGAAAAAATGGTCATGCGGATCTTCGACCCGGAGGTACTGCTCAAGAACTTTGATCAGTTGGGCTTCTCCGCCGACGACTTGCGCCGCTGGCAGGACATGACGACCCAGCCCAACGGCATCATTCTGGTCACCGGCCCGACCGGTTCCGGCAAGACCACCACGCTCTACACCACCCTGAAGAAACTGGCGACGCCGGAGGTCAACCTCTGCACCATCGAAGACCCGATCGAAATGGTCGAGCCGGCGTTCAACCAGATGCAGGTCCAGCACAACATCGACCTGACTTTCGCCGCCGGTGTGCGCGCACTGATGCGGCAGGATCCGGACATCATCATGATCGGTGAGATCCGTGATCTGGAAACCGCTGAAATGGCAATCCAGGCAGCGCTCACGGGTCACTTGGTGCTGTCGACGCTGCACACCAACGATGCACCGAGCGCGATCAGCCGCTTGCTGGAGCTGGGTGTGCCGCATTACCTGATCAAAGCCACGGTGCTTGGCGTCATGGCCCAGCGCCTGGTCCGCACCTTGTGCCCGCATTGCAAGGCACCGCTGACGCTGGGTGAAGAAGACTGGCAAACCTTGACCCGGCCCTGGAACGCACCGTTGCCGAACAACGCACATCGCGCCATCGGTTGCCTGGAATGCCGCGATACCGGTTACCGCGGTCGCGCCGGGGTCTACGAAATCATGCAGCTGACGGACGGCGTCAAAGCGCTGATCAACCCCGACACCGATTTGCTGGCCGTGCGGCGTCAGGCGTTCAAGGAAGGCATGCGCAGTTTGCGATTGTCAGGGGCGCAAAAAGTCGCAGCGGGTTTGACGACGATCGAGGAGGTGCTGCGAGTAACGCCGCAGAGCGAACAAAAGTAGGCGTGGCCGTCATGGAACTCGATTGGGGGATTGGCAATCCAACGCCGTAGTTAACCCAGTGGAGTCACTCAATATGCGTCTCAAACTTGCTGTCGCTACCATCGCCTTGTTGTCCCTTCCTGTCGGTTCGGCGATGGCCGATAGCTTTTGGCGTAATGTCATCTCGTCCGGTGCCACCACCGGCTCGACCTACCTGACCTTCAAGGATCACAAGCTGATCGTTGCCGCACAAGACGATGCTGGCAGCTTTGTCGCCAGTGACGGCGGCATTCGCGGTCCATACCTGGAGGCCGCGATGCAGAAAGTCCGTGCCGACAACCCTGGCCTGCAGGCCACGGACATGGAACTGGCGAACGCGATCCTGGCGAAGAATGCTGTCGCGTCGGAATAAGCTTTACGGCTGAACAAAAAATGCCGCTCACATGAGCGGCATTTTTTTGGTTCTTCACGGAATCCCGGGAAACACAGAAACAAGAACGCCGATTTGATTGATGATGTTCGTGCGAGCAAACACATCTAACAAACCGGCGTTC